>JBFJOD010000056.1:0-20016 GCA_041617795.1 Gemmatimonadota bacterium | reverse complement strand
ATTCCATCTTCCTCCGCCTTGTGCGCTAGCATCGGTCCCGGCACGCAGTCCCCGATCGCATAGATCCCCGGCACATTCGTCTGGAAGTGATCATCCACCTCTATGAAACCGCGTTCGTTCCGCTGCACTCCCAGGTCATCCAGTTTGAGCCCGTCCGTGTGCGGTTTGCGGCCAATCGCGACCAGAACCACGTCCGCTTCTAGCTCCATCGCTCCGCCGCCGCCTGTCGGCTCAACGGCGACCGCAACACCGGCTTTCCTCTTCTTGGCTCCTGTCACCTTAGAGGACAGCCGGAATTCCAAACCCTGTTTCGTTAGTATCCGCTGTGCCTGTTTGCCGATCTCCTTGTCCATGCCGGGCAAGATGTGATCGAGGAACTCCAAAACCGTGACCTTCGCCCCAAGACGCGACCAGACCGAACCTAACTCCAACCCGATCACGCCGGCGCCGATGACGATCAACCGAGCCGGTACCGCCGCCAGCGCCAGAGCCCCGGTCGAAGTGACGATCCGCTTTTCATCCACCCGCATACCGGGCAACAGCATCGCTTCCGACCCACTGGCGATAATGATGTTCTGAGTTCCTATGCGCTCGGTGCCACCTTCAGCTAAGTCGACCTCCACGACACCTGGCTCCGCAATGCTACCCTTGCCACGCACGTACTCGACTTTGTTCTTCTTGAACAGAAACTCCACGCCCCTGGTCAGCTCGCTAACCACCTTGTCCTTACGCGCCATCATCTTGGCCAGATCTAGCCCTACCTCGCCGACCTTGATCCCATGTTCCGCGAAATGCAGGCGCGACTCCGCGTAACGCTCCGAGGAGTGCAGCAAAGCCTTAGACGGAATACAGCCCACATTCAGGCACGTGCCCCCAAGAGCACCCCGCTTCTCCACGCAGGCGACCTCCATACCCAGCTGAGCTGCGCGGATCGCTGCGACATATCCGCCGGGTCCGCCGCCAATGATTACAACGTCGTATTGTTTGTTTTTCGCCATCGATTGCAGCACAACCTCACACGTTCAACATCAAGCGGTCAGGATTCTCGATAAGTTCTTTGACCCGAACAAGAAATGTCACCGATTCGCGTCCGTCGATCAGGCGGTGATCATAAGACATCGCCAAATACATCATTGCGCGCACCTGCAGTTCACCATCAACGGCAACAGGCCGCTCTTGGATCTTGTGTAATCCTAGGATTGCCGACTGGGGAGGATTCAGGATCGGCGTCGAGAGCAACGAACCGAACACTCCCCCGTTGCTGATGCTAAAGGTGCCGCCCTCCATTTCTTCCAGCGTCAGGCTGCCGTCGCGTGCCTTCTCAGCGAACTCCGCAATTTCCTTTTCTACTTGTGCAAAGCTCTTTTGATCGGCGTCACGTATCACCGGGACCTTCAGACCGGCGTCGGTACTCACAGCGATTCCGATATCGTAGTAGTGCTTGTATACGACCTCGTCGCCGTCGATCGACGCATTCACCCGCGGCATCTCCTGAAGCGCACCCACAACGGCCTTCACAAAGAACGACATGAAACCAAGCCGCACGCCGTGCCTTTGTTCAAACGCCTCACGATATCTCTTGCGAAGCGCGATCACCGCACTCATGTCGGCTTCATTAAACGTCGTGAGGATAGCTGCCGTGTTTTGAGCTTCCTTCAAGCGGGTCGCAATCGTACGGCGCAGGCGGCTCATCCGGACCCGCTCCTCGCGACGATCTCCGGCAGCGACGCCTGCCGGCCGTGCCGCCAAAGCGTCAGCGCCCGCTGACTGGTTCACTGCCAGCTGCTTTTGGCCGGCCAAGTAGTCCAACACGTCGTCTTTCGTGAGTCGACCGTCACGCCCGCTGGCCGGAATCTGCGAGGGGTCCAAGCCGCGATCGGCGATCAGCTTGCGCACAGCCGGGCCGGAGCGCTCGACTGCCTCGCGGGTCGCCCGCTGGAAGAATCCCTGTAGGTCATCGAGGGTCACACGACCGCCGGGCCCGCTGCGGGGAATGCCCGCGGGGTCAAGGCCCACCGGCGCCGCCGCTGATGGAGGCGCCGGGGCGGCCGCCGCCCCAGCTTCGCCGCTTGGCGGAGCCGCTGACTTCTTGCTTTTCGACGCTGCTGGCGCTGGCTCAGCCTTACTCACAGCCGATTCGTCCAGACGGCCCAGAACTGCACCCACCTCGACATCCGCACCTTCAGCGACCAGAACCTCACTGAGCACACCCGCGCTCGGCGCCGGTATTTCCAGGGTCGCCTTGTCAGTCTCCAACTCCAGCAAGACCTCATCGGCCGATACGAAATCGCCCGGCTTCTTCAGCCAGACTGCGACCGTCGCTTCCGTTATCGATTCGCCAAGGTTGGGCACCAAGATATCAATGGCCATTGACCTATCCCCGCTTGCCCTTTCCAGTGCCGCGACGCTGACCTGTCGCCTTCGCCTTCGCAGGCGCGCTCTTGCTGCGATCGGACCGTTTCTTCGCCTCTTGCCCGGCTTCTCGCTTTCCGTCTATAGAATCAGCCGACCCGGCGCCGAGCGCAGCCGCCACCAGTCGGGCTTGCTGTTCCAAATGCCGATCGTATATGCCGGTCGCAGGAGACGCTGCAGCCGCACGCCCAACAAAGCGAGGCTCCGCATCCGCAATACCTACTTCCTCCGCGATCTCGGCGATTCGCTCCTTCACGAAAGCCCAGGCGCCCATGTTCTGCGGTTCCTCCTGACACCAGACCAATCGACACTGCTTGTACGAGGCCAATGCATCCAGGAGCTCGGTTTTCGGAAACGGATACAGCTGCTCCAAGCGGATGACATGAACATCGCTGACGTTCTGCTTTTCACGCTCATCGAGTAGATCGTAGTACACCTTGCCGCTACAGAAGACCAACTGCTTCGCCTTCTCCGGCCTACCCGGAGCGTCCACAAGGACTCTCTGGAACGTCGTATCCGGGCCGAACTCGGAAAGCTTCGACACCGCCCGTTTGTGCCGCAGCAGCGATTTCGGTGTCATGACAATGAGAGGTTTGCGGAACTTGCGATGCAGCTGCCGGCGTAGTACGTGGAAATAGTTCGCTGGTGTCGTGCAGTTGACCACCTGCAAGTTGTCTTCCGCGCAGAGTTGCAGGAAGCGCTCGAGTCGAGCTGAGGAGTGTTCAGGTCCCTGCCCCTCATAGCCGTGAGGTAGCAGCATCACCAGCCCGCACATTCGAAGCCACTTGACCTCGCCGGCTGCGATGAACTGGTCTATGATGACCTGTCCGCCATTGGCGAAGTCCCCGAACTGCGCCTCCCAGAGTACGAGTGCGCCCGGCTCATCCATCGCGTACCCATACTCGAAACCGAGAACACCGTATTCGCTCAGCGGGCTATCTATGATCTCGATCTGTTCTTGCTGGTCTCTGATATGGTTGAGCGGTATGTGGCGCGATTCCGTCTGCTGGTCGACCCAAGTGGCATGACGGTGAGAAAAAGTTCCGCGATTGCTGTCTTCGCCAGATAGGCGCACGGGATGGCCTTCGATCAGCAGTGTTCCGAACGCCAGTGCCTCGCCGGTCGCCCAGTCGATGCCTTCTTGGCTATCGAACATCTTCTTTTTCGCCTTCAGTTGGCGAAGGATTTTACGATTGATGTTCAGACCGCCTGGCACCCTGGTCAGGGCGTCACCTACCTCAGTCAGAGTCTGCATCGTCAGACCCGTTTGCCCGCGCGGTGCTTCGTAGCCGGGCATCGGCTCCAGCCCGGACCATGCACCCTGCAGCCAATCGGCCTTCTCCGGCTTGTAACTCTTCGATGCCTGGAACTCCTCTTCCAACCGCTGTTCCCAGCCCTTGCTCAGCGCGTCGACATCTTCCTGCGTCGTTACACCCTCTGCGATTAGACGCCGGGCGTAGCTCTCTCGCACCGAAGGATGCGTGTCGATCTTCTCGTACATCAGTGGCTGAGTGAAGGCGGGCTCGTCGGCTTCGTTGTGGCCGTGCCGCCGATAGCACCAGAGATCGATTACGACGTCGCGTTTGAAAATCTGCCGGTACTGCACGGCGTACGTTGCCGCCAGAACCACGGCCTCCGGGTCGTCGCCATTGACGTGAACGATCGGCGCCTGGATCGCCTTCGCGACATCCGATGGGTACGGTCCAGAGCGGGCGGCGACCGGGCTGGTCGTGAAGCCGATCTGGTTGTTGATGATGAGGTGAATCAAGCCGCCCGTCGTATATCCTTCTAGGTCCGTGAACTGCAGCGTTTCGGCGACGACTCCCTGCCCGGCGAACGCAGCGTCGCCGTGAATCAGCAAGCCCATGACGTGACAACGCTGGCCGTCTTTGTGTTGGTCCTGGCTCGAGCGCACCTTCCCTGCCACGACCGGGTCAACCGCCTCGAGGTGAGACGGGTTCGGAACGAGTGACAGATGAACCTGCTTACCACCGATCTCGCGATCTGTCGAGGTTCCCAAGTGATACTTGACGTCGCCGGATCCACCGATCTCATCCGGCGCCGCCGCACCGCCGCGGAATTCATGGAAGATCGCCGCCAGTGGTTTCTGCATCACATGCGCCAGGACGTTGAGGCGACCTCGATGTGCCATGCCAACAACGATTTCCCGGACATCCAATTCCACCGCCATCCGGACGATAGTCTCCAGCGCCGGCAAGGCCGATTCGCTGCCGTCCAGCCCGAAACGCTTCGTGCCCGTGTATTTCCGATCGAGGAACTTCTCGAAAGTCTCAGCTGCAGTTAGTCGCTCGAGGATCTCCAGCTTGGCATCTTTCTTCAGTTTAGTGCGATGAACGATGCCTTCCATCCGCATCTGAATCCAGGCTTTTTGGTCAGGATCCTGAAGATGCATGAACTCGAGGCCGATCTTCCCGCAGTAGTCGCGACGGAGTACAAGCATGATCTCGCGAAGGGTCGCGGTCTCCAAACCGAGGACACCGTGCAGGTAAATCGGCCGATCCATGTCCGCTTCGCCGAAACCATAACTGACAGGGTCCAACTCCGGGTGTGACTCCTGGGCTGCAAGGCCGAGTGGATCGAGATCCGCCTCCAGGTGACCGCGGACCCGGTAGGCCCGAATCAGCATCAGCGCCCTAACCGAGTCGAGAGCCGCAGTCCGGGCATCGGCGGAGGCCGGGCCCGTGGCGGGCAGCGCCACCGCTCTCTTGCCATCCAGAGATTCCAGCCACGAGCGAGCCTCGTCGTCCAGTTGCTGAAACACATCCCGCCAGCGCGGATCGACCGAATCCGGATTTCTTAGGAAACCCCGATAGAGCTCCGCCACCAGCTGGGCGTTGGGACGGGACGGAGTTGACATATCAACCTCGCGTGTCAAGATCGGCTTAGCTGCGGCCGTGGCGCGCTGAACCGCCACGCACGGCCGGCCACTCGGCAACCGTCTACGTTGAAGTTCACAGGCTTTTCAGTCTGGCCGATGTTATCACCAGCGCCGGGCCCTCGCCAGTCAACGGCTTTCGTGACAAGGACATCCGGACGCGCACACAAGCCCGAAAAGCCAACCGGGATCTCCAAAAAGATGGAGATCCCGGTCTGGTACTAAACAAATGAACTGTAGAGTCTACGCCGCCATTGTCAAGACGCGTAAGCTCTAAATCTGGGCTGCTGCTAGCAGCCCAGATCCGTCACCGCCTGCTCGTCATTCACCGGGAAGCAGTTGCCTGATGGCAAACGGCTCGGCACGAAACGCGCCAGACCCGCGTCATAGAGCGCATTCTCGATAAACGCGACCAGCGCGTCGACCTCGGAAGGTTGCAGGGCCAGCGGCGTGAAATACGCCGAAAGCTGCGGGACGGGCACCGCCGGGTTCTCCGGGATGGCCGCGTTCATGTACTCGATCACTTCACGCACCGAAGCAAACGTGGCCCCGTGCCCGTAGTACGGACTATCAACCAGATTATACAGCTGTGGCGTCTTGAACTTGTAGTTGTCCTCGGCCCTCCCCGTGAATCCGCCACGGCCTAGGCGCACGTCCGCTGGGACAGTCCCACCTGTCGGCCGCAGATCGACACGACCGACATCGTACGCTCTATCCAGGTCGTTCATGCCAAGGGCATGGAACTCCATCGAATTGAGCGCCGGGCCGGTGTGGCAAGCGACGCAGCCTGCCTTGCCAAAAAAGATGGCCGCACCCGCCTTTTCCTGATTGGACATCGCAGCGCGGTCGCCCCGCAGCCATCTCTGAAACGGCGCTCGGCTAGCCAGGACCGTCCGTTCGTACGCTGCGATCGCCAAGGCCGCGTTCAGGCGGTTGATGGGCTCCAGCTCTCCTCGGAAGGCTTTCCTAAACAACCGCTGGTACGTGGGGTCTGTGGCGACCCGTGACACCTCGATGTCGCTCATGCGATGCACTTTCAATCCAGCATGAGCCTGTGTCTCCAGTCCGTGCAAACCCAAGAAGTTCGATTCCTTGGGCGATCCAGGCGTCCAGTTGGCCTCCGTGCCCAGGTTATCACCCACACCACCAAACTGCCCGTTCCAAAGCATCAGTTCCTGGTAGGCACCGTTCAGGACCGTCGGCGTGCGGATCGGCTGCACGTCAGGTACGAATGGATCCGAATCGTAATCTGGATGCATCGTACGCCCTTCACCATTCGACCCGAACCCGCTGCCACCCTCCGCGATCCCCTGAGGAAGATTAGCCTGGAAACCGGCTTGCACGTGATGACAGGAGGCGCACGAGTAAGCCTCTCGACCTGAGGGATACACATTGTTGACGGCAAGCGCCGTTTCGTGATACAGCAACCGGCCAAGTTCCACTTTGTCCTTGGTCAGGGGATTCCTCGGATCTTGCGGGATGCGATTCAGTTGCCGGCTGTTCCAAGGAAGGATGAAGTAGTCGAGACCTTGCTTTCCAGGTGCTTGAGCCGCGATCAGTTCGGCTATCTCGTGATCCCGGCCCTTACCAAACTTGTTCAGCGCGTCGCTGGCGATACCGATCCCTGGCTCGATACCTGCCGGCTCCTGACAACCAGCCAAGGCCACTGTCAACGCGACAATCGATGCCCTGCGCAACCGCGCGGACACAAGAGTCGGATGCTGACTCTGCGCTGCCACGATACACCTTCTTTTGTCATGTAGATGTGGAGGTAGGGCCGCGGACTACTGCACAACGAGGAGTGCTGCAAACGTTGAATCATTATTGCTACTGCCAAGAAGCGGAAACCGAGGCGATCCGGATTTCTCTAACAGTATAATTTGCATCGGGCGCCCGTCCTATAGCGGCTTAGCGCCTTCGGGCAAACCGCCGGGCCTCCAGCACAGTAAGAGCGTCGCGAAGCGTGGCTTCACTTCACCGGATCCCTCAGGGTGTAGACTTGGAGACCAGAGGTCAGCGACTCTTTTTCCAAGCGAGTGAGTGCTGAAGGTGCTTAATCGAATCGAACTGGCTTCGGGTCAGCACGGCGGGCAAATCAGCTATTTCGAGGAACGGACCGTAGTCGAAGAACTCGCGGCCCCGTGGAATCACGAGACTGCCATCAGGGAAGATCATGACGTAAAGTCGATCGAGCGTCGCATGGTCGAGAAAGTTCACCTTGAGGGTGGAGTGACCGGCAAGCCGTCGCTGCAGCTCAGTGAACTCGTCACCGCTTACCAGCAGTTCCTGCCAGTCAACTGCAGACATCGCCCGCGGGAACGCTTGAAAGACGTTGTAGAACACTCGCGCGTCGGTGGAGCGTCTGTAGTCCTCGACGAGGTTCAAAATGTTCGGAACATCTTCAAGGTTATGCCGCGTGACAGGCGTGCCGACCTTGACATCGAGCTCCGGGTACTCGCGCAGCCAGCCCAACAACCTCAGCACGGCCGCGAAATGGCCCGGCTTCTTGGTGCGTGCGTTGATCGCCTCGTTCGATCCGTCCAGCGGCACGGATACAAGGTCGAGGAATGGGGCGGCTGCGGCGAGAATGGTGGGAGTGACTTCATCTCCGGTCGTGGACAGAGCGACTTCTAGCCCGATTTCCTTCGCATGCCGGATCAGCAAGGGAAGGTCGAACCGCTTGACTGGATCGCCGCCAGTGAAGACGATCCTTGAGGCACCTACATCCTTGACCCGTGAAACGATTCTCAGAGCGGTTCCCGTATCTACGGGATCGTCGAACTCTTGCGGTCCCCAGCAGTAGGGGCACTCCTGGCTGCACTGGGAGGTGACATGGAAATCGATCGTGGCTAACTGCATGGATTCAACGGGCTGCCCCACGGCTCAGCTCCAGCTACTGGCGATAGCCACCCGCCGATCTTCCATATGTGGTCTCCCCTATCGACGACCCTGCCCCGCCAGCGCCCGATAGTACTCCTCGACAAGTTCTCGGTAGCCGGGCGGGACCTCATCAGAGCCGGTAAGCAAAAGCTCGCGCTCGCCCTGCTCCCCCAGTCGCCGGCTGAGACGATACTCGAAGTCCTTGAGCTCGCGAATGATGGCGGCCTGCAACTCTGCCAATCCTCTCGGATCTCCGTAAGACTTCCGGTTTTCGAGACGCCGCAACCCTTGTATGATCCCCTCGAGTTCCTCGGCCTCGATCCCTTCGCCTCGCAACGACTCGCGCAAGCGCTCCGCCGTGCTCCGCCGCTCGCCGAACTCGCGCTGAAATTGCCGTGTTTCTTCCGGCGTGAAGCCGGGGAAACCATCCGACGTGTCCTCAGCCACTCGACCGCCCCCGTTACGCGGCGCGCCCTCGGCGGCCTCGGTGCCCTCAGCGCCTCCACTTTCGGCGGGCTGCGCAGCTTGCGCTTGCTGACCCGTCCGCTCTTCCAATGATTCCAGCGAGCGAGCCAGATCGCGTGTCTCATCCAGCGTTCGAGCCAGCCGCTGCTCCTTCGTCTCACCGATCGCCGCCCGGGCCGATCCCAGCTTCTCGCGCAGTGTATCGATGTCCTGCGCGATCTGCTCCTCGAAGTTGCGCACGTAGTCGTCCGATCGCTGTTGCACCACACCCCGTGAGTAACGGATCTTTTCCGTCAACTTGCTATCGCGAATCGATCGAGCCGCTTCTTGCAGCTTGCGAGAGGCATCTCGTTGCTCGCGGCGCGACTCCCTGGCAAGCTTTTCGATTTCGCCCTCGAGCTCCGCCACTTCGCTCGCCATCTCTTCTTTGCGCTCGATTAGGCGGCGTAACCGCTCACCACGGCCGGCGGCGGCCTCCGACAAACGTTCTACCTCGTCCAGCACTTCGCGCTGTTCCTGAGCCAGTCGGTTTGCCCGTCTCTGGGCATCTTCCACCTCACGCTGCAAACCAGCCGATCGGTTCGCGTCGAGCTGCCTTCGCGCCTCCTTCAAGCGGTCGAGGGCCGCGTTGCCTTCAGCGACTCCGGCGTTGCCTTTGCTGGCTGAAGCGCGCCGCATGTCCTCGGCCGCTTCCCGCAATTGCCTGGCGGAACGGTTCAACTCCGGCCGCGACTCCTCGCGGGCCAACCGCTCCAACTTCCGGGCTAACTCCTCTGCCTCTTCTGCCAGTTGTCGCTGCGCTCCTCCGCCACCGCCAGCCTGCGACCTGGAATCATTTGCTCGTGCCCGCAGGCGCTCGTTCTCCTGCTGCTGCCGGCGCGCCAGCTCCTGCAGCTTCTGCAGCGTCTCGTCTATCTGCTCGTTAGCCTGCTGCTGACGATCCCGCTGAACGCTCTCGTACTGATTCCTTTGCTTGTCCAGCTCCAGTTCGAACAGCTCAGCCAGCTCCTCCGCCATCGGCCCCCCTCCACCTCCTCCGGACTGCTCCCCTTGCGCGACCTGCACTTCACGGAAAGCCGCCTCGGCCCGCTGTAGCTGCTGCAGAGCTCGCTGCTCCGGCGCCAGCGCCGGCTCGGCCTGACGCTCTCCCAGCAGACCCTCGGCTTCGCGCATCGCCTCGGCGGCGGCGGGGAGTGCCTCGGAAATCGTCTTGAAGGTTGGATCGAGCTCGACAATACCCCGGGCCTCGATACGCGCGACCAAAGCTTCCACCTGCTCGCGCAGACGCCCCTGCGCCAGCGCCAGCGTGGCGAGGTTTTCGTTGTACTCTTTGTCCGCGTACTTGTCGCGGTCACGGACCATCTTGAACGTCGCGGCAATTACGTCGCGTTGCCGTCGCGAAAGCGAGCTGTCGAAACCGCCCGCCCCACCACCCCCGCCAGACTGGTCCGCCTGACGGAACTTGCGATCGAACGGCCGAATCTCCATGAAGTAAATATCGGTGGTGCTCACCTGACGCCCGGTGACCCCGTTATCATCGGAGGCCCTGGCGTAATACGAAACAAAGTCGCCCGGCTCGAGCTCGATTTCCTCCAGATAGAACGTATGGCCGGCTGAGATCTCCTTGCGTGTGCCTCGTCCCTGGTACAACCAGAGCTTCTCTTCCGTCCCGCCGTTGATGGAGTAGACCAACTCCACGTTCCGGACACCGTAGTCATCCTCGGCCTCGACTTCGATGAACACCTCCTCGATGTTCGTCACTCTTGTATCACGGCCCGGCTTAGCGAAGGATACATAGGGTGGCTGATCGGTCAGCACATCGACCAGATATTCAGGCGAACCCACCACCTGATCGCCATCAGCGGTCTCGAAAACAATCCTGTACAGACCATCGGTCTGAACGGTCAGCTGTCCCGTCAGAGGCCCCTCCGCACTCGCTAGCAATGGGATGGTATCCGTGTCCTCGAAGACGATAGCGCCACCCACGACTGGCACCGTTGGCGTCACAAACAGATGTACCTCTGTGCCTATTAGAGCCGCGATGTCTCCTCCGTCCTCCTGCTTCTGCGGCTGGAGGCCCGTGTACGCCGGAAAATGATACTCGAGACTCAACTGCTCGACATAGGGAAGCTCGACCACGTCGACTCTGAATAAAGGTGAGCGCACACCGCTAGATTCGACCAGGTACTCGGTTTGCGCTTGGAGATCGAACAGGAAGAACCAGTAGGTCCCTGTTTCCTCATCCAGAGTCATCGGAAACCGCTCCCAATCACTCGCTGTTCCGCTCTGCACCGCGATTTCGATCTTATCGGAATTGAAATTCTGAAGTTGAGCCACGATCTTCAGCTCGGCGCCACGCGCGACCCTGGCGTTACCAGGAGTCACGAGAATGCTGTACGGGTTCTCAGGGCTGACGCCACCCCAGGGAAGCAGATACGGTGTGCTGTGCCGCACAAACGGCGGCGCTAGCAGAAGTAGCGTCAGTGCGGCTAGAGACGTTCCCGCCAACAAGCCGGTCGAACGGGTCAGAGGCCGAGCTTCGACGCGTCGCCCGTAGTCGACGGCTGCGCACTGCTCGAGCGCATTCTCAACCAACCGGCCCACCAAAGCTGGCGAGTAGACCTGGCTGGAATCTGAATCCGCTTTGCCAAACTCGATGGCGCTCAGCAGCCGCGCTTCGAGCGACGGCTCGTGCTCCTCGAGGTAAAGCGCCACACGCTGATCCGAGACACGCCGCAGCAGCGGCAGGACCAGAAAGCGGACTGCAAGTCCGACCAGCGCCAGGTAGGCAAAAACGCGAAACGCGATGACTGCTCCAGAGCTGAAGCGGAATCGATCCATGCCGAAAGTCGACACCAGGAAGACGAGTACTCCCGCGCCAAGCACTATGGCAACGCCTCGCAGTGCTACGCGAAGCCGCCAACGCCGGCGAACCGAGCGTATCACTTTGAGAAGCTCATCATGTCCCGCTTTGGCTTGCATGTATCGCTCCCTTCAGCTGCTCATTCGCACTTGCGGCAGTCGATTCGACAGCAGTGTCTCGGATATCAGCATGAGGCCAGCTGCTAACAACAGAAACCACCAGAGGCTCTGACGCCGTTCCCGGTCTTCAGAAGAAAGAACGACGCCCTCGGCGGGAGCCGCTTCCGCCGACGAAGTCACGGAAACCGCAGCGACGATGACGGCCGGGTCCACCGGCGAGAGGTCAGACTCACTCGGATCTAGATTGGCGGCGGCCGTGAACGACTGCCCGTTCTCAGCCGCCATGTTGCGGATCTCATAGAAACCCGGCTCCGCCAGCTTCAAGTAACGCGAGTCCTCCTGCGGGCGGAGTAGCTCGTTCCCGCCAGCAGGGCTCTCGACCAACAGTTCAGTGCCAGGGGCTAGAATATCGTCCCCCAGTGCCGTCTTCTGGCTTAGTTCTACGACATCTCCTACCCGGAATGCAGCCGCAGGCTCCACATATCCACCGACATGCGCCACAAGCCGGTGGATGAACGGTAGGAAAACCGGTTGCAGCGGCAGATCGTTCCAGAAATTCTCGACGTCCGAAGCCCAGACTGAGATCAGTCCACTACCAAGAGATCGCTCGACTAACGCGACGGCGCCGTCATCGAAACGGGCCAGCACCTGCGCCGAATCCCGGGCCGCAAGCCGTCGATAGCGGAAGAAGCGGGCTGCGGAAAAGTCACCACTGCGCGGTTCACGGAATACGCTGAGGACGGGATGATCGAAGTCGAGGTAGCCAATCGTCCCACCACCGCTCGTGGACCGTTGCAAGGCATCCGAGAACGCTGCCGGTAACAGACGCATACCTTCAGGCGACCAAGCACCTGGCGGACTTCGGCGACCCAAAACCACCAGCAAACCGGCTCCAGCGGCAACCGCATCCTGCAAGCGCGGTCCTAACACTCCCCCGGGGAATGGTGCGTCGTTGAGTATTATGACATTGCGGTCCGTCAGGTCGCTCTCGGCCAACCGGGTCACCCGGCGCACTTCGACATCGAAACCGGGCTCCGTTCCAATTCCCAGAACCCGGCGCAGGTAGAGAGAATGGTCGCGACTCGCGCTGGACGGTTCGATGATCAAAACACGCAACGCCGCGATCGGCGTCGCAACAAAGTGGTAGCTATTGTCACCAGGTAGAGGATCATCTCCCGCTCGTATCACTGCGCGCAGAGGACGACCGGGCAGGACGACTGGTGCGAATTCGACCTTGACGGAAGTGCCGGGTGCCAGATTCGCGGTCACCTGCTGTGGCTGACCCTCGATTTCCAGACTAACCGGTACGTTCTCGCGCGCGCTGGATCCCAAGTTAGCCAGGTTCGCCGTCACCGTGAGCTGCTGCCGCCCATCTCTGCGGACCCTGGCCGTCGCAACACCTGTCACAGCAAGATTCTCGGCCCCGCCCGTCGACACATCGATCGCTGCAACTGCAGCTGACTCCGGGAGCCGCACCGCCTGCCGCGCGTCCCAGCCCGCCCGCTGGAAGTCGCTGATCAGCACGACTTCCCCGCGTGGACGATCGGAGCGTTCGAGGATCTCCTTCGCCAGCAACAACGCCGGTCCGTAGCGGGTCCGGTCGGGCCCGACAGCCGCTGCGTCGATCGCAGCGCGCAGTGCCACCGGGTCGGCAGTGGGCAGCGTCATCGCTGTGGCCCCTTCGGCAAACAAGACCAGCGTGGCACGATCCTCGGGCCCCAGGGCGTCCACCACGTCCCGGGCCGCATCGACAGCACGGTTCCAGCGATCGCCGTAGCCCATGCTGTGCGAATGGTCGAGCAGCACAACGACCTCGCGTGCCGCCGCAAACATCGTGGCCGCGCGGCCGCCATCATCAAGCAGTGGTCGGGCGAATGCGGTCACAAGCAAAACGATGGCGAGGCTGCGGATCAAGAACAGCAGCCAATACCGTATGCGCTGACGCCGGTGAGTCCGGTAAGGTATCTTCGAAAGAAACATCAACGACGGAAAGCTGATCGCCTCTTTGCGCTCTCGATGCGTCAAGTGAACGATGACGGGGATGGCCAGGGCGGCTAGCCCGGCCAAGAAGAGCGGAGCCAAGAAAGAGAGACCCATCACCGAACCCTGCTCAGTTTCTCGCGCCGTGACAGGTAGCTGAACAGCGCGTGGTCCAGCGGCTGCCGGGTCTCGAATCGGAAGTAATCGATGCGATTCTCCACGAGCAGCCGTGACGTTTCGGCAAGGTGGGCGTTCATGAGTTGCAGGTACTGTTCTCGTTGCCTCTCGGGTATCACCGGTATGCGCTCACCGCTCTCCAGATCCTCGAAATGAACGGCACCTTCGAAGGGAAATTCGATTTCAGCAGGATCCAATACGTGGAACACCAGAACGTCGTTGCCCTTGTTCTTCAGGTAGCTTGCAGCCCTGACGATCGCTTGCGGTTCATCGTACAGGTCGGAGATCAAGGCCACGATGCTCCGCCGCTTGATTGCCTCTGCAACCTTGTGGAGCGGCGGTTCGAGGCCGCCGCGCCCGCCTGGCCGGACGCGCTCGATCGTATGGAGCACGATTTCGAGGTGTTTCGCAGATGGCGGCACCATCTCGATGATATCGTTGTCGATGGTTGCCAAGCCGACGCGGTCGCGCTGCTGACGGGAGAAGTAGCTGAGGCAAGCAGCCAGATAGCGCGCATAGTCGAGCTTGGTGATTCCACCGCTCGCGTAGTCCATCGACCGCGAGACATCGAGAATTACGAGAAAGTTCGCGTTGGTGTCTGCCTCGAATTCCTTGACGTAGAAGCGGTCCGTGCGGCCGAACACGCGCCAATCGATACGACGTATGTCATCGCCCGGCATATAAGGGCGATGCTCGGCAAAGTCGATGGACAGACCCAAGTACGGCGAGCGGTGCAAGCCGTTAATGAATCCGTCGACCACGGTCCGCGCGAGCAGTTCCAGATTGTCGATTCGCGCCAGGACCTGGGGATCTAGAAAGCCGTACGGTTTCACAGCCCCGAGCTCGGTATCTTTATCGTGTCGAGCAGCCGATCAATCAGTTGATCGGACGAGACTTTCTCCGACTCGGCATGGAAGTTCGTCAGGATGCGATGACGCAGCACGGGTCCGGCCAGCGCGCGAATGTCCTCGAAGTTCACGTGGTAGCGGCCGCGCACCAACGCCCGGGCTTTCGCCCCCAATACCAGATACTGCGCGGCGCGCACGCTCGCTCCGTAAGACACCCATTTCTGGACGAACTCCGGTGAGCCGTCCCCGTTCGGGCGCGTGGTGCGCACCAGATCGAGCGTGTAGCGCAGCACTGCCTCGGACACGGGTACCTTTCTCACCAGATTCTGATAGGCGACGATATCGGCACCCGTTACCACGTTCTCGAACCGGTAGCTCTGCACAGCCGTGGTACTGCGGACCACTTCCAATTCCTCAGCGGCCGGCAGATGGTCCATGGCGATCTTGAACATGAAGCGATCGAGCTGAGCTTCCGGCAGTGGATAGGTCCCCTCCAGTTCAATTGGATTCTGGGTCGCGAATACGTGAAACGGCTCCTGCAGCTCGTAGGTGCGACCCTGCACGGTCACACGGTGTTCCTGCATCGCCTCCAGCAGCGCCGCCTGCGTCTTCGGCGGCGTGCGGTTGATTTCGTCGGCCAGGACGATGTTCGCGAAAATCGGTCCGGGCGCGAAGACCATCCGGCGTTGCCCACTGTCAGGATCCTCCTGGATCAGATCAGTGCCCGTGATATCTGAGGGCATCAGATCCGGCGTGAACTGGATACGCGAGAACTTGAGATCCAGGACCTGGGCGATGCTGTGAATCAGAAGGGTCTTCGCCAGCCCGGGAACTCCGACGATCAGGCTGTTGCCTCCCACGAACAAGGATAAGAGAACCTGCTCGATGACCTCGTCCTGGCCCACGATCAGCTTTCTCAGCTCTGAAATAATTCGCTGAGTAGCCGACTGCATCTGCTCAGCCAGAGCGATGTCATCAGCGGATTCGAGGGCGGTTTTGGGTTCTGTTGCCATGACTCCTGCTTTCCGAATCGGTGATTAGTGCGTGATCGCGTATACGATGTAGTTAACACCCAGCTTGTAGGCCTCGTTCGTGAGCTCGATCGGAATAAGGCCCGAGTCCGACCATTCCCACGACTCCCCGATGTCATTGTTGTAATTGACAATGACCAGCAAGCGGCCGTTGGGATCGTTGTCTTCGAAGATTCCGTGGAACTCGGATTTCTGCCCCCAGTAGGGATGCCGGTGATCGAGCACGTCGATGTCGAAGAACGAGTGGAAGATGGGATGGCTCGCATCGAGCTCCACCAGTTGGCCGTCGGGCAACACATCTTTTATTCGCTCGGCGAAGTTATACCACTGCATATCTGCGAAATCGTCGATGATCAGAAATCCACCCTTGTGCAGATAGTCTCGCAACGCCGCCGCTTCACTTTCCGTCAAGCTCCAGTAACCCGGCTCGGCAAGATAGGCGACGGGGTACTTCAGCAACTCCGGATCGTCCACCGTCAGGATATTGCTGCCCTTGACGTTTGGCCTAATCGCTGTGATCTCGCTGAGGATCTTCGTTAAGTGGCGCTCGGCTCGCGGGTAGTCATGATCCCACTTCAAATCACTGCCGAAATAGCCGCCACGGCTGAAGCCAGGGAGCGGCGAGTAGCGCAAGCGCACGAAAGTAAACCGCCCATCGTAGGTGGTGTTCAGCTCGGAGAAATCGATCTCGCCTGAACGGCGCGACTGAGCGTGCAACGATGGCACAGCGGTTGTGACGAGCGCCAACGACAAGAACCCGGCAACCACTCGAACCGTCATTCCCCACCCCCTTCCGCAGCGGCCAGCACATCGAGAAGCAGTTCTTGCGCTTGTTCGAAAGCGGGGGCCAGCTCCAGTGCCTCCAAGACCACGCGCCGCGCATCTTTAACTTGTTCAGCCTGGAAATGAGCCAGCGCCAACTGGTACAACGCTTGCGCGCGGTCTACAGGATTCAGCGCCAGGACGGCCCGACGCTCGCGCAGCGATCCGGGCCAATTCCCGACTCGCGCGTACAGGTCGGCTAACCTGTCGTGAAGCTCTGGCTGGAAGGGATGGATGTAGAGGATCCCCTCGAGCGCGGCTGCTGCCCCGGCAACGTTTCCAAGCTGCTCGCGAATCTCGGCCAATTCGAAGCGCGCCCGGTAGTCCCGCTCATTGGTAGCGATGAGCGCGGTGAGCTCGACTTCCGCTCGCTCAAGTTGGCCGCGTCGTTTGTGGGCCAGCGCCAAATACCAGTACGGATTTGCCGGCCCCGTGTACTCGGGAAACAGCTGCTTGGCTTGCTCGAGGTATTTCACCGCCCGCTCGAGATCACCCTCTTCGTACAGCACGCGACCGAACGCCAGTTGCGCAAAATAGTCGCCAGGCTGTGAGTTTGCCCGTGCTTCGACCTCTTCACGCGAACGGTTACCCCCGTGACGGCTGTCCCCAGCCGACTGCAGCGCTGGCAGAGGAGTCGCAAAGCGTTCTCTCAAGTAGCTGAAGAAGTGATTGTTGACTTCCGACAGCTTGAGACCCAGTACGCGCCTGAACGCTTGATCCGTCGTCTGGCCATCGCGATAGGCCGACAGCATTTCCACCAATGCACGAGCGCCCCATTCACGTTCGATCATCTCACAAACCAGCGAGGCCTGGTAGTAAGAATGCATCAGCTGTTCAGGGTAGGAGGGCCGAGCAAACCCGTTGTTGAGCTCGGCGAGCGGCAGAAGCTTGTCCTGAAGCAACGCTATCAGGAAACTCGGATTCACGTCGTCGCCCCACCCCGGACGTGCCCGCCGCTCTTCGAACACCGCCAAACCTTCCGAGAACCAGCGCGGCACGCGATGTTCCGTCATACCCAGGTGGAAGCTGTGAGCGATCTCGTGCCAGAGGGTCGACCCCCAATTGAACTGGCCGGCATCGCGAGCCGACGGCGAATCCATCGCGATGACCGGGCCGAAACTCACACCCAGAGCGCCCATCCCAACCAGCCCGATAGTGCGAACCGAGAAATCAGCGTGCCGGGGATACACTTCGACCCGAATCGGTGTCGGCGGGCTATAGCCATAACGCTGCGCCAAACTCGCGTATGCCTCCTCCGCCAAGTCGGCATAGTAAAGCGAGAGCAGCTTCGACTCCTTACCATCGATTGCGATTATGAAGCGACCGGTGCGCGTGTCTTCATAGCGCTCGAATGTGTCCAGCAGATCAAGCGTGTTCTTGGTCCAGACATCGAAAGGATCACCTTCAAAAGCCGTAGTCAGATTCCGCCGACCCTCAACGATCGCTCCCGTGCGTAACTGATTGATGCCCAACAGTGCGTACCCGCGCCACGTCTTGCTATCCAGTTCCACCGCTTGTCGGGCGAACCCAACGGCCTGCGCGTACAGTCGGTTGCGCGCACTCAGCTCCGCCAGCTTGTTGTAGAGGTCGGCGTACCGCGGATTGAGGTCCAGAACCCGGGCACGCACTTCCTCAAAGGCACGCGTCTCACCCTGGATGAAGCGTGCGGCCGCCAGGGTCGAGAGCGCGGGAAGCGATGCCGGGTTGATCTTCAACGCCTGCTGCAGCTCCTCCACCGCGCCGGCGTAGTCTTCCAACTCCAGTCGAAGCTCGGCAACAAACACGCGGCCAGCGACGAGATTCGGGTTCACTTCGAGGCTGGTTCGAGCCATTTCCAGCGCGCCTGGCTCGCTGTCGAAGCGCATGCGCCGGGCCACGCCCAGCAATGCTCCCGGGTGCGACGGGTTGAGCGTGAGGACGTCCGCGAACGCCGCAGCGGCTTCGCCGCTGTCGTATTTCTCCAGGAAGAGCTCGCCGACCAAGAGGCGCGCATCGAGATTGTCTGGATCGGCGCTGATGGCTTCGTCATAAGCGCGTAAGGCGTCTTTGAACAACTGCGGATCATCGATACCGAGGTAGCGAAGCGCAGTGCCGACCGCGGCCAACTCCTCTGACGACAGATCCGGGTTGTCGTTGTAGACGTCGATGAAACCGTCGAACTGCCGCATCGCGTCCTCGACCTCACCGCTCGCATGGCGCAAGACCGCCAGATTCAAGCGCGCGCTGAGAGCATCGCTCGCGCCGCCGGCGATAGCCTTTCCAAAGGCGTCGGCCGCCTCCGCGACACGGCCGCGGGCAGAGAGCGCGGCTCCCAAACCGTTCCAAAGCTCGGGTGACGCCGGGTGCGCGGTTATGTATCGCCGTGCGGCCGCCGCGGCGGCGTCGTAGCGTCCGACGGCTGAGAGTGCATCGACCAGCCCGGCAACCGCCCGAACCGAACCCGGCTGGCGCCGGGCCAGCGTCGAGAACAGCGAGATCGCATCGTCATATCGCCCGGATCGCAGAGCGCTCTCTGCCTCCGCCAATCCCTGTTGAGCCAAGCCCGGCCGTGGGCCGCAGCAGACTGGCATCAACAGTCCCGCCACGAGCAAGATCGCGCGCACCCGGGCCGGCTTCACTGCTGTTTCCCTTCGGATTCGCGGATCTCTCGCGTCTTCAGCGCGAGCGCCACGAGCAGGCTTTCCAGTTCCTGTTCATAGACCGATGGATCCATCGTGTCCTTACGCTGCCGCAAAGCTGCCACCTCTAGCTCCAAAGCCTGTCGCTGACGATAGAGTCCCGCCAGATGCGGATCGGACGGCAGGTCCGCCAGCGCCGGTTGTGTCGCGCTTCCCGCCAGAAACAGCGTCTGCGCCAGGCCGCCGTCGGGCTTCCCCAAGCCAGGGTCGCTGCGGCCCTCGCCGTCACCATCGTCATCCAGCAGGGCGTGTTCAGTCAACAGAATTCCGTCGGCCTCATAGGCGCGCTCGACTTCAAGGCGCGCGTAGATGAACGCCTCGAGAGCGGACACGCGTTGATCTTTATCCAGGTCAGCGCCATCGCTGGCAAACGCTTCGACGAAATAGCCGGCAAAAATGGTCTCATTCCGCTCAGCGCCGCTTCGAGTTGCCGTGATGATTGCGCGATTCTCACCGGAAAGCGCTGGAATGAACCCGCCGCTGGCACTCGCTGCATTGACAAAGATGATCTTCTGGGTTGGAAAGTCCTTCAGCAATCGGTCGAAATCCGCTGCCGACATGTCGGGTCCTGGCAGGTTCAGCATTGCCTGGCCGTCTCGCGTCGCACCGTGTCCAATCAGCAAGACGAATAGCCTGTCATCCGGCGCGGCTTTTGCCGCCACGTCACGAAAGACCCGCTCGATGTTCTCACGCGTGGAACGCTCAGCGATACGCTGCGGATCTAGCGCTTTCTTCTCAGCCAGATAAGTGACGTCAGAGTCCAACAGCCCCCAACGCGCCCGGGCGGCGTCGATCATCTTCACCGACCATTCATGAAACAGCGCCGCGTATTTCGCTTCACCGCT
>JBFJOD010000055.1:0-20109 GCA_041617795.1 Gemmatimonadota bacterium | reverse complement strand
GGCGCCAGCGAGGCGACCTACGACGACAGTGGGAACCAGCTGTTCTTCGTGCGCCCGGCTTTCCACAACAATGTCACCAAGCGCTACACCGGTGGCACGGCGCGGGACGTCTGGAAGTTCGCGGCGGGTGCCGACGAGGCGATCGAGCTGACCGGCGACTACGACGGCGAGAGCCACTCGCCGAACTGGTGGGCGGGGCGCGTCTATTTTATCAGCGACCGCGATGGGACGATGAACGTCTGGTCGATGGATGAAAACGGCGGTGACATCCGCCAGCTCACGCGCCATAGCGGCTGGGATGTGAAGGGCCCCGCGCTATCGCAGGGCCGGATCGTCTATCAGCTGGGCGCCGACCTCTGGCTCTACGACATCGCCGGCGACGAGTCGCGGATGGTTCCCATCTCGCTGGCCTCCGACTTCGATCAGCTGCGCGAGAAGTGGGTGAAGGATCCGCTGGAATACCTGACCTCGGCGCACATCCACCCAGACGGTGAGAGCGTGGTGCTGACGGCGCGCGGCCGGGTGTTTGTCGCGCCGGCCAAACAGGGTCGGCTGGTCCGGGTGTCGCGCCAGCCCGGCGTGCGCTACCGCGATCTCGTGTTCATGCCGGGTGGCGACCAACTGCTGGGGCTGTCCGACGAGACCGGCGAGCTGGAGTTCGTGACGCTTCCGGCCAACGGGGTAGGCGCGGGCCGGCAGCTGAGCGACGACGGCACCATCCTCCGCTACCGCGGCTACCCATCACCGGACGGAAAGTGGGTCGCTTACGACGACAAGAACAACGATCTCTGGGTGCTGAACGTCGCCAGCGGTGACCGGCGGAAGATCTCGGAAAGCCGGGAGGGCATCGGCGACATGGGCTGGTCGCCCGACGGCCGCTGGTTAGCCTACACGATGCGCGCGATGAACAGCTTCCTGCAGATCAAGCTGTACGGAGTCGAGGACGGGGCGACGCTGCCGCTGACCAGCGATCGGGTGAACAGCTTCAGTGCGGCGTGGGATCCGGCTGGCGACTTCATCTACTTCCTCTCCGACCGTAACCTGCGCTCGCTGGTGGGGAGTCCTTGGGGCTGGCGGCAGCCGGAGCCGTATTTCGACAAGCCGATCGAGGTTTTTCATGTGGCGTTGAGGAAGGGGCTGCGTTCGCCGTTCAAGCCGGATGACGAGTTGAGTCGGGATGGCGAGGGCGATGGGGATAGCGATGCGAAGACCGACAATGAGAAGAGGGTCGAGATTGATCGGGAAGGGTTGATGGCGAGGGTGAAGCAGGTGCCGGTCGAATCGGGAAACTACAGCGGGCTCTATGTTGCTGAGGACGCGCTGTTCTTGGGCGCGCGGGAGTCGGGGCCGAATCCCGATTACCATCTCATGGCGGTCAAGATCGATAACGAGAAGCCGAAGTTCGAGACGGTGGTCGAGGACATCCGCAGCTTCGAGCTGTCGCAGAACGGCAAGAAGATCCTCGTCCGCAAGGGCGAGTCGCTATATGTGATCGAAGCGAAAGCGTCGAAAGCCAACGAGCTTGGTGACAGCAAGGTCGATCTGAGCGGCTGGACGTTTCCAATCGATGTTAAGGAAGACTGGCGGCAGATCTTCGTCGATGCGTGGCGGTTGGAGCGCGACTACTTCTACGATCCCAACATGCATGGTGTCGATTGGGATGCCACGCTGCAGAAGTATCTGCCGCTGGTCGATCGGGTCACCACTCGGGACGAGCTGTCCGATGTCATCGGCCGGGTGGTCGGCGAGCTGTCGGCGCTTCATACCAGTGTGCGCGGCGGTGATCTGCGCCGAGGCGATGACAGGATCCCGGTGGCCACGTTAGGGGCGCGGCTGATACGCGACCCGGGCGCCGGAGGCTACCGCATCGACTACATCTATCGGTCGGACCCCGATTACCCCGACGAGATGTCGCCATTGGCCGACCCGGACGTCGATATCCACGCCGGCGACGTGATCGAAGCGGTGAACGGCGTCGCCACGCTCCAGGTCCCCGACATCGGCGCGCTGCTCCGTAACCAGGAGGGCCGCCAGGTACTGCTCAGCGTGCGATCGGGCGGCCGCGGCTCCGTCCCGGCCGGCGCTTCGCGCGAGGTCATCGTCGTGCCTACCGCCGCTGAGTTCGGGTTACGCTACAGCGATTGGGAGTACACGCGCCGCCAGGCCGTCGACGAAAGAGGCGAAGGGAAGATCGGCTACGTGCATCTGCGGGCCATGGGTTCGAACGACATCACCCAGTGGTACCGCAACTTCTATCCCGTCTTTAACCGGCAAGGACTGATCATCGATGTGCGCAACAATTGGGGCGGCAACATCGACAGCTTCATCTTAGAGAAGCTGCTGCGGCGCGCCTGGTTCTATTGGAAGGGCCGCGTCGGCCAGCCGACCTGGAACATGCAGTATGCCTTCCGCGGCCACATGGTCGTGCTGGTAGATCAAAACACCGCCTCCGACGGCGAAGCGTTCGCCGAAGGCTTTCGGCGGCTGGGGCTGGGCCCGGTGATCGGGATGCGCACCTGGGGCGGCGAGATTTGGCTGAGCTCGTCCAACCGGCTGAGCGACGGTGGGATCGCCCGGGCGCCGATGACCGGTGTCTACGGTCCCGAGGGCGCCTGGCTGATCGAGCAGATCGGGGTCGTGCCGGACATCGTGGTAGACAACCTGCCGCATGCGACCTTCAACGGCGGGGACGCGCAGCTCGATGCGGCCATCGCCTATCTGCTCGAACAGATCGAACGGGATCCGCGGGCGGTGCCGCCGGCTCCGCCCTATCCGAACCGGGCGTTCGACTACCAGGTGACCAGTGGAGAGGCGCGGAACAGATGAGCGACAGGGCGCGAGCCGGAGCCGGGGCTGTGGCCTCTAGCCGCTGGAAGTCACACGGGCCCTCCGCGCTGCTCGCGGGTGGCCCTGCCACCGTCACCTGCCTTTCTGTTCTTTACCTGGTCGTGCCGCCAGCGCTTCACGCCCAGGTCACCATCGGCGAGCTAGTCAGCAAGACCGAGCTCGTGGCCACTCTCCCCGCCGACTCGGTATATGAAGCGGCTCGCGAACTAGTCCGCGCCCATCCTGGGCGGCTAACGACGATGAAAGCGCGGTTCGTGAGCGAAGAGCGTCGGGGCGGCATCCTCGAACACCGCGATGTGTTCATCGCTCTGCATACGCCGCCGAGGGAAGGCGTTGAGCTGATGAGGCGCGGTGTCGTGGCGCTGCGGGAGGACTCGCTATATCGCGTGCTCTATGTCGCCGAGTTGGATATCGGTATCGGCTTTGTCGCGCGGCTCGAGACCTTGAAGTTTCGCAGTCGCCGCTTCGACGTGAACCTGCTCCACGTGCGCTACGCTCAGACGGGGAGCGGTGGTGTGACCGAGGACCTACTGTTCGCGCTGGGTGCGGACGGGCGGCTGGTCGACGTGCCGATCGTATACGCGGACATCGACCACCTGCTCGAGGAGGGCGAGTACCTCTGCTGTGCGAGATTCACATCGTTCGATGAGGAGGCGGTCGAGTTCATCGTCTTCATCACGCGATCGGGACGTCCCGGTGTCACGCACAAGGTGCGCTCGCGCTACAAGCTTGAGGGTGATTTCGAGTATGACGCCGAGGTAAAGCAGTATCGGCCGAGATTCCGGCTGGTGCCCGCCGAACTGACGGGCCGGGAGGTCAACTAGAGTAGAACGACGGGCCTGGCCCCATTAGAGGCCAGGCGGTGTCGCAGCCTTCAGTGGGTGGGTTCCTGGGGCTCCTCGCTCCGCCCGGCTAGACGCTCGGCCAGCCGCGCAAACCAGGACTTCTCGTCGCCGTCTTCGCCTTTGCCCTTCCGGTGACGTGCGCCAGAGGCGGTGGCGAACATCCGACGGTAGGTCTCGTCCTGGTAGATCGGAGCCACGCTCTTCTTGTACTCATACCACATCGGCTGGACCTCCTTAGCCTGGTAGCAAAGTCCCTTTGGGGCCGCCGCGGGTCGCGGTTTGTAAGCTATCCTGCAGCCGACGAGGTCGATGTCGGCAGCTTCCCTTTGCCCAGCAACTGTCTCAATTGACGGCTTTGACAGGAATCCTTCGCAATAGTAGCACGTCAGCGCCGACATCGACAAGGACTTCGCTTTTGGCGGCCGCTCGGGCCCCTCACCCAGTTTGCCGGAAGTGCCTCAAAGCGCTGGCGATCGGCGGCCGTCGTGCAGATCCGGTTGTGCGCATAGCTCCGCCGCTGTTGCTGATTAGAGCCTTGCCGTTCGACGCTCAGCATCCCGCGGATGCGCTAGGAGCCTCGGAGCCGGGTCGCTATATTCGGCGTATTTCGTGCGATATCCAACTCCTTCACCGGGAGACCTAGCCATGTACAAGCCTGTCTCGTTCAGCGCCGCCGCCATCGCCGCGGTTCTTATCGTGCCGTTAGCGGCTCAAGCTCAGTCGTGGTCCCCGCAGCAACAGGAAGTCTGGAAGGTGGTTGTCGAATCGTGGGAAGCGATCCGGGCCGAGGACGTCGAGTGGTCGGACAAGTGGGTTCACCCCAACGCCGTAGTCTGGAGCGATCAGAACCCGATGCCGAGGACGCGGGCACAACTCAAGAAGTGGGATCGCTTTGATTTCGAGAATTCGACGACGCTCGTCGACGATTTCAGTCCGGCCGGGATCGTCGTGCAGGGGAACACCGCAGTAGCTCACTACTACTACTCGCAGGGTACGGAGAACATGAAGGGCGAGCGCCGCACCGTGCATGGCCGTTGCACCGACATCTTGATCAAAGAGGGCGGACGCTGGCAATTCATCGCCTGGAACTGCGGAGACTCGCCGAGCGGCGGTGGCAGCTGAGTCAGCCGCTCCCTTTATAACTATGACATTGTTGAACGGAATTCACCACGTCACCTCGATTGCGGGTGACCCGCAGGAGAACCTCGACTTCTATACGCGCATCTTGGGGATGCGGTTGGTGAAGAAGAGCGTCAATCAGGACGATCCCGGGACTTATCACCTCTTCTATGCCGACGCTGCGGGTCACCCGGGTAGCGATGTCACCTTCTTTCCCTGGATCCATCTCGGTCCGGGGCGCAAAGGCGTTGGGCTGACGACGGAGGTGTCGCTGGCCGTTCCACTCGACACGCTCGGGTTCTGGTCGGAGCGACTGGCGCGTGAAGGCGTGGCGACCGGCGAGCTGGTAGAGCGCTTCGGCGAGCGGACGTTGCCGTTGACCGACCCGCACGGCTTGGAGTTGACGCTGGTCGAAACAGCGGATGCCCGCGAGTTCGCGGCCTGGGAGGCGAGCCCGGTGGAGGAGGCGGCACAGATCCGCGGGATTCATGCGGTGCGCCTCTGGGAAGCCGATCGACCGAAGACCGCGTCGTTCCTGACGGAAGCGCTGGAGTTCACGGCCCGGGGCGACGATGAGGGCTGGCATCGCTTCGCTTGTGCGGCCGGCGGATCGGGGACGCTTGTGGATGTGCAGGAGGCGCCGGGCGTGCGCCGCGGTGGTTGGGGTCGCGGCAGCGTCCACCACGTGGCTTGGCGTGTCAGCGACGAGGCGGCGCAGCTGGAGGTCCGCAACGCCCTGATCGAGAGTGGCCGCCAGCCGACGCCGGTGATCGACCGCTTCTGGTTCAAGTCCGTCTACTTTCAGGAGCCCGGTGGCGTGTTGTTCGAGATCGCCACGGACGGGCCCGGCTTCGACATCGACGAGGACATCGAGAGTCTCGGCGAACAGCTCATCCTGCCGCCGTGGTTGGAGCCGCGGCGGATGCAGATCGAGGCAGCGCTACCGCCGCTCGCTGACTCGTAGTGTACGGTTGGTGATTGCTCCCGAAACCCATCTGCTGCTTAGCCCGTAAGGGGGAGAAATCCATCAACCCGTGAGGAGTGATGCGCCCAATTCGCGGCTACACGTCATTCATCCAAGCCTGGTCATCCCTCGTGGTCACTGCGGCCACGCTCACAGCCTGCGGCGGTGTGGACAATCCGATCGGCGAGGCCAAGGGCCCACCGTCGGTGCGCGGTCCACTCAGCCTCACTCCGATCGTCTTCGCTCAGACGGACTACTGGCTGATTCCGGGTCCCAAAAAGATCGATGCCGACGAAGGGCGGTTGCGGGTACCGCTCCGGCACGAGGCACCCAGCGCCGATTCCGTCGAGATCCACTTCGTCCGCTTCCCCAGCACCAGCGACAAACCCGGCCCACCCATCGTCTACCTGGCCGGTGGACCCGGCGGCTCGGGCAGCTGGTCCGCCTCCGGCGATCGCTGGAACCTGTTTCAGAAGCTGCGCGCAGCTGGCGACGTCATCGCCCTGGACCAGCGGGGTGTGTACTTCAGCGATCCTTACCTGCTCTGTCCGGGCAGTTGGGATTATCCGCTGGATCAACCCACCGATTCCGCGGTGCTCGCGCGAAGCCTGCAGCCGTTTCTGAAAGAATGCTACACCCATTGGTCCGATTCGCTGGACGTCAACGCTTTCAACACGCGGGAGAGCGCTCACGATCTCGATGACCTGCGGGCAGCACTCGGTGCCGACCAGCTCGTTCTCTGGGGGATCAGTTACGGAACCCACTTGGCCTTGGCTTATATCCGGCAGTATCCGGATCGGGTAGCATCAGCGATTTTGGCGGGCGTCGAAGGGCCGGACCACACCTACAAGCTCCCGGCCAACCTGGATCGCATCCTGCTGCAGGTGGACAGCGCGATGAAGGCGGACGCGAAGTTGAGTCGGGTTCTGCCCGATTTCGTCGGGTCGCTGCGTAGCACGCTCGTCCAACTGGAGAGTGAACCTGCACGGGTCGAGATCGAGAACCCGGAGACGGGTGAACCGTTGACGGTTGTCATCGGTGCCGATGACCTGCGCCGCGGCGTCTTCGGCGAGCTAGGCGAACGGGTAGATATCGTGGAACTGCCGAAGCGGGCCCTCCCGATCCTCGAGGGCGATTTCTCGCAGATCGCCGGGCTGGTGGCGCGCGGCCGGCTCGGCAATCGCGAGCTGGCCATGTCGTTGGCCATGGATTGTGCCTCGGGCGCGACCGCCGCGCGACTGGCCTTGATCGAAGAGCAGGCGAAAACCGCGATACTCGGCAACGCCGGCACTCTCTTCACTCGAGTGCAGTGCGCGGCCTGGCCGCATGAAGATCTTGGCGACGCGTTCCGCGGCCCCGTTTTCTCCGAGGCGCCGGTCCTGTTTATCAGCGGAACGCTCGACATCCGCACGCCAGCCAGCAACGCGGAGGAAGTGCGCCGTGGCTTTCCCAACAGCCATCACCTGTTGATCGAGGGCGGCTCACACGATGACGATCTGTTTCTTGCATCGCCGATCATCCTCGAGACGATGCTGGCATTCTTGCGCGGCGACAGCGACTTGCCGGAACGCGTCACGCTGCCGCCCCTGCAGTTCAAGCGCCCTTAGGACGTCTTCCGCTTGCCAGTGATCTCCATCGTCTTCCGTTCCTGGCCATCGGAGATCTCGAAGTTCTCGTAGTGAATCTTGTCTTTGGAAATGCGCATCACGGACCGCGTTTGCGTCCACACCTTCGTAACGGGGTCCATGTACTTGCCCTTCAACGTAATCTGGTCCCCGGCCTCGTTGATCGAGCCGCTGTACGAATAGATCCCAGTGGCCGTGTCGTCGATCCACATCGCCTGCAGTTCGCCGGTCACGTTGTTGAAGCCGTACAGCCCGCGGCCGCGGAACGGCTGTCCCATGAACTCAGAGCTGATCGTTTCTTCCAGGAAGCGGCCGTTCATGATCATCTCGTACTTCGCGGTGGCTGGCGAAATCAGCGGTTCCGCCCCCGGCTGCATCCAGAACTTGGTCTCCACCTCCCAGGTCCCGACCAGCACGGCCAGGTGCTGATGGTGCATCCCCGGCTGGCCCGCCTTCTGCCACGCTTCCATCATCGCGGCCATGTCGCCTTCCTGTGCGGCGGCCGGCGCCGCCCACAGTGCGAGACCAGCCAGCAAGAATGTGGTGGGTAGAGAAAGTCGAGCACTCATGATGGTCCTCCTTGCGAAACGGGTCGGTTGTTATTGATACGATACGCCGGGATAGAGCAGGTTGACCGCCATCAAGAAAACGGGATTGAACAGGTAGTCGAACACCTGCCAGGCGATGATGATCCCGATCCAGCCCAGCGCGCCCTGTCTCCAGATGAAATCTTGATAACGCCGCGTCGCTTCCGGCGACAGCAGCAGCGGTAGCGCGCCGCTCCCGTCCAGCGGCGGAAACGGCAGCATGTTGAGGATGAATAGAACGAGGTTGAGCGAGAAGAAGACGCCGAGAAGCAGTGCTACTGAGTCTAGGAAGCCACCGGCCTGCGCCGCCGTTACGTGACCGAACGAGATGCTCTCCGGAGAATAGAAGACGTTCAGCGCCACCCCGATGTTGATGAGGATCGCCGCTATAATAATGAGCGCCAGGTTGGCCCCTGGCCCTGCCAACGCCATCCACGCCGCGCGTCGCGGGTAGCGCCGCGCCCAATTGGCGTCATAGGGCGCGCTGGCGAACCCGAACGGCCAGCCCGAGATCAGCACCGAGATGATCGGCAGCAACACCATGCCGAACGGCTCGCGGCGGATGTGCGGCCGGGGATCGATGGACACCTGGCCGCCGTGATAGGCGGTCAGGTCGCCGCCCCGCTTCGCCGCCCAGGCGTGCGCCGCCTCGTGCAGTGTCGTCGACAGCAGGAACACCGCGTAGTAGACCAGCCCTTCACCGAGATTAGGCATAGTGCCGCCCAAGCTATCCGTGCCGCAGCGGCTCAGCAACGAGACGCCGCGCATAGCGTTGGCCTGCCCTTATGGCGCGGCCCGGCCGTTCGCCCGCAGCCCCAACTCGACATTCGGCCGCGGCGGGTTCAGATACCGCGCCAGAAACTGGTAGATCAGCGGGCGCACGCGCCAGGCCTCCGGCGAATCGAGCCGGTCGAAGCTGTGACCGCCGGGCAGATCGTAGATCTCGTACTCGAAAGTCTTGCCTTCAGCCTTGAGCGCCTGGACCAGGTGCTCGACCTCGATGACGTTGACGTCCTCGTCCGAGATGTTGCCGTGGATGCGCAGGGGCCGCGTCAGCTTCTCGACGTTCCAAACCGGCGAGCGGCGCTTGTACTCTTCCAAGTTCTCTGCCGGCGTCTCGCCGATGTGGTAATCGACATCGTAGTAGGCCTGATAGCGCGGGCCAAGGTAGCCCATGCGCTGCACCAGATCGGAGACTGGCACACCGGCGAAGCCGACGGCGTATTTGTCCGGGTGATCGAACAGGCTGTGCAGCGCGATCAGGCCGCCGTGGCTCCAGCCGAGGATGCCGACGCGATCGGCGTCGACGCGGGGATGGTGGTTCGCGACCCAATCGCGGGCCGCCAACACATCGCCGACCTCTTCACCACCGTAGTCGATGGCGCGGTACATCCCGCGACCGTAGCCGGTAGAGCCGCGGTAGTCCGGCGCCACGACGATGTAGCCTTGAGCGATCAACTCCCGGACGATGCGGCTGTAGTACGTCGTGAAATCGGCGTGCACGCCGCCGTGCGGCAGCACCAGCAGCGGCAGCTTGCGGCCGCCGAAGTCTTCGCGCGGTGTAAACACGTATGTATAGAACTTGAACGGGTTGCCCGCGCCGCTGGGCGGTGGGTCGGGCTCGTTGGCCAGCGGTGGCCCGTAGATCCGCACCTTCTCGACGATGGCCACGTCTCCGACACGCTCGTACCAGAGCACATCATCGATCAGCTTCTCCAAAACGTCGATGCGGTGGCGCAAGTTCTCGTGCGCCTCGAGCAATCTGTCGGTCGGCTTCTCGTCTTGCGGGTCGGTCGTCTGGGCTATGGCGAACGGGGCGGGGAGGAGCGCGGCCAAGGCAGCCAGGGTCGTGAGCACACGTCGTGCACGCATCATTCCCTCCATCGGTAAAGACACTGCCGGCGATACTGGAAGCGTAATCAGAAGGTCTGACCGCTAAGCGCTCGGGGCAAGATGCCCGAACTCCTCTCGAGGTCCGCCTCAATCGCCATGACCCGGTTGGTTAGCGCGGTCGTTGACAGACCGCGGGGCGAATTGTACTATAAGACTAGAACACCAGAGTACTAGAGCACAGGGCCTTGGAAAACTGTAAGGAATCTGACCGTTGCCAATCCTGATCGACGCCAAAAGCGGGGTGCCGTTTTACCGGCAGATCATCGAGCAGATCAAGTTCGCCATCGCACGTGGCAACCTGGCGCCCGGCGATCGGCTCCCAACGGTCAGGCAGCTGGCCGTCGATCTTTCCATCAACCCCAACACCGTCATCCGCGCCTATCGTGAGCTCGAGATCGAGGGGGTCCTCGACACCCAGCAGGGGTCGGGGACCTTCGTCGGTCGGCGCCAGCCTGAGGTCGACGAGCTGGAGAGGCAGCGGATGCTCAATCAAATCCTGACAGAGTTATTGGCGCGCGCCTCGGGTTACGGCTTCACCTTGGATGATGTGCTCGAGGGCCTGCGCCAACGGAGGGAGGAGTCAGTATGAGCGCGCTCAGTCGGAAGGGCGAGTCGAGAGGCGGCTTTCCTAGCATCTCGCTCGAGAGATTCGCGACATCACTCCGTGCCGACTTCCGCTTCGCGCCGATCAACGTGCTGCTGCTGGTCGGCATCTACGTGGCCGGACTCGTCGTGCACCTGAGCTTGCACCCTTTCTCGGTCATCGCCGTCGAGCTGGCTTTGGGATCGGCGTTGGTACTGGCGGTCCTCATTAGGGTGACGCAGGTCTGGGAAGCGGTTGTCATCTTGGGGACGGCCGATGCGTTGGCGATTTTTCTCCAGCTTCGACCGGAGAGCGAGGTGCTGCTCATCACCGCGGTCGTCGCGCTACTCGTCGCACCTTCGGTGCAGATCGCCTACCAATGGGAGCGGGCGGTAGTGCTTCGCTTCGGCAAGTTTCGCGGGCTCAGGCCGTCGGGTCTGTTCGTGGTCTTTCCGATCATCGACAAGGTGGCCCAGTTCGTCGACCAGCGGATCCGGGTCACTGACTTCAGCGCCGAGACGACTCTAACGGCTGACACCGTTCCGGTGAACGTCGACGCCATCGCCTTCTGGATGGTCTGGGATGCCGAGAAGGCGGTGCTCGAGGTCGAGCGTTTTCAGGATGCCGTCATCCTCTCCGCGCAGACGGCGCTGCGGAACGGCATCGGCAAGAACGACCTGGCCGTGCTGCTCTCGGAGCGCGACCGTCTGGGTCAGGAAATTCAGCAGTTGCTGGACGAGAAGACCAGCGGCTGGGGGGTCACGACCCACGCCGTCGAGATCCGCGACATCATCATCCCCAAAGGTCTCGAAGATGCCATGTCACGGCAGGCGCAGGCTGAACGTGAGCGCCAGAGCCGCATCATCCTCGGCACGGCCGAGACCGAGATCGCCGAGAAGTTCGCCCGCGCCTCCGAACATTATCGCGATAACCCGGTCGCCCTTCATCTGCGGGCGATGAACATGGTTTACGAGGGGCTGAGGCAGAAGGGCTCGATGATCATCGTCCCCTCGACCGCGGTTGAGACGATGGGGCTTGGGGCGTTGGGCGGACTGACGGCCTTTGGGCGTGAGATGGAGGGGCCTGCCGCGGCGGAGACGCTGCCGGCGAAAGACGATGGCGACGGCGACGGCGAGTGAGAGTCGAGGCCGGCGCTGGGGTTGTTCGCCTCGTCATCTACGCTGCACGACGAGACGATGAAGATGAAGATGAAGATGAAGATGAAGAGGGAGAGGGAGATGAAGACAGGAGATGAGGACGGGTAATGGGAGGGGTGAGGGGTCAGGGGGTCGAGTGAGCTTGTTGCAGGAGGTGACCCATGAAGAGGATCGCGAAAATCCTGGCCTGTTTGACGATCGGCCTGATGATCGCGTGCGACGATACGCAGTATCCCGGACCGGCGGAGCTGCAGGTCCGGTCAACTGCCGAAGACCTCGTAGATTTACTTCCGAGTTCGACACTTGCGGCAGCGGAGTTCCTCAACATCGACAGCCGTTGGAGCGAACTGCGAGCTTTGCCGCCACTCGCGCGCCTGCAAGATCATGTGCTGAGCGGGCTCGGGCTGGATGCCGATGACGTCCCGGCGATAGCAGGCTCGCACGCGATTCTGGCGTTGCTAGAAGATGAATCGCGCCGGATCGTTCCTGTCGCGGTGCTCGACCCGGCCTCGCCGACTGACGCGACGCGGCGCCTGGCCGAGAGCGATGATCTGGTCACGGTCGCGGCGCGGGGCGCCGTCTGGGTCGGGCCGGCGGCTCACGCGCGGTTGGTCGAGCGCACCGCCGCCGGCGATGGGACGTCGCTCGGCAAGTCCATCGACTTCGGCCGGCTCGCCCGGCACCTTCCGGCCGGCGGTCTGGTCCGGGTCGTGCTCAACCCGCGAGCCCTCAGCGCCTGGCTGCGCCGCTGGGCGGAGTACGAGGGCCGGAGCTTGGCGCGGCCGTTGGCTCAGCTATTCGCGGCTGATTTCGAGATGGTGGAGATCGCTGGCTTCCGCCGCGACATCGTCAACGGCCAGCTGGTGACGGACGGGTGGGTCGGCTTCGCCAGCGACGTGATCCCCGAAGCCGTGACGCGAGCCTTGGCGACGGAACGCGGGCCGGCGCTGTTGCCCGCTCAGCTGCCGGGCGATGCGATGCTTGCCAAGTCGTTCCGGACCGAGCCCGAGGCCGGCCTGGCCTGGCTGCGCAGCGTCGCGGAACGCGACCCAGAAGGTCCGCTTCGCAACCTCGACTTCTGGATCGCCGAGTTCGAGGCGCGGAGCGGCCGAGATGTCGAGACGGACATCGTCGAGGCGCTGGGTGACCGTGGGCTGGTGCTGCTTCTAGAAGGGGAGGCCGGAGCGCCCGAGTTGGTGGCCATCCTCGACGCGCGCGACCCGGAACGGCTGGTAGCGGTACTCATCGACCTCAGGGATTGGTTGGCCGAGCAAATCCGCGGACGCTCGCTGGGGCTGGCCAGGCCCCGACCCCGGGATGCCGCCGGTGCGCGCGGGGTAGTGCACGGCCTGGACGTTTGGAGTCCGGCGGGAACACTCAGCGGACCCGTCTTCCAGATTGTCGAGGACCGCCTCGTGATCGCGACAAGCGCCCGGAGCTTGAATGTCGGTGTCGAGCTGGCCGGTGCGGCTGCGACGTGGGTGACGCCGGAGTGGGCGCTGGCTGAGGGCCCGCCGGATGAGATCGCCGTGGTCCAGCTGGGCGCGCTGGCGGGTCTCCTGTTCGAGGGATCGACTCACCCGTTCGGTCAGGCCGCGTGGTCTCAACCGCTGGCAGCGTTTCTGAAAGGCACCGAAGAGGGCCGGCTGCGAGTGCACTACGAGGAAGGTGGTGTTCGAATGAACGGCGTTCTGAACCTCAGCTTGGAGTAGTCGACTGGCGTGTCGTATTCAGCGCACCTATCCGCGACCCCGCCTCGGTCCGAGGCGGGGTCTTGGCGTTTCGGGTAGGCGCTACCATCTTTGGCTGCGGTATGGCCCGCCGATCGGTGCCCAAGCGTCGGGCCCAAATCTCGAATCAGCAACAGTGGAGGGCAGATGCACAGACGATTTAGTCTGCTGACGGTTTGCTTGCTGGCGAGCCTGGCCGTGGCCTGCGGCGGCGAACGCGAACCGGCGCCGGACGAGATGGCGGCTGAGGACATGGAGGCGGTCGCGGATGAGGCCTACGATGAAGCCTACGACGAAGGCCAGGAAGCGGACGAGGATGCGATGCCGATCGCGCCGGCCTCGGCGGCAACCGACTGCCGTTTGAGCGATGACTACCTGTCGGTCGGCTCGAGCGGTCTCGAGTTCCGGATCCCGCGGGGCGGCAACTCGGTGACGGCCTGGCAGGTCACGGCGATGGAATACGACCGTGCGACGATGATGAAATTGATCTCCGATGGTGGTGAGCGATCAGTTTCCGAAGTCGGGGCCCCGATCGGGACTGTCTATTACACGCAGCACGAAGGTGACGATATGACCGACGCCACGGTCTACATCTTTGATTTCACCTTCCAGCTGGACGGCAAGTGGTGGAGGGGTGGCCTGCCGGTTCGCAACCTGAACGCAGAGCGGGCTGCGAACTGCGCGGCGCTCATGCCGCAAGCGCTGGCCTCGCTGCGGCGTCCGTAGTCGCGACGGTGACATGGCAGGACGCACGAAGTTTCTCTATCTGACCCTTGGCCTGGCATTCGGCCTGGCCGCTGGGTTCATCATAGGGCGTGAGAGCGCCCCGGACTCGGCGCCCTTCAGCCGGACCTTCGGTTTGGAGCTGGAGGGCCGGCCGTTGCGCGGCCCAAAGGACGCTGCGGTGACGATCATCGAGTTCACCGACTACGAGTGCCCTTTCTGCCGCCGTTACTTCGAGAGCACGTATCCGATTCTGCTCGCCGACTACGGCGACCGCGTCAACTACACCGTCCGCCATTTCCCGGTCAGCTACCAGCACCGCCGGGCTCACAAAGCGGCCCAAGCGGCGGAATGCGCCGGCGAGCAGAACAGGTTTTTCGAGTACCACGACCTGCTGTTCAAGAACAACTGGGCGCTGGATGACCGGAGTCTGGTGGGCTACGCCGCCCAGGTAGGGCTGGACACGCGCCGGTTCGAGAACTGTCTGACATCCGGCAGGAAGTCCGCGGTCGTCGACGATGACATCCAGGCCGGCATCGCCCGCGGGATCATGGGCACGCCGACCTTCCTTGTGAACAATCGCATCCTTGTCGGGGCGCAGCCGCTGGAAACGTTCCAGCGCGAGATCGATCGCGAGCTTACGACGCGCTAACCCGCAGGTCTTCAACCCCTCTTGGCGTTTCCCCTCTAGAGTCGCATCTTGAGGTCCGATAGCCGGCTCCAACCTGACATGCTCATCGCGGATAGACTTCAGAAGCAACGGAAGGGAAAGATGAGACAGGCATCCATTCCCGTGGTTGCGGCGGGTTGTGACATTCTGTGTCGCGGCTTGGCGCACTCAGTGGCCTCGGTTTTCTGCTTGGCAGCGCTCGTCGTGTTGCCCACTACTGCGGCCGGCCAGTCGCCGAACGACGCGCCGCACCCACCGCCCTACTACGCCATCACCAACGCCCGCATCGTCACCGTCTCAGGGCCGGTCATCGAGCGGGGGACGCTGGTGATCGCGAACGGACTCATTGCGGCGCTGGGCACGAACGTCGCGATTCCCCCGGAAGCGTGGACAATCGACGGCGAGGGGCTGACGGTCTATCCGGGCCTCTTCGACGCGCTGTCGGACCTGGCGCTCGAGTCGGAGGACGCCGGAGCTGAGGGTTCCCGGGCGGGGGCCGGGGCTGCCCGCGGTGGAGGAGGCGCGCTGGCGGATGGGCCGGAAGACCGGCCCGCCACGTTCTCCTACCGCAACGCTGCCGATGCGCTGACGACGGAGGACTCGCGCCTGAAGACTTGGCGCGAAGGTGGTTTCACCACCGTGATGACCGCGCCGGCCGACGGGATCGTGACCGGCCAGGGGGCGGTGGTAAGTCTGCGGGATGGGCGGCCGCAGGAGATGGTCGTGAAGACGCCGGCAGCATTGCGGCTCAACCTGCGTGGTCCCGGCGGCTTCCGCAGCTTCCCCGGCTCGCTCTTCGGGGTAATGGCTTACCTGAAACAGCTCTTCCTCGATGCCGGTCGATACGCGCGTGCCACGGCCGCCGATCGAGCCCGGCCCGCCGGCCTCGAGCGGCCAGCCTACGACCGGACGCTGGATCCGCTGGGTCGCGCCATCGCCGAGCGCTGGCCGGTTCTCATCCCCGGCGATGATGCGAAAGAGATTCGCCGCGCGCTGGTGCTCGGGAAAGCGCTGGGAGCGCGGACGGTGGTTTACGGGGCCCAGCAGGGCTACGCGATCGCCGATGAGCTTGCGGGCGCCGGGGCGCCGGTGCTTGTGAACCTCAAGTGGCCTGAGCGGACGAAGGACGCGGATCCCGAATCGGAGGAGTCGCTCCGCTCGCTGCGCAATCGGGCCTGGGCGCCGGCGACACCGAAAGCGCTCCACGAGGCTGGCGCCTCCTTCGCTTTCTACTCGGGCGGCATTGCGACGCCGCGGGAAGTGCTGGCCAGCGTCCGCAAGGCAGTGGAAGCGGGGCTGCCGAGTGGTGCGGCTCTGCGCGGACTCACATTAGGTGTGGCCGAGATCTACGGTGTGGCGGACCGCCTGGGGAGCGTCGAGCGCGGCAAGATCGCGAACTTGATCGTGACGGACGGCGACCTGTTCGCCGAGCAGACGAAAGTGAAGATCGTTTTCGTCGATGGCCTGAAGTTCGAGAAACGGGAGGCGGGTCGGCCCGAGGAGCCGCCGACTGTGGACCTCAGCGGCACGTGGACGCTCACCGTCGAGTCGCCACGCGGGACGCAGGAGTCCACAGCCGAGCTGACCATGGAAAAAGATGGAACGCTCTCCGGCAAGGTGCGCGGCCAACGCGGTGAGGGAAGCCTGACCGAGGGCTGGGTGAGCGGTGATCGCTTCAGCTTCACGGTCAGCATGACCATGGGTCCACGGACTGTGGAGGCCGTTTACACGGGGACGATGGAGGGAGACGAGATCGAGGGCAGCGTCTCCTTCGGTCGCTTCTCCTCTGAGTTCAAGGGGACGAAGCAACCCGGCACGGAGGGCGCGGTCGCCGCGGCCGCCCCGGAGGCGGCGCCGGCAGATGCACCTGCCGAGGTTGGGGTCGAAGGCCGGGCGGCGGGTGAAGCGGTGACGCCGCCGGAGCCGGTCCGCGCGGCGGGGCCGATGTCGGCGATGGTCGACTGGGATGCGCCACCGCCCACGTTGCTGATCCAGAACGCCACTGTCATGACGGTGGCGCGGGGGACGATCGAAGGCAGCTCCGTCCTGGTGCGTGATGGGAAGATCGCCGCCGTTGGAAGCGACCTGCGGGTCCCGCCGGGCGCCAGGGTGATCGACGCGACCGGCAAGTACGTGACCCCCGGAATCATCGATGCCCACTCGCACATCGCCACCGACGCGGTGAACGAGGGCAGCATCGCGGTCTCGTCGATGGTACGGATCGAAGATGTGATCGATCCCACGGACATCAACATCTATAGGGAGGCAGCCGGTGGTGTGACGACCTCTCACACTATGCACGGCAGTGCCAACCCGATCGGTGGCCAGAACGCGATCATCAAGCACCGCTGGGGTGAGGACGCCGAGGGCCTGCGTTTCCAGGCGGCGCCGCCCACCATCAAGTTCGCGCTGGGTGAGAACGTGAAGCGCTCAAACTTCAGTCCACAGCCTGGCACGGAGCGGCGCTATCCCGCGACACGAATGGGAACGATGGATGTGATCCGCCGGACGTTCATCGACGCCCGCGAGTACAAGCGGAAGTGGGACGAGTACGAGCGCCGTCGCCGGAACGAGCGCGATCTGGTGCCGCCGGAGCGCGACCTCAAGCTCGAGCCGTTGGTCGAGATTCTGGAAGGCAAACGCCTCGTGCACGCCCACAGCTATCGGGCCGACGAGATCCTCCAGCTCATCCGCATGGCCGAGGAGTTCGGTTTCCAGATCGCTGCCTTCCAGCATGTGCTGGAGGGTTACAAGGTGGCGGATGAGATCGCCGCTCACGGCGCTGGCGCCTCCACCTTCTCCGACTGGTGGGCTTATAAGGTCGAGGCCTACGATGCGATCCCTTACAACGCCGCGCTGATGACGCGCCGCGGTGTCGTTGTCTCCATCAACTCGGACAGTCCGGAGGAGGCGCGCCACCTGAATCAGGAAGCGGGGAAGACGATGAAGTGGGGTGGTTTGTCTGAGGACGAGGCGCTGGCCTTGGTGACCATCAATCCGGCGAAGCAGCTGCGCGTCGACAACCGTGTGGGCTCGATCGAAGTGGGCAAGGATGCTGACCTGGCGATCTGGGAGAACCACCCGCTGTCCGTTTACGCGAAGTGCCTGACGACGATCGTCGATGGCCGCATCGTCTTTGAAGCGGAACAAGACCGGGAACGCCAAGAACATATCGCCGCAGAGAAAGAGGCGTTGAAGAGGAAGGTGGGATCATGATGCCGGGGTCAAGCCGATGGTGGCGCCTCGCTTCACCGATCGCGGCGCCGGTAGGGGTAAGGAAGAACGCGAACAACCGGATCGGGAGGAAACGGACCGTGTCGATCCAAACGAAACAGAATAGGTTAGGTGAATTCGCATCGCGCGTGTGTGCCGCGTTTCCGGGTAGCGGCCTCGCGGTACTGTTGTGCGTGGCCGCGTCTCCGAGCGAGCTGGCCGCCCAGCACGATCCCCGCATCGAGCCGGCGCCGCTCTATGTGATCGGCGGCGCTACCATTCACACGCTGGCGGGCGAGGCTATCGAGAACGGTACCGTGGTGATGCGTGACGGACTCATCATCGAAGTCGGCACGGACGTCGCTATTCCCGACGGTGCCTCGACGATCGACGGGACCGGACTTCACGTCTACCCCGGGATGATCGATGCCTTCAGCCGGCTGGGGCTAACGGAGATTGGATCGGTCTCGGCCACCGAGGACGTAAACGAGTTGGGTAACTGGAACCCGCACTTGACGGCCTACGCTGCGATCCACCCGGCCAGCGAGCACATCCCGGTTGCTCGAGCCAATGGGCTTACCCACGCGCTCACCGCTCCGGGCAGCGGGGGCGGCGGCTTTTTCGGCGGCGGGGAGGGTGGGATACCCGGGCAGCCCGCGCTTGTCCACTTGGATGGGTGGACGGTCGAGGAGATGGCGATCGAGCCGTCGGTCGGTATGGTGATCGAGTGGCCCAGCATCCGCACACGCACCTTCGACTTCTCCACATTCGAGGTGAAGGAGCGTCCCTACACGGAGGCGAAGAAGGAATACGACGAGCGGGTGCAGACGTTGGAGAGCTGGTTCGAGGCGGCACAACACTACAAACAGGCGGTCGATAGGGGTGACCCCTCGAAGTTCGACCGCGATGTCCAGCTCGAGCATCTGGGCCGCACGATTGGTGGTGAACTGCCCGTGATCGTTGTGGCCAACGATAAACGAGGAATCGAAAGCGCCATCGATCTCGCCGAGCGCCATAACTTGCGGCTTGTCCTGGCTGGGGCGCGCGATGCTCGGAAGGTGAAGGGGGTCCTGGCCGAGAAGGGGATCCCGGTGATCTTGGGGGCCTCACAGTCTCTACCCGCGGAGGAAGATGATCCGTACTACTATCCGTTTTCGTTGGCGGGTGAGCTACAGGCGGCGGGTGTGAAGATCGCTTTTGGAACGTTCAACTCGTCCGATTCGCGGACGTTGCCCTACGAGGCGGCGAACACTGTGGCCTTCGGTCTGCCTTATGAGGAGGCCCTCGATGCGGTGACCGTCAACGCTGCCGAAATACTCGGGGTCGCGGACCGCCTCGGAACGATCGAGCCCGGCAAACTGGGGAACCTGATAGTCACTGACGGCGACCCGCTCGAGATCCAGACCTCCGTGGAGTACGTGTTCATCAAGGGGATGCCGGTGGACACCGACAACCGGCACCGGCGGCTCTGGGAACTGCACCGAAAGCGCCCGCTGCCCGGGGCAAAGACACCCGTCACCGCCACAGCCAAGCAAGAGGGGCTGTAGCCTGTCGCAAGTTTAGTGGCGAAGCGAGAGGGCGGCCGCTGCGCCGCCCTCTTCGTTCGGCCGCCGGGCGCCTTCGCCGACGAGTCCCTCCCGCGGGCGCTTGGCTGAAACCTCCCGGCCGGAAGGCCGTAGGGATGTTCAGGTTATCCCGACTATCACCATGCCTGCTATACCGACCCTGATGTTGCCGGTGCACGCCGGCTCGAATCGCTTCCTTCCAGCGCTACACTCCGAAGGAGGAGGTATCATAATGAAAAGCTCGCTTCGCGGCCTGGTTGCCAGCGCCACGCTGGGTCTGGCGGTTGCCGTATCGGCCTTGACGCCGGCAGCGGTCCTGGCGCAGGCGGATTACCTAGATCAGCTCCCGCCCTTGGTCGACCGGGAGGTTTTCTTCGGGGATCCACAGATCGCATACGCCGCGCTGGCGCCCGATGGACGCTTCGTGTCGTTCGTCAAGCAGCTCGACGGCATCCTCAACGTCTGGGTCAAACGGATCGATGAACCGTTCAGTGCGGCCCGGCCAATCACCGAGGACAAGACGCGACCTGTCGTTGGTTATTTCTGGAGCCAGGACGGCAAGTACATCCTCTATACCCAGGACAGATC
>JBFJOD010000054.1:0-20198 GCA_041617795.1 Gemmatimonadota bacterium | reverse complement strand
GCCGTCAGCGGCGCGCTCCACGCGCCAGGGCAACGAATCAGTTGCAGCAGGGGTGGTGAACGAGATTTCAAATCGCACATGACCGAGCACGGCTTTCGGCGCGCTCAGCTCGAGCGGCTCACTGTCCTGCTGCGCGGGCTGCAGCCGGACGGGCAGCGCGAGAATCAGGAACAGTGCGATCAGCGAGATTCGGTACATAGCGAGTGAGGTTGAGGTGAGAAGGCCGGGGGATCATAGATGGGGCATGCACTCTTGTAAAGGAGTGTTGGCCGGGAATTGCTGGGGCTTCGGGTCGGCTAAAGCGTTGACACTTCGGCAAGTAAGCTGCTATACTGCGGCGGCAAAGCCGCTGGCGTGGGGCGGTAGGGGGGACGATTGGAAAGGCAATCGAACACGGTTTTGATGGACGAACAAGCCGTGCGTCGAGCGATCGCGCGCATGGCTCGCGAGATAGTCGAGAGAAACGCCGGGACGAATGGCCTGGTGCTGGTCGGCATACATCGTCGCGGCGTCGAGTTGGTCAACCTGCTCGCCGAGGAGATCGAGAGAAGCGAAGCGCAGAAGATCCCAATTGGCTCCCTCGACATCACACTCTATCGCGACGATCTGAGCGTGATCGGGCCGCGACCCATCATCGGCTCGAGCGATATCCCTGCCAACATCGATGGACGTGCCGTCGTCATTGTCGACGATGTCTGCCATACCGGTCGGACTATCCGTGCGGCGATGGATCATCTGGCCGACTTCGGCCGGCCGGCGCGCATCTATCTCTGCGTCTTGGTGGACCGCGGGGGCAGAGAGCTGCCCATCCAGCCGGATTTTATCGGCCGCCATTTTGATGTGATACCAACGGACGATGTTGCCGTGCTGGTCCCGGAGGAAGACGGTCGCCTTTCAGTGGAACTGCGAAGGACAGATTCCGGGTGACGATTACGGCAAGCTTCGGCAAGGACCTGACCGGTCTCGAAGGGCTAAGCGTCGAGCAGATTAACACGATTCTCGACGTTGCGGAGCCGTTCAAGGAAATCAGCGAACGGACCATCAAGAAAGTCCCCGTGCTCCGCGGCAAGACGATCGTCAATCTGTTTTATGAGCCTTCTACTCGAACCCGCGTCTCGTTCGAATTCGCAGAAAAGCGACTTTCCGCCGATACGGTGAACATCTCCGGTAGCGGGTCATCGATCGTGAAGGGCGAAAGCCTGGTGGACACCGCTCGCAACCTGGAGGCGATGCGGATCGATATGGTCGTGATTCGCCACGGCTCGTCGGGCGCCGCTCAGTTTCTTGCCGAGCGAATACCCTCCAACGTGATCAACGCCGGCGACGGGCAGCACGAACACCCGACGCAGGGCTTGTTGGATATGTTGACTATGCGAGACCACTTCGGGACGATCGAGGGGCGCAGGGTATGCATCGTCGGCGATATCCTCCATTCGCGCGTGGCGCGCTCGAACATCTGGGGCCTTCTGAAACTGGGTGCGGAAGTCGCGGTCTGCGGCCCACCCACACTCATACCGCACGGGATCGACGAGCTGGGTGTGCGGGTGATCAAGCGAGTCGAGGAAGCGATCGAATGGGCGGATGTGCTCAACGTGCTGCGCTTGCAGCTGGAACGAATGGAAGGTGGGTACATTCCATCGTTGCGTGAGTACAACCGCTTCTTCGGTGTCACGGTCGCGCGTCTGGAGCAGGCGCCGCGTGATATTCTGATCTTGCACCCGGGCCCGATGAACCGCGGAGTCGAGATCGATTCCCACGTAGCCGATGGGCCGCACTCGGTGATACTAAGGCAAGTCACAAACGGCGTCGCGATTCGCATGGCCGTGCTTTACCTGCTGGCTGGCGGCTCGCCGGAGCGGGCCGAAGCGGCGAAGGGAGGCAGAGCATGAGCCGGCCCATCCTGCTGCAAGGCGGCCGCGTCATTGACCCGGCCCAGAAGCTGGATGAGCGGCTTGACGTGTTGCTCCTCGATGGACGCGTCGCCCGAATCGGGCGCGATCTTAAAGGTCCGGAAGATCTTGAGGCGCTGGATGTTAGCGGGAAAGTCGTTGCCCCGGGACTCGTCGATCTACACGTCCATTTACGGGAACCCGGCGATGAGCATAAAGAGACGATCGCCTCGGGCGCCCGCGCGGCGGCGGCGGGCGGTTTCACATCGATCTGCGCGATGCCGAACACGCGGCCGCCGATCGACGATCCGGCGGCGGTCGGCTTCGTGCGAGCCGAAGGTGAGCGTGCCGGTTACGCACATGTGTACCCGGTTGGCGCGGTGAGCATTGGCCTCAAGGGCGAAGAGATGACGGAGATCGGCGAGCTGGTCGAGGCCGGCGCGATCGCCGTCACCGACGATGGCAGGCCTGTTTGGGACACGGGGTTGGCGCGCCGGACGATGGAGTACACGCTAGCCTTTGACATTCCTTACTTCTCGCATGCAGAGGAGCTCGGGTTGAGTGCCGGCGGCGTGATGAACGAAGGTAGCGTGTCGACGGCACTGGGATTGCGTGGAATCCCGAATGCGGCCGAGGATGCCGGCGTTGCACGCGACTGCATCATAGCGGAACTCACCGGGGCGCATTTGCATATTCTGCACGTCTCGACCCGCGGTGCCGTAGAGGTGGTCCGCGCCGCCAAAGCGCGCGGCGTCCGCGTGACGGCGGAAGTCACGCCGCATCATCTTTCGTTGACGGATGAAGCGGTTCGCGGTTACCGCACCGAAGCCAAGATGAATCCGCCGCTGCGTGCTGCGGCCGATGTGAGTGCGGTGCGTGACGCGCTCGTCGAAGGAGTGATCGATTGTATTGCAACGGATCACGCGCCTCACCACTATGAGGATAAGGAGCGCGAGTTCGATGATGCGCCCTTCGGGATTGTTGGTCTCGAGACTGCCCTCGGTGTCTGCATGCGTGATCTGGTGGTCAGTGGACGCTTGGATCTTATGGAGTTGATCGACCGGCTCTCGACGCGACCCGCCCGGATTGCCCGGCTAGCCGCCGGGACTCTGGCTGAGGGATCACCGGCCGATGTCGTCGTTTTCGATCCGGAAGAGCACTGGGTGTGCCAGCCGGAGCAGTTCCTTAGCTTGAGTCACAACACGCCGTATGCCGGGCAGAAACTGGTGGGGCGGGTGGTGATGACGATGGTTGGTGGTCGTACGGTCTACGATATGAAGCAGGCCCGTTCGATCGCTAACAAGGCGGCGAGGTGAGTCGAGATGTCTGAAGACGTATTGCGCGAAGTCGATGGCCTGCTCAAAGAGCGAGAAAAATTCGCGGCGTGGCTGACGCGCCTTGAGTCGGAAAAATCGAAGGCAACACTGCGGGCTTATGAACGGGTGCGGGGTGACTATCAACAGCGCCTCGACGAGGTCACCAACCGGTTGCGCTCTCATCGGGATGCGATCCAAAGCAAGCTTCGCCAGCTCGAGGATACCATCGTCGAGCTGAACGGCAATCGCACCCGCTCGGTCGAGGAACTGGATGAAGCCCGTTTACGTCGCAGCGTCGGCGAGTTTCGCAATGACGGCGAGTGGAATCAGCTGGAATCGAAACTGGTCAACGAGTTGCAGGAGGTGGATCGCGAGCTTGATGGTACGCGTGCCGAGGTCGATCGGCTGAATCAGATCGTCTCGCTGGTCCAGGGAACGCAGCAACGGCCGCAGCCCGAGCCGCCGGCTGCGCAACCCGCTGCGGCTCAGCCGGCGACCCCAGTGTCGCGGCCGGCGCCGGAGCCGAAGCCAGCGCCCGAGCCCCAGCCGCCGGCGCCAACCGTACCGCCCGCCGTGCCCAAGCCGGCGGCCCCGGAGCCGAGACCTGAGCCCCCCGCAGCCCGGCCGTTGCCAGCCCCAAGCCCGGAACCCGTTAAGCCACAGCCAGCTCCCGAGCCGCCCGCGCCAGCCCCGGCGGCTGATGCGGATGAGGGTTTCCTGTCGCTGGGCGAACTCGTCCTTGAGGATGGCGATCTCGGTGACCTCGATCTTACGGCGGAAGCGGAGCCCGCGGCGCCGCCCCAAGAAGCTGAGGGTGACTCGGTGGGCGACGAGCTTGCCTTCTTGGAATCGCTGTCGCTGAGTAGCAGCGACGAGGAGCACTCGTTCTCGTTCCTCGAGCAGCATGGCAGCGGGACGCCGCAGACGATCATCTGTCCACACTGCTCCGCTGCAAACGATCCGGCGGAGTGGTACTGCACGGAGTGTGGCGAGGAGCTGCCGGCGGAATAGCGGTTGGGTCGGAAAGACAAAAGCGGAGGGAGCCCCTGTTCGGTGCTGGCGGCTCCTTCCGCTTCTTTTAGGTGATCGCTTCTGTGTGCGTGCCGTGGACGCCCGGCTAGGCCGAACCGCCCAGCTTGCGGACGTGTGCAGCCAGCCGGCCTTTAGAGCGAGCCGCGCGATTGCGGTGGATCAACCCGCGGTTGGCGGCGCGGTCCAATAGCCGCGCGGCGTCGCGAAACAGCTGTGTGGCGGTTTCGGCGTCGGATGCGGAGCGTACCTTCTTCACGGCGGTCTTGAGCCGGCTGCGGACGGCTTTGTTGCGCACGCGTCGCCGCTCGTTCTGGCGCAAACGCTTGATGGCTGACTTCGTATTCGGCACGTCGTCTCCGGGTACTCGGGGTGAAGCACGACCGGCCAAGTCGCGGGGCGGCCGGGCCGGACAGGCACGGACAACCTCAAATAATGACCGGTGAAAACCGGCTAAGGATAGTCGAGGCGCCGTGGGGTGTCAAGCAACGAAAGCCTAGCTTTGACAGGGGATTTCGCCGCTCTTAACTTCCCAGCACCGAGTTCTGGCTACTACCCTGTAGCACCTGGAGGCGCTCATCTACCCTAGATGTGCTGGCTGGTCGAACCGGTCGTCTCGACTGTGATCGGCCGCGTTGCAGCAAGTGTGGTAGCGTTGGGGGTCCTGGCGCGCGGCTCGGTCATGGGGAATGAGGAGGGAGGGCGGGGATGAGGCTTCCCACACCAGTAGGTGCTCAGGTCGCAGAAGGCGGCGACAATTTCGTAGTCGACCTGGACCGCTTTCAGGGGCCGCTCGACCTTTTGCTGCACCTGATCCGCTCGCAGGACATCGACATCTTCGACATCCCTATCGCCGAGATCACCGCACAATTCGTCACGGCGATCCACGATGTGGAACGTCATCTCAGCTTGGAACGGGCGGGCGAGTTTCTGGAGATGGCGGCGACGCTGGTGCGCATCAAGGCCCAGATGCTCCTACCACGGCGCGATGACTTGCTGGAGGATGAGGATCCGCGTTCGGAACTCGTACGCCGCCTTCTCGAGTACGAGCTGTTTCGTGAAGTCGCTTACGCGCTCTCCAACGCCGAGGCCGATCGGGCGCTGCACCGAGGCAAGGGCTATGTGACTCCGCGTCCGCCACCCAGCGCTTCCGAGCTTCCGCTTGTAATCTCGCTTGAAGATTTTTTGGAGGTCGCCGAATCGCTTCCGGCGCCGCCGGTACGACGTCCGCATCGCGCGCCTGTGCGACCCGTGACCGTGGACGAGAAGATCGACCTCTGGTTCGACGCGTTGAAGCGGAAAGCGCGCGTGACGTTCGACTGGTTTGCGCAACGCTGGAAAACACGTACCCACGCGGTAATGTCTTTCCTCGCCTGTCTCGAGCTTGCGAAGCGCGGTCGGGTCCTTCTCCGGCAAGAGCGACATTTCGGAACCCTTTGGATCTACCGCGGTGAAGACAACGAGGATCGTTGAAGCCGTCTTGTTCGCCAGTGAAACGCCATTGGCGGCCTCGGAGATCGCACGTGCCAGCGGCGATCTCACGGTGGCTGACGTGGAGTCGGCCATCGGCGAGCTCCGCCAGGAGTATGAACAGGAGGAGCGGGCGTTTCAGATCTATCCGCTCGGTGACGGCTACCAGATCCTGACGCGGCCCGAGTACGCCACGTACCTGGAACGCTTCGACTCCGCTAGCCGGACCGTGCGCCTCTCACGTGCGGCGCTCGAGACCCTCGCGATCATCGCCTTCCGGCAACCGGTCAGCCGCCTCGAGGTCGAAGAGGTCAGGGGGGTGAGCGTTGCTGGAGTTCTCAGGAACTTGCAGGAGCGGCAGCTCATCGAAGTTGTCGATCGTGCCGAAGGGTTGGGTCGACCCATGCTCTACGGCACGACCCGCAAGTTTCTGGATCATTTCGGCCTGCGATCGTTAGAGGACCTGCCCCAACCGGAGAATCTCCAACTCGGCCTGCGTGCTGAGGACTAGCGTCTGTGTGGCCGACGGGTCGGGAACCGGTTCGCTTACAGAAATACCTGGCACGGGCCGGGATCGCTTCCCGGCGCGAGGGCGAACGGCTGATCAGCCAGGGGCGGGTCAGCGTCGACGGCATCGTCGTAACCGAATTGGGCACGCGCGTTATACCGGGCGAACAAGTGGTGAGTGTCGATGGGGAGCGTGTCGAGCTAAGGTCGCTGCGCTGGACAGCCCTGTATAAGCCGGCGGGCTACATCACGACGCGGAAGGACGATCGCGGGCGGCCGACGGTGTACGCGTTGCTGCCCGGCGCAGACGAGGATCTGTTTCACGTAGGCCGGCTCGATCGCCTGACCGAGGGCTTGCTGATTCTTACCAACGACGGAGAGGTGGCCCATCGGCTTCTCCATCCGCGGTACCAGATACCACGTCGCTACCGGATTGAGGTCTGGGGCGCGGCGGGGCTGGCGGAGGCGCGCCGCCTTCGTCAGGGCGTCGTACTCGAGGACGGAATCGCTCAGGCGGAAGACGTCAGTATCTCGTCGATCGCCGAACGCCCGGCGAGCAAGGTCAGCTGCGAGATCTGTTTGACGTTGCGGGAAGGCCGCAAACGCGAGGTGCGGCGCTTGATGGAGGCCCTGAATCTAAGAGTGAAACGGCTGGTGCGAGTGTCGTTCGGGCCGATCGGGCTCGGCTCCTTGCAGCCAGGCGAATTCAGAGAGCTTTCCGCCGACGAGGTGAATGCACTGAAGGCGGTGGTCGGACTGAGGGATTCCAATGGAGATACGTGATACACGAGTGTTGATCCTGGGCGGCTCCGGACTGGTCGGTCTGGCGATTGCTCGTCGCATGCTGCGATATCAGCCGGCGCGGCTAACGATCACCGCGTTGACGAGGGAAGAAACGGAGCGTGGCCTGGCGGAACTGCGTACGCTGGCGGCCGGCCAAACCGAGATCGCCGCCGACTGGGGCGACCTGATGGTGGCCGCTGAATTCAAGGATCAGCCGCGCCGTTCGTTGGTGGAGTCGGCGGAGAAGCGGCGGCAACTGCTGGACGACATCTATGGCAGCTTCGATCGCCAGCGCCTAGAGCGAAGCTACCTTTACCAGCTGCTGGCTCGCGAGAAGCCGGATATCGTGGTGGATTGTGTCAACACAGCCACGGCGATCGCCTATCAAGATGTATTCAGCAGCGTGGAGCAAGTGAGGTCGGCGCTTGCCGACGGTGGGGAAATCGGCGACGTGGTCGAGCGGCATCTGGCGATCATCTACATGCCGCAGCTGATCCGGCACGTGCACCTGTTGCTCGAGGCACTGCGCGCGGCTGGAACGCAGTTCTACTTGAAGGTCGGCACCTCGGGCACCGGCGGTATGGGTCTGAACGTTCCGTTCACGCACTCGGAGCAGCGACCCTCCAACATGCTGCTTGCCAAAGCGAGCGTCGCCGGCGCCCATTCGCTACTGTTATTCTTGACGGCGCGCACACCCGGTACGCCGGCCGTAAAGGAGATCAAGCCAACGGCGGCGATTGCTTGGAAGAGCATTACCGCTGGGCCGCTCAGTTGGCGCGGTAGGCCGCTCGAGCGCTACGATGCAACCGAAGCGGTGCCGCTCGAACGCGCGCTCGAGAATGATACCGTGGTCTGGAAGAAGATCGATGGTCAGCTCGACTCGGTGTACATCGACATGGGTGAGAACGGATTGTTCAGCCGCGACGAATTCGAGACGATATCGGCGCTCGGCATGATGGAATTGGTGACACCGGAGGAAATCGCGACGACCGTTCTACGGGAGATCAGGGGAAAGCCAACCGGCCTCGATATCGTATCCGCTCTGGATGGTGCGGCGATGGGGCCGACTTACCGGGGCGGTGTGTTACGGGAGCTTGCCCTGCGGCGTCTGGAGGAGCTCGAGGAGGCAACGGGGAAACGCAGCGTCGCGTTCGAGATGCTGGGGCCACCCCGGCTGAGCAAGTTGTTGTTCGAGGCCCACATACTCGAGAGGCTCTACGAGAACCTGGGCGCGGCCGCGAAGCTCGATCCTGAGAAGACGGCGCGTGAGGCTGAAAAACTGCTGTGGGCAAATGAAGAGCCGCGTGTGACCATCTTGTCGATCGGTCTGCCAATACTCAGCGCCGACGGCAAGAAAGTCCACCGCGGGCCGGCGCTAAAGGCCAGGCCCGAGCATGGCGGTGAAGTCGATGATCGGTTGATCGCCCGCGGCTGGGTCGATTTGCGGCCGGCGAACTGGCAGCTGTGGCGCGATCGCATCCAGCGCTACCTCGGGGAGCTGACCGAGGCGCCCGATCCCGATGACGGGTCGATCGCCGACCTCGATTTGGCCAGCCGCAGCGATAGGATTCGTCCGGGAGCCGCGGCGGCGTGGATCTTCAAGCGAGAAGATGGAGGAGAGCGAGTCAAGCGCTAAGGGCCAGCCGCGTTGCTGGTACCCCTTACAAGTGAGAACCCAACAGGCTAGAGTCCCGCATGGTAGAAGAGGTCAGGGTGCGAGAGCAAAGTCAGGGTCGGACGGCCGCTAGGCCACCGGAGTCCGCGGTGAGCACTGCGGGCCGTGAGCTGACTGAGAAGATCCTCAGCCAGGTGTCCCGGCGAATCGTCGGTCAGGAGCAGATGGTCGAGCGCGTACTGCTGGGCCTGCTGACCGGCGGTCATGTGCTTCTCGAAGGGGTGCCGGGCCTGGCCAAGACGCTGACGGTCCGCACCATCGCCGAGACCATCAGCACCCGTTTCCAGCGGATCCAGTTCACGCCCGACCTACTGCCCGCCGACGTGATCGGAACCATGATCTACAATCAGAAGACGGGTGAGTTTGAACCGCGTCGCGGCCCGGTATTCGCCAACATCATCTTGGCGGATGAGGTGAACAGGGCGCCAGCCAAGGTTCAGTCGGCTCTGTTAGAGGCGATGCAGGAGAAGCAGGTAACGTTTAGCGGCCAGACCTTCCAGCTCGAGGAGCCCTTTCTCGTACTTGCCACCCAGAACCCGATTGAACAGGAAGGCACTTACCCGTTGCCGGAGGCACAAGTCGATCGGTTCATGCTCAAGGTAAATATCGAATATCCGTCGCGCGAAGAGGAGAAAGAGATCATGCGCCGGATGGCCGGTGGCGGTACGATCGCGATCGAGGCGGTGACCGATCCGCAAGCGATCCTGGACGCGCGCGCTGAGATCGCTCGTCTTTATATGGACGACAAGATCGAAGATTACATCGTCGACCTGGTTCAGGCGACACGTCAGCCAGCCGACTATGGCCTGCCCGAGCTGGTTCCCTTGATCGAATACGGCGCATCGCCACGTGCCACGATCTACCTTGCTCAGACAAGCCGCGCCCATGCGTTCCTGCGCGGGCGGGGCTACGTGATTCCAGACGATGTCAAAGCAGTCGCTGCTGACGTGTTCCGACACAGAATCATCACGACGTACGAGGCGGAGGCGGAAGAAGTCAGCTCCGACGAGATCACGCGTCGGGTTCTCGAGGCGGTGGAAGTCCCCTAGTTAAGGATGGATCAGTCAATCGGTATGCAGGCCGTGCCTCGCGAGGTCCTGCGGCAGGTAAAGCTCATCGAGCTACGCACGCGCGGTCTGGTCAACACCCTCTTCAGCGGCGAATACCATTCGGTCTTCAAGGGCCAGGGTATGGAGTTCGCCGAAGTCCGCGAATACGCCCCCGGCGATGAATACCGCACGATCGATTGGAACGTATCGGCCCGCATGGGTCACCCTTACGTCAAGAAGTACAAAGAAGAACGCGAGCTTACTGTGCTCTTTGCCGTCGATCTGTCGGGGTCCGCCCAGTTCGGTACGCGCGGTCGCTTCAAAGCCGAGGTGGCTGCCGAGATCGCCGCGGTCATCGCGATGGCGGCGATTAAGAACAACGACCGGGTGGGATTGCTTCTATTTACTGACCGTATCGAACAGTTCGTGCCGCCGAAGAAAGGACGGCGTCACGCGCTGCGCTTGATCCGTGACCTGCTGGCCTTCGATCCGGCGGGCCGCGGGACCGACCTGTCAGTCGCGCTGGATTATGCTGGGAAGGTTTTGCGCCAACGGGCGATCGTGTTCGTCATTTCCGACTTCATCGATTCCGGCTATGAAGCCTCGTTGAAGGTCGTTAGCCGGCGTCACGATCTGGTTGCGATCACGGTGTCTGATCCTCGCGAGCAATCGCTGCCGGACGTCGGGTTCTTGGAACTGGTTGATGCCGAAAGCGACCGGCGCGTGATCATGGACTCCGGTGACCGCTTTGTCCGCGACCAGTTCGAGCATCTGGCAAGCGAAGAGCGTGCGCGCCTCGGTCGGCTGCTCCGCCGCCTATCGGTCGACCAGATCGAGATCCAGACCGACCGGTCCTACGTCCGACCTTTGATCGACTTCTTCCGGGCGCGCGAGCGCAAGCTGGCACGATGAATATCGCAGCCGTCGCGCTCGCACTCCTGGCCCAGACGGCTTCGCCTGATTCAGCCCGACTGACGGCGACCGCGAGGCTCGACAAGGTTGCCGCCCGCATCGGTGAGCGCCTGACGCTCACGGTTTCGGTGGATGGCGTGAGCGAGACCGAAGCGGTGGTCTTTCCCGAACTCCCGGACACGGGTTGGGTGACGGCCGTGGGGCCGCCGCTCATCTCGGCCGACCGTGAGGGGTCGAACCGCTCGGCACGCTATGGGCTGACGGTTTGGGACATCGGGGCGCGGCCGCTGCCGCTGGCCGACGTCAGGGTCATGTCCGACTCGGCCGATCAGGTGATCGCGCTGCCAGAGGTCATCGTCACCGTCATCTCTGTTTTGCCCCCCGACTCGGCAAATGGCTCACTAGATTGGAAGCCGCCTGCGGATGTGGTTGGACCGAATTGGAGCGTTGGCGAGAAGCTCGCCGCTGCCGGAATTCTTCTCGCGCTTTTGTTTGGGATGCTAACCTACCTGCGGCGCCGGGCTGCGGACCGGCCCGTACCGGTTCCTGCGGCCCGGCCGCCACGCGAGAGAGCCCTGGACGCGCTGGATGTGTTGGAGGCGAGCGGTCTGCCGGAAGCCGGAGAGCTGAAGGGCTTCTACTCCATTCTCTCGGATATCGTCAGAGGCTTCTTGGCTGAGAGCGTCCCGGACTGGAGACGAGACTTGACGACCCGGGAGTTGATCGAAGCGGTTGAGCTAAAAGAAATAAGGGAGAGCGAGCGCGAGGCGCTTCGCGCCTTGCTCGATGACGCTGACGTCGTGAAGTTTGCGCGCCTGCGACCCTCACTTGCAGAGGCGTATGTCTCTATCGTCGCGGCGCGCCACTGGATTACGGGCTTTGAACCACCAAAGGAGAAGCCGGAAATGCCGGTGGAGTTGGAGGTCGGCGCCGCTGTAGGCGTGGCCGAGATTGAGTCGCTGGCAAACCTGGATTCGATGTTCGCGGCTGAGGAGGCCGACGACGTTAGCAGCCAGGGGAGCGGGCCAAGGTGACTTTCGCGACACCAGCCGCTTTTCTTCTGCTGCTTGTGTTTCCGCTTTGGTGGCTCTGGCGGAAGCGGCGCGTGGGCTTCCGCTTTTCCCGGGGCGACGTGGCCGCGCGCGCGGGCCACGAATACAGCCGCTGGTTGGCGTCACTTCCAGGCCTGTTGCGTGGACTGGCCGTTCTCTGCTTGATCGTAGCGTTGGCGCGGCCTCAAACCGGCGTGACCACGGAGGAGATCGAGGCCGAGGGCATTGCCATCGCGCTCGTGATGGACATATCGAGTTCGATGCTCGCCCTCGACATGCAGCCCTTAGACCGGCTGGAGGTCGCCAAGCAGACTGTACTGGAGTTCGTCAGAAGCCGCAGCTACGATCGGATCGCGTTGGTCGCCTTCGCCGGTGAGGCGCTGACCCAAGTCCCCCTGACCATCGATTACCAGGTCGTCGAGCGGGCGATTCAGAATCTGAGAGTTGACCTTCTCGAGGACGGCACAGCTATAGGTACAGCCCTGGCAACGGCAGCCAACCGGTTGCGTCGCACCAGTGGGCGCTCGAAGGTCGTGATTCTGCTGACCGACGGTGAGAATAACCGGGGCGAGGTCGATCCAATCACGGCGGCTCGCGCCGCAGCCGCCTACGACATAAAGACTTACACGATCGGAGTCGGCAGTGAAGGTGTCGCCCCCGTGCCGATCGGGCCGGGGCCGCTCGGCACCGAGTATGCCAATATGCGCGTGCACCTCGATGAGGACTTGCTGCGTAGGATCGCGATGATCACGGGCGGCCAGTATTTCCGGGCGACCAACGCGCGCGCCCTAGAGGAAATCTATCAGCAGATCGATGAACTGGAGAAGACGCCTGTAAACGTGCGCCGCTACATTGAGTTCAGCGAGCACTTCCGACCGTTTGTTTTGCTGGCTGTGCTGTTTGTCATGGCCGAATGGGCATCGCGACTGCAGCGCTTCCCGCTGTACGTCTGAGGTAGATCGACGATGAGATTCGAATCCGCGATCTGGATCTGGTTGAGCGTCGTTGGCGCGGCGCTCGCCGTTCTGCTGATCTATCTCTGGCAGCGGCGTCGCCGCAGCGCGCTGGACGCGTTAGGCAGTTCAGGGATGCTAGAGCGGCTGACGCGATTGGACCTCGGTGGGTCGCCTCACCGCCGCGGCGCCTTGATCGCCACCGCAGTAGGTCTGTGTGGATTGGCGCTCGCCGGCCCTCAGTGGGGCGCGCAAGAAGTTGAGGAACAGACGCGAGCCCTCAGTCTGGTGCTGGCAGTCGATGTGTCTGAGTCGATGTGGGCCGAGGATGCGCGACCGAGCCGCTTCGAGCGACAGCGGTTGGAGGCACGGCGGTTGGTGACTGAGCTGGCCGGTCAACGTGTAGGTCTGGTGGCCTTTGCAGGCGCCGGCTATATGCTGTCGCCGCTGACTGTCGATCACGCGGCTCTGCATCTCTATCTGGATGGCCTCGATCCCGCAGCGGCCGGCACGCCCGGTTCGTCGCCGGCATCAGCAATCCAGCAGGCGCTGATGCTTCTGCGGGAAGGCGCCACGCAAGGAGGAGATCGGGCGATCGTCATGTTGAGCGACGGCGAGTCGCATGACCGACAGGAAGATGTGCTGGCGGCGGCGCGAGCGGCGGCGGCGGCGCAAGTGCACATTTACGTCATCGGAATAGGAAGCGAGCGCGGCGAGCCGATACCAGCGCACGACCAGCTGGGGGAGCGGATCGGCGGCTTCAAACGGGACAGCGACGGGGAGGTTGTTCTGAGCCGACTGCAGGTCGAGCCGTTGGCCGGCGCGGCGCGATTGGCGGATGGTTTCTGGGCGCGCGTCGATGAGGGTGGAGTCAGCCGGGTGCTTTCGGCGCTGACCGATCTCAGGCAAGGCCGAGGGCAAGTGACACGTGGTGTTCGCTGGACACCGCGCTTCCAATGGTTCGTGGCCGTCGCCTTGTTGATGCTGGTCACGGATTGGGCGTGGGCATGGAGGCAGCGGCGGTGAAAACCACGACCCTCGCTCTGGTCCTTGCAGCGTTGCTGGGCTTCCAGATCTGGCCCCAGGAATCACGAGGCAATCGTGCCCATCGGCGGGGCGACTACGCGCGGGCCGCGGAGCGCTACCGAAAAGCGATGGATGCCGAAGGTGCCAGCGCGCATTTGCAATACAACCTCGGCACGACGCTCTTACGGCTGGCCCAGGCCGAAGATGCTCGTGAGCACCTTAGTTCCGCGCTGCGCGCCAAGTCACCAGAGCTGCGTGCCCAGGCTTTTTACAACCTGGGGAACGCGCTGGCACAGGCGCCGACCGCCAACGCCGAAGCGGAGGACTTGCGTGCAGCCGTCGATGCCTACCGCCGGTCACTACTCCTCGACCCCAGTTTTGAGGATGCGAGGTGGAACCTCGAGCTGACTCTACGACTTCTGGAAGAGCAGGAGCGACAGGCTTCGCTGCCCGGTCGTGAGCCGCAGCGACGCGAGCAGGGTTCGCAGGGCGCAGGTGGCGCTGACGCCGGACGCCCCGGCGATTCGCGAGCGCCGCTACCCATGCCGGGTGAAGCGGATCAGCGACGCAGCGCCTCCGACGCTGCCGACTCACCCTTTCCACCCGAGCTGGCTGAACAGATCCTTCGTGCCGTCGAAGAGCGGGAGCGCGGGCTGCAGCGTGAGAAGCTCAGGCAACGGCGCAACCGGGTGAGCGGCCCCGACTGGTGATGAGGCCACTCGCATTCCTTCTGCTGATCCCTGTCCTGGTCAGCCAGCAAGAGATCCAGGTCAGTGCGACGCTCAATCGCTCAACCGCTCGGGTTGGTGAAACCGTGCTGCTGACGGTGACCTTGCGAGCCGCGGGCTTGCGCAGCCCGGAGATCGCGGATCCGCAGCTAGAGGGTTTCGAGGTGCTGGCGACCAACGATCGCTCCTCGTTTCGGCTCTCGCCGTCGTTGGGGGCGCTGCGCGAGTTCTCCCGCGAGTACACGCTGCGTGTGCTCAACGCCGGCGAGCTGACGATTCCACCGCTTCGAGCCACGGTCGATGGAGTACTCTACGAGAGCGAGGCTCTGAAGCTGGAGGTGGAACGTGAGGGCACCAGCTTCGAAATCCCTGGTGAGTTGGGCCCGCGGCCCGAAGAAGAGGTCGCCGTGCGCCTCTGGGTCGAGCCGGAAACGGCGTTCGTTGGCCAGCAGGTGACGATGACCGTCGGAGCGTTCTTTGACCCTCTCATTCGCAGCCGTCTCCAGCGTCAGCCGGAATACCGGCCACCCGAGGTGCAGGGATTCTGGACCGCCGACTTACCTGGGACGCAGCGGCCCGAGCGCCGCGTCGTCGGCCGGCGCGAGTATTTCGTGCAGATTTATCGCCGTGCGTTGTTTCCGCTTAGCCCGGGCGAGGCTCGTATCCCGCCGGCGGCGGTCATCTACGAAGTTCGTAGGGGGCTAATCTACGCACCAGAGACATTCGAGGTCGAAAGCTCACCGGTGAACCTGATGATTCGTCCGCTGCCGACTGAGGGGAGGCCCGACGATTTTGCCGGCGCGATTGGTCGCTTCGCTGCACATGTGTCGTTCGACCGTTCCGATCTGCGAGCCGGCGAAGCCGTCAACCTGATTCTCGAGTTGCGCGGCTCCGGCAATCTCAATTCGCTGACGCGTCCGGAGTTGCCCGAGATACCCGGCGTCCGCATTTACGAGGGTGGGGAAGACGCCGAGGTACTGCTCCAGGGTGTGGAGTTCGCAGGTCACAAACGTTTCTCTTGGGTGCTCGTCCCCGAACGGCCGGGTCAGTACGTGCTGCCGGAGCTGCGAATCCCCTACTTCGACCCGGTGAGCGCTGCTTATGCTATCGCCCGCTCGGAGCCGGTCTCGCTGCTTGTCGCGGCCGCGCCGGCCGCGCCCGTGTCGGGAGCGCCGCGTAGCGGAGTGGCGATCCGCTTCATCAAGTCGCGAGCCGGCGGTCAACCGCTTAGCCTCCATCGCAAGCCCTGGTTCTGGTTGGGCCAGGCCATCCCGCTAGTTCTATTGCTAGGGTTCGTCGCGTTCGGGCGCATCCGCACGCGAGTCGTGCGACCGGTTCGCCAGCGGCCGAAGCGGCGCGCCAAAATGTTGCGCGAGCTGCGACCGCTTACCGTTTCCGGTGACGTGGAGTTTTTCGGGAAGCTGCGCGCCGCGGTCATGGAATGGTTGGCCTGGCGGCTGCACTTGCCGGAGCTGCCCACGCAAGGCGTTGTCCAGGTCCAGCATGCTCTGGAGGATGCGGGCGTACCTCCTCCCGTCGCCCTCGAGGTCATCGCCTTGCTCGAGCAGTCGGGTCGCCTTCGTTATGCACCGGATCCGCCCGGAGAGTCGACCGCGCGCGCGATGTTAGCAACGGCGGAGAAGTTGCTCGCCCAGGTGGACCGGGAGGCCGTCTCCGAGCGACGGCTTCGCATGGCGCCGAACACACGGGCGCGGCAGGCACTGTCGATCGCTCTGCTGCTAGGCTTGCCGACGACAGGGCTCGCGCAAGGATCGGCGTCCGCCGAGACCCAGCAGCCGGACCGGCTGTTCCAGCAGGGTGTCGCCGCCTACGAACGCGGAGAACACGATCGGGCGGTCGATCTGTTTCGGCAGACGCTGGCAATACATCCAGACGATCCAGGTGTCCTGTACAACCTGGGCAATGCACACTACGAGCTGAGTCAGCGGGGTAAAGCCGTCGCCTCTTGGGTGCGGGCGTTACAGGTTGCGCCGCGAGATGCCGATGCGCGGTTCAACTTGCGCCTCGTCGTCGGCGATGACCCAGTACTTGGAAGCGCACTGCCGCCGCTGCCGCTGTCGAAGGGCGAGCTGGCGATTTTGCTCTCCGTACTGTGGACGGTTGGTTGTGTGGCTCTGATCGCTCGTCTGCGCTGGCGCAAGGCTTACCTCAGCTTTGCGGGCTATGCGTTGATGTTGCTGGCCGCGCTCTGCGCGCTGCTGGTCCTTTACCCACGCGCTGACTACGCGATCATCTCCGACGCGGGTGCACCGCTAAGAGCCGGCCCGGTCCGGCAGAGCGAGATTCTGGCTTCACCGCCACCAGGAACGGGTTACCGTGTGGAGGAGCGTCGTGGCGACTGGATCCGAGTCTCGCGAGGCAGCGACAGCGAGGGTTGGGTGGAGCGTTCGCAGGTGGAGCTGATCGACTGATTCGGACGTGCTGGCCGCGAGGTCACGGCAGGTCTTCGTCCTCGATGAGCGGGACGAACCGGCAGCGCGTGATGAATCGTTGCTCGAATCGGTCGCCGGCTCGACGAATTTGGTAGAGATCCTGATCCGGCGGGCCCCCCACCGGGATGACCAGCGAACCCGCCTCCGCTAGCTGGTCGAGCAAAGCCTCCGGCACACCGGCGGCAGCCGCCGTCACCATGATGCCATCAAACGGAGCGGTCTCGGGCCAGCCCTTCGACCCATCGCCGACCTTGAACTCGATGTTCTTGTAGTCGAGGTCATGTAGTATCTGCCTCGCCGTTTCTGCCAGCTCCGACAGGCGCTCGACCGTGAAGACGTGGCCAGCCAGTTCAGCCAATACCGCCGTCTGGTATCCGCTTCCCGTTCCGATCTCGAGCACGCGAGACGCCCGTGACAGCTCGAGGGCCTCGCTCATCGCTGCGACCATGTAGGGTTGCGAGATGGACTGCCCGGAACCGATGGGTAATGCGGAATCTTCGTAGGAGAGGCGCTGGTGTTCGGGCGGCACGAAGCGGTGGCGCTCGACGCGGTCCATCGCATCCAGCACGCGTGGGTCCAAGATGCCACGGCGGCGAATCTGTCTCTCGACCATCTCGTGCCGCGCTGCGGCAAAGGCATCTTTGTTCAATTCAGTCAGTCGCCTCGGTGCCGGTCGACACCTGGTTGATTCTGCCCACAGTCGCCCGGTTTGGCAAGCATGCTTGACCGATGTAAGCGGCGCCCGATACGTTCGGTCCACGATGAACACGCCAAGCGCGGAACGCGTGCGCCTGACCCAGTACAGCCACGGCGCCGGTTGAGCCTGCAAGCTAGGTCCGGCGGACCTGGCTAGCGCGCTCGCAGCTTTCGGGAAGAGTGTCGACGCTGACGTACTCGTTGGGCTCGATGCCCCCGACGACGCAGCGGTGTATGCATTTGATTCCGAACGGGCCTTGGTGTCGACGATCGATTTCTTTACGCCGATCGTGGACGATCCTTACACTTTTGGCGCGATCGCCGCCGCCAACGCGATGAGTGATATCTACGCGATGGGCGGCGTTCCGCTTTTCGCCTTGAATATCGTCGCCTTTCCGGTCGGGCTGGACAAAGCGATTCTGCTGGAAATCCTCAAAGGTGGTCGCGACAAAGCCGCGGAGGCTGGGGTCAGTGTGATCGGTGGCCACTCCATCGATGATACAGAGCCGAAGTACGGGATGGCCGTCATCGGTGAGGTCCATCCCGATCGAATTTACAGAAAGAGCGCCGGCCGGCCGGGCGATCGTCTCGTGCTCACCAAGGCGATCGGGACCGGCGTTATCTCGACGGCCATCAAGCAAGGGAGTGCACCGGCCGAGGCGATCGAAGCGGCAATGACTTCAATGCTCCAACTCAACGATCGCGGGATGGCACTCGCGCGCCAGTTCGACGTGGGAGCCATCACAGACGTCACCGGGTTCGGGCTGCTCGGTCACCTGTCCGAGCTGGCGAAGCTGAGCGGTCTGGCCGCGCGACTCGAGGCGACGAAGGTTCCGCGACTACCACACGCACTCGAGCTTGCCGAGGCTGGTTGTGTCCCCGGGGGCACGCAACGCAACCTCGAGTTCCTCATGCCGCAGATTCAATGGCGCGGTTCACCAGTCGAGGCTGAGAAGCTTTTGCTCTGCGATGCGCAGACCTCCGGCGGCTTGCTGATTACCATCGCCGCCACTCAAGCCGCCGAGCTCGTCGACCAGCTGCGGGGTGCAGGTCACGCCGCGGCTGAGATTGGCGATTTACAGCCTGGCCTTCCCGGCCAGATAGAAGTCTAGGTAGAGGCCGGAGGGCAGCGGAGTCAGCGACGCCAGAATTCCGGGTGGAAGAGCAGCAGCACGCTGTAGATCTCCAAACGACCCAACAGCATGAGGAAACAGAGGATCAGCTTGGCCGCGTCCGGCATCAATGCGTAATTACCGGCCGGCCCCACTCCGGCCAACCCGGGCCCGATATTGCCGATCGCTGCCGCCGAGGCACCTGCTGCCGTTACCAGCTCTACTCCCAGAGCCATCAACAGCAAGGCACCGATAACGAAGGACGCAACGAAGAGCAGCATGAAAGCCAAGATGTTCAGCATCACACCTTCAGGAACGACCTTGCCCCCAACGCGGGTGACCAGAACAGCCCGGGGGTGCAGGTGCTTTCGCAGTTCCACGACCCCCTGCTTGAGTGCGGCCCATAACCTCAGCGTCTTGATGCCTCCGCCGGTCGAGCCGGCCATGCTGCCGACGAACATCAAGAAGAACAGCACGCCTTGAGTGACTGCCGGCCACTTCACGTAATCGGCAGTCGCGAAGCCGGTGGTCGTGCCGATCGAGACCACCTGGAAAGCAGAGGCGCGGAAATTCTCCTCGAAGGAAACGAAAGTCCCGTGACGCCAGTGAACGGCCGTGATGATCAGCGTCGCCGCGACCAACAACAGTGAATAGAACCGCCACTCCTCGTCGGCCAGCAAAGGCTGGATCTTGCCATTGAGTGTGCGGTAGTGCAGCGCGAAGTTCACGCCTGCCAGGTACATGAAGATGATCGTCACGTACTGGATGTAAGGAGAGGAGAACGCGGCGATCGATTCTGTTCGCGGTGAAAACCCGCCTGTCGGCATCGTTCCGAACGCATGCGTCGTCGCGTCGAACAGGCTCAGGCCACCGGCCAGGTAGAGCAAAACTTGCGCGGCCGTGAGCCCGACGTAGACACGCCAGAGGATCGTAGCCGTCTGACTGATTCGTGGCTGCAAGCGGTCGGGCGTAGGTCCCGGTACCTCGGCGCGGAACAGTTGCATGCCGCCGACTCCGAGGAACGGCAGCACGGCAACCGCCAGGACGATGATGCCCATGCCGCCCAGCCACTGGTTGAAGTCGCGCCAGAAGAGAAGGCCACGCGGCAGCGATCCGGGGTCGGGAAAGATCGAGGCACCGGTGGTGGTAAAGCCGGAGATTGATTCGAAGAACGCATCGACCGGCGATGCCACTCCGGCGATCCAGAACGGCAACGCACCGAAGACCGCAGCAGCCAGCCAGGCGAGGCTGACAATCAAGAAGCTTTCGCGAATGCTGAGATCGGCGGGACGGGGTGTGAGCAGGTTGGCGGCAGCCCCCAAGACGATGGCGATCCCCGCCGAAATAAACAGAGGGGCCGCAGCTGTCCCACCGTTGAGCAAGGCGACGAGACCCGCGATGCCCATTGCGACACCAACGGCCGCAACGATCACCCCGACGACATGGAGGAGATCGGTGAGATCGCCGACTCGAGACACTCTCACTGGAAAAGCTTCTCGACTGCGCTGACTGCGTCAGGGAGCGCGAGTATCGCGACGTGGTCGCCTT
>JBFJOD010000053.1:0-20462 GCA_041617795.1 Gemmatimonadota bacterium | reverse complement strand
GCGTGCGGTGCGAGTCTCCACCCGCGACCTCTACGACATTAGTCAGCCATCGGAGGGTGCCGGGCCACGGACGGTGAACTATAGCAGCGGAGTCGGGACGGCGGGATTCGAACCCGCGACCTCCTGAACCCCATTCAGGCGCGCTACCGGGCTGCGCCACGTCCCGAGAACCTGCAGACGAGAAAGGAAAATCGGGGAGGCGGGATTTGAACCCGCGGCCTCTGCGACCCGAACGCAGCGCTCTTCCGGGCTGAGCTACTCCCCGTCACAGTGCGAGGCCCGGAGAGTTTACACCGCAAGGCCGGCCCGCCATCGAACGGACCCGCAAGCCGCTTCATCCTCCCCGGGCATCGTCGGATTACTCTCCAGAGCGGGCGACCGGGCTCGAACCGGCGACCTCAACCTTGGCAAGGTTGCGCTCTACCAACTGAGCTACGCCCGCGAACAACTTCAGATCCCGCTCTAACCGCTCTAGCTGAACCCCAACGAGCGAGGCGGTGGGCTCCGGCGGAGCGTAACTCGAGAGCGGGGCTCGATGGCGCCGCGCCGCAACCGACCCGCACCGCGAACGGTGGAGCGAGCCGGAGCCCGCCGCCGAGCCAAGCCACCGGTCGGATTCGAACCGACAACCCCGTCATTACGAATGACGTGCTCTACCGTTGAGCTACGGTGGCGCCGGGCAAGCGAATCTATTCGGGCTAAGTACGGGGGTCAACCTCGAAGAACGCCGCGGCCGTCCCCTAATCCCGGGATGTCCGGCAGGCTGGGGAACCCGCGTTGCCTTGCCCGCAGGAAGGCCTCGATCACGTCGGGGTCGAACTGGGTGCCGGCACAGCGCTGCAGCTCGGCTATCGCCTGCTCCTCGGGACGTGCCCGGCGATAAGGCCGGTCGGTGAGCATGGCGTCGAACGCATCCGCCACCGCCAGGATGCGGCCCTCCATGCAGATGTCTTCACCGCTGAGACCCCTCGGATAGCCGCCGCCATCCCAACGCTCCTGGTGGTGCAGGATCGCCATCGCCGCCGGCAATAGGAAGGAGATCCGCTCGACGATGCTCACCCCCAACTCCGGGTGCCGTTTCATCTCGGCATACTCCTCGTCCGTCAGCGGGCCCGGCTTGTTGAGGATAGCGTCGGGGATGGCCAGCTTCCCCACATCGTGAAACAGCGAGCCCAACCAGAGAACCCGCAGGCGCTCCTCATCCAGGCGCATCTCATGGCCGGTGGCCAGCGCGTAGCGGCTAACCCGGTCCAGGTGGCCGCCGGTGTAGCGGTCGCGCGCCTCGATCGCCGCGGCCAAGGCCGACAGGCCATCCAGAAACAACCGCTCGATCTGCAACGCCTGCTCGCGCACCCGGTCCTCGAGGTGGAGCCGGTAGCGGCGATTGTCCTGGAGCAGCTCACGGTGCTCCAGCGCGCGGCTGACCGAGTGGCTGAGCTGCGACAGCTCGAACGGCTTGATCAGGTAGTCGTCGGCGTGGGAGCGAATCGCCTCGACGGCGAAGTCCAGCTCCGGGTTCCCCGTGATCACGATGACCTGGACCTCGGGGTCCCGCAGCTTGACGATCTTCAGCAGATCGATCCCCGACATCTCCGGCATGGAGATGTCCGTGATCACCACGTCGAAGCTCGTGGTCTCCAGAATCCCCAGCGCTTCCCGGGCCGATTCGGCCGTCCGGCAGGACAGCCCGTCCCGGCTCAACTGCTTGCTGACGAGGGAGGTGACGGCGGGCTCGTCATCCACGACGAGTATGTTAGCCGGTCTCTTGCCTGCGCCGGCATCCGTCATGAGAAGCTCCTCAACGAGTTTGTTTGGGGGGGATGGACTTGTCCACACACGGCGGTAGACAGGGACTACCGCGCTGCCCGGCGGGCACCCGGTAACATGGCACGAAACCGGTGGCCTGGCAAACCCTTCGGGCCTAAGTTTCCGCGGGCCACGATCATGGAAAGACTCTACTTCGCACTGGGTTCCGCATCCGCTCTGCTGGGTGTCGCGGCCGGCGCTTTCGGCGCCCACGGCCTGCGCGACCGGCTGAGCACCGAGATGCTGGCGGTCTACGAGACCGCCGTCCGCTACCAGCTGTTCCACGCCCTCGCCCTGCTGGCCGTCGCCTGGGCGGTCAGCCGCTGGCCGGGGCCAGCCACGGCCGCCGCCGGCTGGTTGTTCGTGGCCGGTACGCTGCTCTTCTCCGGCAGCCTTTACGCCCTGAGCCTGTCGGGCCTCCGCTGGCTCGGCGCCATCACTCCGTTGGGCGGCCTCGCCTTTCTGGTCGGCTGGGGCTGCCTGATCTGGGCCGCTCTGCGCGGCTAGTCGCGGGGCACACCGCCGAATCGACATGCTCGAGCCGCTCCTCACCTATTTAAGGCGCGTCCGCGACGGGTTCCGTCAGGCGGAGCAGATCTACATCGTCCTGCTGGCGGTGGCGATCGGCGTGCTGGGCGGGTTCGCCGCCATCGGCTTCCGCTTGCTGATCGACCTGGTGCAACTGGGGGCCTGGCGGCAGAGCAGCTACACTCTCGACTACCTGGCATCGCTCCCCTTCTGGTGGAAGATCGCGGCACCAGCGGCAGGCGGTTTGGTGGTCGGCCTGATCACCACTCGCTTCGCTCGCGAGGCGCGTGGTCACGGAGTCCCCGAGGTAATGGAGTCGGTGGCGCTGCACGGCGGCCGCATGCGGCCGCGCGTCGTCATCGCGAAGATGTTCGCCTCCGGCATCTCCATCGGGTCGGGCGGCTCGGTGGGCCGGGAGGGGCCGATCGTGCAGATTGGCTCGGCGCTGGGCTCGACCGTCGGCCAGTGGCTGAAGGTCGATATGCGCCGGCTGCGCACGCTGGTGGGTTGCGGCGCCGCCGCCGGGATCGCCGCGACGTTCAACGCGCCGGTCGCTGGGGCGCTGTTCGCCGTCGAGGTGATCCTCGGCGATTTCGGCGTCGCCCAGTTTTCGCCCATCGTCATCTCGTCGGTGGCCGCCACCGTGGTCAGCCGTCACTTCCTTGGCGACTTCCCAGCTTTCGAGGTGCCCGCCTACACGCTCGAGCACCCGTCCGAGCTGCTGGCCTACGCCGGCCTCGGCATCCTGGCGGGATTTTTCGCGCTGGCCTTCATCCGCACGCTCTACAAGTCGGAGGACGCGTTCGAGCGCCTTAAGTTGCCGCTGCCGCTCCGCGCGGCTCTGGGCGGCGCGCTCATCGGAATGATCGGCATCTGGGCGCCTCAGATCTTCGGCGTCGGCTACGAGGCGATCGGCGAGGCGTTGCATGGCCGTCTGATCTGGCAATTCATGCTCATGCTGGTCGCGCTCAAGATCGTGGCGGTTTCGATCACCATCGGGTCGGGTGGTTCCGGTGGCGTCTTTGCGCCCTCCCTGTTCATCGGCGCCATGCTGGGCGGCGCGGTGGGCACGCTGGTCAGCCAGATCTGGCCGACCGGTACGGAACTGACCGGTGCCTATGCGCTGGTGGGGATGGGCGCGGTAGTCGGCGCGACCACGCATGCGCCGATCACGGCCATCCTGATCATCTTCGAGATGACCGGCGACTACAAGATCATCCTGCCGCTGATGATCAGCTGCATCATCGCCACCCTGCTGGCCACACGCTTGCAGCGCGCCTCGATCTACACGATGAAGCTCATGCGCCGCGGCGTGGATATCCATCGCGGTAAGGCGGTCAACGTGCTGCAGCATGTGCCGGTTCGGGAGGTCATGCGCGACAATCCGGTGACCGTTTCCCCAAACGACGACCTCTACTCCCTCATCTCCAAGTTCATCGATCATCCCGGCAGCACCCTGTTCGTCACCGACCCCAGCAGACAGCTGGAAGGGATCATCACCGCCGATGACATCCGTCCGGTCATGCGGGACCCAGCTGCGCTGGCTTCGCTGATCATCGCCGAAGACATCATGGCCGAGAGCGAGTTCCCCACCGTGACTCCGAACAGCTCGCTGGCCGAGGTGATGCGTCATCTGGGAACCTATCGGGGCGAAGTGCCGGTGCTCGAGTTCGGCCGACTGGCCGGCGTGATCTGGCCGCAGGACGTGATCGAGCGCTATCACACCGAAGTCTTCAAGCGCGACATGGCAGGCAGCGTCGCCGCTGCGGTGACGGGAGAGCGAACGATCGACCTGGTGCCGACGGAGAGCCATACCGTGGTCGCGGAGATCGAAATACCCACCCCCTTCATCGGCAAGACGATCCGCCAGCTGAACATCCGGCAGGAGTACGGAGCCAGTGTGTTGATGATCAAGCACAGAGCAGCGGACGGCGCGGAGCAGCTGACCACTGCCCCCGACCCGGACTACCCGTTCCGTTCCGGTGACGTCATGCTGGTGCTGGGTCCCAGCGACCAGCTTGCCTTTCTGAGGACCGGCGAGCCGCCTGAGCGAGCGCCTTAGCGCTCAACCCTTCTTGTAAAACAGAAAGACGTTGTTCTCGCGGTCCTGGTAGGCGTAGACACACGGCTCCTGGAAGCTAAGCCGCTCCGTCGTGATCACCTGGCCGTCTCGGCGAAACTCCAAGTAGACGGTCCAGTTGTCGGTGACGCGCACCCGACTGGTCATCGGGCGTTGGCCGCGGGGCCTCATCTCAACCGCGTCGGCCCACTCCTGCCAGGTGTGGGTCCAGCCTTTAGCCTGGAGCGCGGAGCCACCCTGGCGGAACTCGAGCACCCAGCGCACGGCCCTGCCGTCCTCGGCTCCGCCGCGGCAGGCTTTGGGAGGCTGAGCGTATTCGTTGACCGCCGTGTGGGTTGCGACCCCCGGGTCCGCTGCCGTGGCGCGGACGAGCTGCGGGTTGCTGTCGACGCCGGCGTTGGTGGCGCAGGCGCACAGGACCGCGACCGCGCCAACCAGCAACGCGGCTGCGATGGTTGGGGTTCTCATGTTTTTGACCCTCCTCTGGTACAGCAGACGGAAGCGAGGGGACGGCAAACAAGAGAGGGCCGTGGGTACCTCCGGGGTAAACAAATGTTTTTACGGCGGGTCGTGCGGGTCTTGGCGGGTGACTCTCTTGCAGATGTTCAGGAACCAGCGATCGCTGCGTGGCGGTGGGAAGCGAGCGAGGCTCGGCGGGTATCTCTACATACCCGGTCGCTGTCGGCTAGTTCCCGGCCGGGGCCGGTTAAGAGCTAGAGGGTGGATTCGACGTCGCTTCAGTAGCAAGCGACGGGATCCGGCGCCGGTCCATCGTGCACCAGGTTGTCGACCATCCAGCGGTCGTTCTGCAACACGAGATAGATCGTCTGCGGAACATCGTGGGCCGGTACCTGCGCGATGCACTCGTCAGTCAGCTCCGAATGGAACCTGGTGCTCCAGCGCTCGACCACGCGCACCTCGGCGCGCCGACCATCCTGGCTGAGGCTGATGTCCTGGATGTTCTGGCTGAGAAGCTCGGCATTCTGATACAGACCGTTCTCCTGGAGCTGTTGGATCGCGTTGAGCTCGGCCTGCAGCGCTTGCCCGGTGAAGCGCTGGTAGAGCGGCTCAGGGTCGAGGTCGATCAACGCCTCGATCTCCGCTTCGGCGTGTTCTTCTAGCGCCAGGATGATCCGCGGCCGCTCCCGCGCCAGCCGATCGTCGGCGGACGGCGCCGGCCGGCTCGGCTGACGCGCCTCCTCCATCCGTTCGGCGGCCTGAGCGGCCTCGACCGGCGGTTCGGCTGGCTGGCTCTCGTAATCCGAGACCAGGTTTTGAGTATCGCCGAACGGCCCGCCGTCATCGGAGGCGAACGCGACAACGAAAGCGATCACGGCGATGACCGCGACCCCGACGATGCCGCCGATGGCCAGCCAGTTGACTCCCTGCGGCGGTTTCTGCGCGTCCCGGTGAATAGGCGGCATCCCACCTGCCGCGGCTCTCATATCTCTCTTGGCGCCCGGCGGTGTTCGCAGCCCGCTCTTCTCGAGGATCGCCATCAAGCGATCCATGTCGAAGTCCCAACGCGAGTCGCTCAGCTCGTGCGCCTGGCGGCGCGACAGCAGCTTGAGAGTCTCGGGCAGCTCATCCAGCGACGGCATGGCCGCTCCGCCGACCAGCAGCGGCACGACGCGGACGTTGCGCTTGAGCGCCGTCTCGATTTCGAGGCGCACGAAGTCTTGGGGGTTGTCGAGGCGCCGGCGGCCCTGCGGATCCGCAGCCGCCACCCAACCGGGGCTGATCACGACTAGTAGAACCTCGCAGGCACCCACCGCCTGGTTGATTCGATCGACGAAGTCAGCGCCGGCCGAGATGTCCTCGATATCCCGAAAGACATTCTCCTTGCCGAAGCGGTTACTCAAGGTGTCCGCCAGCCGGCCAGCGTAACCGGCGCTCTGACCCCGTCGGTAGCTCACGAAGATCCCGGCCATCAGAACCGCCTCTGTAAGAGGAGACCCAAAGCATGGCGCCTGGCAAAGAGCCGAATCCCGGCCTTCGTCAGGCGCGAACTTGTTTGCGCGACCAGCAACGCTCAAACGAGCGTAGTGGCTAAACGGCGGATTTGCAAGGATTTCTTTACTCCGGCCCATCAGTCTCTGGCGCGCCGGTCGCGACCACTGACGATGCCGACATTCGGCGCCGACCGCTCTCCCGCGGCTGATCGTTGCTTCGTGACCGCGGCCGGGACATCTTGGACGGGCGGCAGCCGCCCAACACGCGGTTGCGTGCCACGATGCGCCAACTCGAACAGCGGATCGCAGCCTGTTCGGTCCGTTCGAGAGTCCCGCCAGCCGCATCGCCCGCGAACGATTCTCTCACCGGGACTATCACCGGTGTGTCGAGATTCGTAGCTCACAATTCGCCGCATCGACAAAGGGAGGGACGGATATGCCACGCCTGACGGGTTCCGGTAGTCTCATTCTCTCGTTTACCTTGCTCATGCTAGTCACACCGCTCCGGGCACAGAACATCGCCGGTGAGTACGAGGCACGCATCACCGGCACCAATCACTTTCTCGACCGCTCGCCGGCTCAACAGGCGGTATCCGCCACGACGTCGATCAAGGTGACCCAGTCGGGCGACCAGATCACGATGGAGGTCGGCGGCTTCGCCGGCGTATCAGCCGCGACGATCTTCAAGGGCAAGGTCGGCAACAACCGCTTCTCCGCCGTCTGGTGGTACCAGGGCAGCGATCACGAGACCAAGGTCGTCTGGGGAACCGTCTCGGGTAACCGGCTGCAGGGCCGGTTGATCTATCCGCGCGTGGCCGATCGTAGCGGTCTGGTGCCCGGCTGGGTCGAGGTAACGTTCAGCGCCGAGAAGGCGGCCGCGCTGACCGAGGACTGCCTGGCCTTCAACCCAAACCGCGTACAAGTTCAGCGCCGGGGCAGCCGCTGGATCCTGATGGATGGAGCCAGCAGCATGAAGGCGTTCGATGTACAGAACGAGGCGATGCGGGCCCGGGAGATTATTCGCTTCTACGACCTCAACCAGCACTGCTTCGTCGGCCGGCCCGACCCCTCGCTGGAATATTGGCTGGTGAAGGCCAGCGCCCCCAGCGGCGCACTGAGCAACGAGGACTGCATCGGGTTTAACGCCGCGAATCTGCGGCTCAGTCAAGAAGGCGGCCGCTGGCTGATGGCGGATGGCAACAACCGCCTATACATGTTCCCCAACCGACAGGAGGCGGAGCAGGCGCTGGCCGTCATCCGTAAGTACGGGTTCAGCCGCACCTGCTATGTGGGGCGGCCCGATCCGTCGATGACCTACTTCCGCTAAACTCAGCCGTGGCAGGGGAGGACCCGCGGCTAGAGCTCTCCTGCGGCGGTGAAATGTGAAAGGTCAGACGATGGAGTGGCGGGCTTGAGTTCGGCAGCTAACTAAGATCTCGCGCCGCCTGCTGCGGCTGCATCGACTACTTATTGCTTGCAGTGGAAGCTGCTGGCATAATGTGATCTGACCAACTGGTGCAGGCGCGCTGACGTCCCACACCGTGCGGCACCGGTTCAATGATCCCTCCCCGCGGCGGGATGAGTCGATGACAGCGCAGCGGCATCATTGGTGGATCACCAAGCTCGATTGGGTCGTCAACTGGGCGCGCCGTAATTCGCTCTGGATGATGCCGTTCAACACGGCCTGTTGCGGCATCGAGTTCATGGCCGCCGCCGCATCGAAGTACGATATCGCCCGATTCGGCATGGAGCGGCTGGGGCATACCCCGCGGCAGTCCGATCTGATGATCGTCGGCGGCCGCGTTCCCTACAAGATCGCGCCGGTGTTGCGGCGCATCTGGGACCAGATGCCGCAGCCCAAGTGGTGCATCGCCATGGGCGCCTGCGCATCGTCGGGCGGGGTGTTCGATAACTACACGATCATGCAGGGCGTCGATGCCATCGTCCCCGTCGATGTCTACGTGCCCGGCTGCCCACCGCGCCCCGAGGGTCTGATCTACGGGATCTTGATGATCCATCAGCAGATCAAAGGCGAATCGCTGACCGATCCGCAGCTGCGGAAGGAAGTCGCAGACAACCCTGGGGGGCTCAACCTTCAGCCCGCCGAGATCGAGCGGGTCGCCCAACCCTTCGGAAACTCGGCGAACCAGAACCGGGTGAGTGGGCTCGAGCCGACGGCCGCGACGCTGCGCCCGCGCGACCGGCGCGAGGGTCGACTCGCGCGGTGAGGCGGGTAACCGCCGACCGGCGGTGCTACTCCAAACCGGGCCGGTAGACTCGTTCGGCGTGCGCCTCGATCTCTTCCAAACTGAACCACGCCGGTTTGAACATCTTGCGCGAGTAGAGAGGCGCCTGGTCGAAGAAGTGAGGCGATGTCGGGTCACCACTCTGGCCAAAGGTGAGGATCGAGCGCGCGCGTACCTCTGGACCGAACTCGATGACCTTGACGAAGGAGTTGCCGTGAACGCCGTAATGGCGTCGGAGACCTGCGGACTGACGGGTATGAAACGTGAAGACGCTGCCTAGCCAGCCCGGCGCACCCGCCACCGGAAGGCTCGGTAGGGCATCGTCGAACGGGACCCGCCCGCTGGCGTCGGGCCGCTGAACTCGGTTCAGTTCGCCCCACGGGGTGCGCCAAGTCCCCCAGGTCGCGATCAGGCTCTTAACAACTTCCTCAAAGACATCGACCCGCGCCCAACGGTCACGCTTGGCCGCCTCGTTCGTATTCAAGTAGTGATCCGCCCAGAGCACGAAGAGAGTCGTTTCCCACGAATCTACGGACGCCACGTAATCCCAGGTCTCCAAGGCACCAATGGGCTCGGCGAGCCGGGCGGCTCGCGCGGGTTCTGCGGCCTCAAGCCGCTGCCATTCGTTCAGGAGCTCTGGCACCTCCGTCTCCGCCGCCAGGATTCGCGTGTCGAGGACGGCCTCCGCAAACTCGTCAAAGCTGAACTTCTCGCGACCCTTCAGCAGGCGGCGCGAACTTTGGGCCCGGCGGTTGTCGGTCTCGGAACCGACCATGTAGGGTGGATAGGCATCGGGATCCGTTTCGATCCCGGTCGTGACTGTGAACGGGCTCGAGTTGCAGTTCTGCAGGTAGCCGCTGGTTGGGTTCAGCACCTGCGGCAAGTCATCTAGGGAGTGATAGCCGAGCCATTCCGTACCCGGGTCACTCCCGTCCACCGGCTCTGACCAGTCGTAATCTGTCGAGCGGCGCGGGATCGCCGCGTTGTACACGTAGTAGATATTGCCGTCGCGGTCGGCATACATCGTGTTCATGTACGGCACGGCCAGGCGTGCCATCGCCGCTTTGAATTCTTCCAACGAACTCGCCCGCGCCATGTCATGCCACTGCTCGAACCATCCACCTTCGTCGAGCTTCGTGAGCCGGACTGCCAACGGTCGGCCCTCGTCGTCCAGTGCGAGGATCGGCCCGTGGTGAGTCTTCCGCATTCTGTGAATGCGGCCCTCGATCCCGTCGGCCGTCTTGACTCGGATCACTTCCTCCCACTCCGTAGCGACTCGGTAACCGTCGCCGTAGCGGTAGCGGAGCGGGTGCTGCGGATCGTCGAAATGCTCGACGTAGACGTCTCCAATATCCGAGTAGTTGTCGGTGTAAGCCCAGCCGAGGTGCGCGTTGTTTCCCATGTAGGGCAGTATGAAGCCGAAGCGGCTCAGCCCGGAGAAGACAAGCCCCTCATCGCTCTGCAAGTGAACCTCGGTGTACTGCGACAGCCCGAAGAACGGCACGTGCGGATTGATCAGAAGCATTGAATTGCCGCTCGCGCTTCGCGACGGACCGATCGCCCATTGGTTAGAGCCGTTGGGCCGCTCTCCCTCCTCCTGCTTGCGTAGAAGCAACTCGGTCCGCGCTCGCCGTAACCCGGCATAGCCGATGTACTCGTTGTGGTGATACTTGAAGCGGATTAACGCCAGAGTGTACCACGGCTCGATCTGCTCGAGCAGCCGCCGCTGAGTCAGCGGATGCTTGGACAGGTAGTAGTTGAAGCCTGCCGCGTAGGCATCGTAGAGCGCTCGCATCCGTGGCGACGCCCGGGAGTATTCCTCTTGGGAGCGTCGCGGAATCTCGAGGGCGCGCGCCAGATAGTCATCCAGCAGCGTCTCCTCGCCGTAGAGCTCCGATGCACGGCCTAGCGACCGGATGAAATTGTCTTCGACCTGCCAGAAATTGTCCTCGGCCTGAGCGTAAGCCGCCCCGAACACGACGCTCTCGTCGGTCGGCCCGAAGATGTGCGGGACGCCGTAACTGTCACGGTAGATGGTGACGGAACTCGCCAGCTGATTGACGCCTGTACCCGATGTTACGGCTCGCAAGTGCAACGCGAGTGGCACAGCGGTTACAAGCGCGAGAACGCCAACGACGAAGAAACGACCCCTCAAGTCCAGCATCGCATCGCCTTGTTGTTTGGCCTGGATTCAGCCAGTATGGGTTATAACATCGTCGAGAGCAAACTCGTGCAGGTTTGGCCCGCACGAAGGTTGCGCCGTTTGAACGGGTTGCCGAGCTATTCCACTCGAGTCGGCCGACTTGTCGAGCCGAGAATCGATTAATCGCCTATCACACCGCCGAGGAGGGCCACAATGCCGGGAATTCCGACGATCAAGCGAGCGCTGTGTTACTCGGTTCTGGCCGGGCTACTAGCGGGTGCCTGGCCGTTTCACACTCTGGCTCAGCAAGCGCAAAAGCCTGAGGGCATCACCATCACTGGCCAGTTGTTGCTCGAGGACGGATCACTTGCCATCGGCGATTCCGTCATGGCTCTTCCAGTCCGTGGGTCCGCGAAGGCCGGGATCGCGACCATCAAGGCTCGAGATCTTGATACCGGAGAGATTCTGAATCCCAAGACCATGACGGACGACGAGGGTCGCTTCACGCTGGTGCTGGAATCTCGACTGCTACCCAGCTTGCCCGGCGACAGCGGAGACAGATACTTCACCCTAGGTATCTATGACGCCGCGACAGCCACTTACGTGCCGCTCGCCGACATTGACGGGAAGATGCAGCTGTTCAAGATCGAGATGCCAGAAACCGATGTCGGTGAGGTCGTAAGAAGACTGAAGGCTCCGGCAGAAAAGAGGAGTGGAGCCGAGGGGACTTGAACCCCTGACCTCCTGAGTGCGATTCAGGCGCTCTCCCAACTGAGCTACGGCCCCAGATTTTCTTGCGCGGGATGGGGGCGACAGGACTTGAACCTGTGACCTCCACGATGTCAACGTGGCGCTCTAGCCAGCTGAGCTACGCCCCCCAAGACAGCAAAGAGCTGAGATCGCCCTCAGCCCTCGCATCGTGCGGCAGGAATCTATCCCGCCCCTATAAGAGGGTCAACCGGTCGGCGAACCGCCGGCGACTTGCAAATCGGCTGCGCGCTTGAGGATTTCACCGCCGGTGTACGAGCTGATCGAGTAGACCACCGGCGAGCCGGCACGGCGTAGGAAGTAGCCAACTTCGGCCTCGCGTTTCAGGAACGTCAGGTCGGCGAGAATCGTGGCGCCCGGACCCAGAACCCGCAGCCGCGCCGCCGCCGGATCCCAGACCAGCGTGTCGGTTGTCGCTTGCGCGGCGAAGCTCACGGCGCGCAGCGTCGCCAGCTGGCTCAGCAGGCTCGCCACTTTGTTGTCGTCCGCGGCACGATCCGACGGCTCGATCCGCCAAGTCAGCGAATCGCGAGTCAGGGAGAACGACTCCCCAGGATACGTGAACTCGATCCGCTGAATGTCGCCGCGGACCACCGACAAGATTTCCTTGTTACGCCAATCGTCGACGCCGCGGTTCGCCAGGTTGACCAGCGTCCCCTGCAATGTGTAAACCAGGTCATCACCCACACGGCGCGCGTAGGCGCGATCGAAAACGTCGGCGCGGCCTCCTATATATAATGAGAGTTGCTCGGACCCACCCGCGAAAACGGTCAGACGGCGGCCCTTACCCTCCGTGACGCCCAAGCGCTCGTGGTTCTCCGGATTGCGGCTGACCAGCGCTCCGACTTCAGCTTGCTCCAGCGCGCGCTTCAACGACTCACCGGCATCGGCTACCGCCTCGTAGCCGTTGACGGTCCAGCCATCGCCGGCGCGCAGCTGCACGGTCCCGTCCGGACTCTCGACCACCACGCTGTCCAGCACCAACTCAGCGCTGGTCGCCAAGTCGAAATACTCCGACTCACCACCACCGCCGCGCCCCGAGACGAAGCGCGCCACACCCCAGGCCGCAGCCAGGATGGCCAGCGCGCCAACCAGATACCTCAGTAGTCGATCGCTCATGCTCCGTAAGTTCTTCGGGTCAGGCGCCGCCGCCGCATCAGGCGGAAGGCGCCGAACAAAACGAACGCCAGCGGGACGCCGATCAAGTTGATGTAGCGGACGGCCGCCTGCTGCACATCGGAAGCGAAGACCAGCGGCCGCGGTGTGGCCGCTTTGCTGCGGATTTCCAGCAACGCGTCCGATTGCGTCAGCCAGTCCAGAGCGTTCAGCGCGAACAGCACGTTCTCCGGAGCGTTCCGCACGAACGCATCGTTGAGGAAATCGGCGTCACCCACCACGACCACGCGACCGGTGGCCGGCCCCTCCACGACTTGAGTGCCGACGACGCGCGCCGTCGTATCTGCGGCGACCGTACCCGGGCCAACGGCCAGGCTATCCGCAATGCCTTGTGCGTCAACCGCGTCGCTGGCCGAGAGATCGATATCGCCGGGCGTGCCAGCCGCGCCTGACGGCGGGGTGACCGACGTCATCGGGCCGGCGCCGACGGCGCCCTGCAACGCGAACGCCAGCAGCTGTGGTGCCAGCTGGCTACGATCGTAGAGCAGCTCTGCGTCGGGCCGGATCTCGAATTGGCCGGTTTGGCGCCAGGCGAATTGGCTGGTCATCAGCAGCGGCGTAAAGGTTCGACCGCCCAACGTGGCAAGCGTATCCAGCGAGCTGGCCCAGGGCAGGAAGACGCTGTTCAGGTTACGAGTGATCGGGTGCTCCTCGGCGGGCAGCGCGCGCAGCCAGAACGGATAGGCCATGGTCACCGCGAAGACCTCGCCGGGCATGGTGATCATCTCGTTGGAGCGCAGATCGAAGACCAGGTCCTGGTTGACGCGGACGCCGAACGTCTCGCTGAAGTCGCGGGCGCTGTCCGGCAGCGCCGAGGCGAACAGGAAGCGCAGGTTAACATCGACGCCTTCACCCAGGTAAAGGGCGCGTCCGTCGCGGGCCAGGTAGCCACGAATCAACTGTCGCGCCCGGGCATCCAGCGGCCGGCGCGGACCGGCGATGATGATCGCGTTCAAGTCGGGGCCCAGCACGGCGCCCTCCGACGACAGGTCGACCGCCGTGACCTCGTAAGTCCGGCCCAGCTCGCGGTTGAACGCCGAGTAGTCGGTCTGAGTTCGCTGGCCGTGACCGGTCAGGAAGGCGACCTTCGGAGTGTCGGGGCGAGTCAGCCGCCAGACTTGCGAGCTGAGCTGGTACTCCAGGTTGCGGGTATCGCCGACGAAGGAAATCGACTCCGATTGGTCCGCATAGCGAACCGCCAGCCCCAGCCAGCCTTGCTTCAGCTGCAGCTCCTCACGACTGACCACGTTGAATTGGACGGGCGTGATCCCCAGTTGCTGTGCTTCGCGGCGTGCCTCATCGCTGGCGTCGGGGTGCCTGCGGATCACCTGAATGTTGCCTGCTCCGTAACGCTTGAAGTCACGCAGCACATCGCTGACGTCACGCTCTAGGGTTCGTACCTGCGCCGGCAACTCTTTGGAGACGAACAGCGTGACAGTGACCATGTCGTCCAGGTCGCGAAGGATCGAGCGCGTTCCATCCGACATCGTGTATAGCCGCTCGGCCGTGAGGTCGAGCCGGCCGGGGATATAACGCCCGAACAGGTTCGCCATCACCGCGATAGCCACGATTGTCAGCGTACCCAGCCGCAGGTTGCGATACAGCCGCGAACCGTGGCTCAAGCGGTCGCGGAGCAGCAGCCAGTAGGCCAGCGACAGGAAGGCCGCTGACAAGGCGACGAAGTAGACCCCATCACGCAGGTCGATGACGCCGCGGGCCACGTTGGCAAAGCGCGGCAGCAAGGCCAGCTCGCCCAGTGGCAGCGCCAGCCAGGTCGGCAGCCCGATCTGAACGACCTCGGTGCCCACGATCATCAACAAGAAGCTGACCGCGGTCCCCACGATGAAGGCAGTGATCTGGTTACGTGTCAGCGCCGAGGCGAATACGCCCACAGCGGCCATGCCGGCGATGAGCAACAGGCTGCCCAGGTACTGGGCGAACACGACGCCGAGGTCCGGTTGGCCGCCGACCAACAGCGCCAACGGGACCAGCAGCGTGCCGCCCAACGCGATCGCCAGGAACAAAGTGTTTCCGAGGTACTTGCCTAGCAGGAACTGGTGATCGTGAATGGGATGACTCAGCGCGACTTCCAGGGTGCCGTGACGTTTCTCCTCGGCCAGCGCACCCATCGTGACGGCTGGGACGAAGAAGAGCAGAATCCACGGCAGCAGGTCGAACAGCGGACGAAGCGTGGCTTCGCCGATCAGGAAGACTCCGCGAAAGTAGAAGAAGAAGTTGATGGCCAGAAATACGACCAGCAGGATGTAGGCCGTCGGGTGATCGAAATACCCGCGCAACTCTTTGCGAGCGATCGTCCAGATATTACGCATCGGCGCGCCCCCTTCTAGCGCGTCAATTGGCTGAACAGGTCTTGCAGGCTGCCCATCTCTTCGTGCAGCTCCCAGAGGACCCAGTTCTTCGTTGTCGCCAGCTTATAGATCGAGGGTCGCGGATCAGGACCCGGCGCCACAGCCAGCGTGTAGCGCCTCCGGCCGTACACCTCCCGCTCGTCCGTCACGCCCTCGATGCCCGGCAGGTTCGTCAGCGCCTCTCGCGTACCTTCACCTTCCAGCTCGACCACGATGGCGCGCCGGGATCTTGCCTGGGACATCAGCTCGCCGGTCGAGCCGTCGGCGACCAGCGACCCCTGATGGATGACGATGATCCGTTCGCAGGTCTCTTCGACCTCCGGCAGAACGTGGGTGCTGAGTAGTACGGTGTGCTCTTTTCCTACCTCACGAATCAGCCGCCGGATCTCCTGACGCTGGTTGGGGTCGAGCCCCTCGCTAGGCTCATCGAGGATTAGATAGTCGGGCCGGTGCAGGATCGCCGCCGCCAGCCCCAGTCGCTGGCGATAGCCTTTCGAGAGCTCGCCGATTGGGCGGTAGAAGACTTCGGCGATCCCCGTGGCTTGTACCGCATCGTCCAGGGCGCTGCCCGGTCCGTTAAGGCGCGCAGCGCGCAGCTGCCCGACAAACGCCAGATACTCGGAGACCAGCATATCCGGATAGAGGGGATTGTTCTCTGGCAGGTAGCCGATCCGCCGACGCGCCGCCACCGGATCGTCCCGCACATCGGCACCATCTATCCGCACCGCGCCGGAATCCGGCTCCAGGTAGTTCGTGATCAGGCGCATCGTCGTGGACTTGCCGGCACCGTTTGGCCCCAGGAAGCCCACGACCTCGCCGCGATCCACCGTAAACGACACATCGCTCACCGCCCGCGTGGGCCCGAACGACTTGCTCACCTTTTCGAGCGTAATCAAGCCGACCTCCGCTACATATTAGATGCGAGTTGTCGCCGAATCGGCGTTTGGGAAGACCTTCTGACTCTCTCTGCAGCGGGGCTGACGGGACTCGAACCCGCGACCTCCGGTGTGACAGACCGGCACTCTAACCAACTGAGCTACAGCCCCGTTACACCTCGGGTGGGCCGCGCGGCCCTGCCCGAAGGTGCGCGCCACCGGCTCGAGGACTGATTCCGTGGCGCGGCGCAAATCTAACGGGCCCCGAGGGCCGGTCAAGCCTCGCCCGCGCACGCTCGTAGCGCCCAAGCGGTCAACTCCTCGTCATCTTCGAGGACCTCCACCGGCACCTCATAATAGGTCTTGAGGGTCTGTTGCGGGTTGGGCTGGAATGGTCCCATGCCTCTGCGGCGGTACTCCTGACGCGACTGGTCGTCCGTCTTGAAGTAGAGCCGGCCCTCGTCGATGATCCCGAAAAACACCCCACCATTGTAGAGCCCGTAGCCACCGAACATAGCCCGCGCCCGCACGGGACCCAGGCGCTGCAGCTGATCGAGGACGTAGGCTACGAAGGAGTCATCCGCCAAAATCGGTAATCCGGACTGCAGGAAAGCGAGTTAAATCGCCTTAATTGTGGCCTTCTTTACTAACCTGCACCGATCAGGCTAGATTGGTTCAAGCTGCCCACAACCTACAAAAAGTGGATCCGGTTCCCCCGCCGGTCAACTTACGCTCTGCTGAGGAAGCATGCCGCCGACCGGGCCAACCGTCCTCATCATCAGCGCAGATCCGGACATATTGGACTGGGTGTCCGCGGACCTGCGCACCAGCGGGTTCCGGGTGCTTACGGCCAACGAAGCCGCCATAGCTTTGATGTTGGCGCAGCGCCGCGGACCCAAGGCGATCGTTCTGGACCTCGATCTGACGGGCGGCGGAGGCATCCGCCTGATGCGGCGACTGCGGACGTTGATCCCACTGTCCGGAATCCCGATCATCACCCTGGCCGGCAGGCCATTGACGGCCGATGAAGAGGACCGGGTCGAGATAGACGCGAAGGCCCATCTGTACAAACCGCTGGATATTGACGAGCTGCAGGTCATCCTGCGCTCGTTCATCGGCGAGCCCGACATCGAGTCCGGCGAGTTGGGAAAGCCACCGCACGCCTGACATTCCAGGCCGTCGATCCGTGTGCTCGGGCCACGGCGGCGTTTCGAAATGATACGGTCCCTACCTGGCTGGACCGGCCAAAGCCCCGTAGTTCCTGTGGTTTTCACCGCAGACCCTCCGGTATCACCCTTGCCTCTCGATCCAGTGGGGATCGGTGCCGCCTGGCGGGAAACCGACCCCCGATTCGAAGTTTGGCCGACTGAAAGACGTCGGGACTGGCGCGAAAGGAGAGAACCATGGGCAGGGTCGACGTCCGATTTGTCAAATCCGTTCTGCTTTCGCTGTTGGCGCTGCTGCTGGCGACTGGCGCGGACGCGTGGGCACAGTATGGGCGGCACGGACGCCCGCAACGCGGGCTGGCTGGTGTCTACGTCCTGGCGGCCCGGCCGCTGGATGAATTCGAGGATTACGTCGATACCAGCCCGGGCCTCGGCGGCTACTTCTTGATCAACGCCGATCGGCACAGTCCGGTGGGGCTGCGCCTCGACGGCTCGCTGATCATCTACGGGAGCGAGACCATACGCCGGCCGTTCAGCGGTACGATACCTTTCGTGTTCGTAGACGTGACGACGGACAACGTCATCGGCTCGCTGTTCCTCGGACCGCAATTGACGGCTGGGAGGGGTCGCCTGCGGCTGTATTCGCATGCCGGCATGGGGTTCTCGTACTTCGGTACCAGCTCATCCATTGAAGAGGAAGACCACTTCCATCACCACGGCACGATCGCCAGCAGTACCCACTTCGATGACTGGGCCTTGGCCTGGACCGGCGGCGGCGGCCTGGCGCTTGGCCTCTCGCGAAGCGTCTTCATCGACCTGTCCGCACAGTATGTGAACAATGGGCGGGTCCGTTATCTGCGCGAGGGGAGCATCATTGAAAGGCCAGACGGCTCGATCTGGTTCGTGCCGATCGAGAGCACGGCCAACGTTCTGATGATGAAGGTAGGGGTGTCCTTCGCGTTCCGCTGAGCGCGAGGAAAAGCACGAGCGCCGACGCGCGACCCGCCCAGGTTCCTAGGGGGGACCTGCAATTGGGTGACGGGGGAGCGCTCGGCGCTCTTTTTATTCGCCGCGGCCTACCTGGCCTGTGCCAGGGCAGCGGCGCGTCGCGGCAGCTCGGTATCCTCCAGTGTCTCGGCGACCGCGACCAGGGCTGGCGTCGGGCCGCTCCAGCGAAGCCTGTCCACGTCGCTACTGATGGGCGCCTTTTTGTCCAGGGTGGCCAGCCGCCGGAACAGCAGCGCCAGCTCTCGTTGTTCGGCCAGCGTCGCCGCGAGCCGGTTGGCCCCTCGCACTTTGACGTCCCAATCCATAGCCCGGGCCGGAACCTTCTCTATGTGAGCGTAGCGCGAGAGAACCGTCGCCGCCGACTTCGCACCCCAACCCGGCAGCCCCGGGAAGCCATCGGCGTCATCACCCACCAGCGCCAGATAGTCCGGGATCGACGCGGGAGGCACGCCATACTTATCGCGAACTTTTGCCTCGTCTATCAACAAGGATCTGCGGCGATCGAATTGGACCACCCGGCGACCGGTCACGCACTGCGCCAGGTCCTTATCCGGAGTGCAAATCAGAACTTGCTCGACCCGCTCGTCGGCAGCAGCCAGCGCCGCACCCGCGGCCAAACCGTCGTCCGCCTCGTACTCCTCCATCGCCCAGACCGTTACGCCCAGCGCGCGCAACGCCTCTTCCAGCAAGCCGAACTGGGAGGACAATTCCGGCTCGATGCCCGAGCCATCCTTGTAGTCGGGCCAAAGATCGTTGCGGAAGGATTCGATGACGTGATCGGTAGCGACCGCGATGTGCGTTGCGCTATCAGCCAGTAGCGAGAGCATGGAGCGGAGAACCCCACGCGCCGCAGCCACCTCCTGCCCGGCCGCGTTGACATGGCTGGGCAAAGCGTAGTAGTGCCGGAACAGCTCGTAAGTCCCGTCGACCAGATGGACCTTCACGCGGCGGTCAGGCTGGAAGAAATCGAGATCATCTCTACAGCGCGCGCGGTCAAGTCCGGCTCAGGCGGCCGGTCCGCGCAGGGACTCCAGAACCTTGGCGAGCACCGCCTTGCGGTCCTTGAGCATGTCGCGGAAGTCCATGCTATCGGTATGCGCGATCTCCATGCGCAGATCGGAGTGGGCGCTCTCGAGGATCTCGATCAGTATCTGGCGTTCGGCCGGGGCGAGGTCGAGCTGTATCATCAGGTCTCTCCAGTGGTCGGCTCCGGTGCACTCTAAGAATACTGACGTATGAGGTTTGCGTCTAGAAAGTTGCGCGCGCGCTCGCAGGCGCTCAATATAGTTGAGGCCCAATAGCCGCCTGACGATCTGAATGGGCTATTGTGCAAACAATGCAGCGTGCGACGAGCCGTTGTTCCCGCTCAACCCGCCTGGCATTTGCAGCAGGCTCGAGAGCGCTGTAACCAGGGCGCGTTTCATAAGCTGGCGCGTGATTTGCAGTACTTTTGGAAGTTGTTGGAAGATCCGAAACCCCTGACATTTTAGAAGATGACCAATCGACCGATGTCGAGCATCAGCGGCCAGATTGTTCCCCGGTTCGCTGTAACATCAGGTTGGGCGCTTTCGACCGCAGCCGCGCTCTTGTTGAGCTGCAGCGCTGTCAGCGACTCGACTGGGCCGCCCCCTGAGAGGCCGCAAGGTACCGTAACGATCGCGTTCATTGGCGACCAATACTGGGAACCGCCTGATGAATCCAGGCGTTCGCGCGCCGTGCTGCGGCTGATCAAGGACGAAGGCGCAGATGCGGTGATGCACCAGGGCGACTTCGATTACCGGGACGATCCCGCCGCCTGGGAGCAGCAGATCGACGACATCCTCGGCGCTGACTTCCCCTATTTCGTCTCCGTCGGCAATCACGACAGGTTTGTCTGGCATGACGATAACGGCTACCAAGAACGGATGGAGCGGCGGCTACAACGCCTCGCTATTCCCTGGGAAGGCAACCTCGGCGAGCGAGCGTCTATCACGTTCCGAGGCATCTTCATGCTGTTCGGCGCGCCCGATATCTTCGATTCCGATACGACCGACTACGCCGCTTACTTCGCCGATCGCTTGAACGCTGATCGCTCAACCTGGTCGATCTGCAGCTGGCACAAGAACCAGGAGTTGATGCAGGTAGGCGGCAAGGGCGACGCGACGGGTTGGGAGGTGTATGAACGCTGCCGCGAGGGGGGTGCGATCATCGCCACCGCTCACGAGCACAGCTACAGCCGCACGCACCTGCTATCCAACATGGAGAATCAGGTGATCGCCTCGACATCGGATAAGCTGACGATCAGCAAAGGTGAGAGCTTCGTATTCGTTTCAGGCCTCGGTGGTAGGAGCATCCGCGATCAGGAG
>JBFJOD010000052.1:0-20798 GCA_041617795.1 Gemmatimonadota bacterium | reverse complement strand
GATGACACTGCCGATCAGGGCACCCAGGACAATGAGAATCCACTTGAGCATGAGACCCTTACTAGGCGGCAAAGAGATTGCGGACGACGAACAAGACGTTCGCCGGCCTTTCGGCCAACCGTCGCATGAACCAGGGGAACCAGGACTCGCCGTAACTGATCAGCACCCGCATGGTGTAGCCATCGCTCGCCAGCCTGCTCTGCAATTGCCGCTGGATTCCGTACAACATCTGGAACTCGTAGGCGTTCTTTGCCAGGCCCAGGCGCTCAGCGCGTTGACAGATTCCCTCGACCATCTTCGGATCGTGGGTTCCGAAGAAAGCTTGGGTTCCGTCGTCCTTCGCGGTCGCCTGGAGTAGCGTCTCCGAGAGTTTCAGAAAGGCGGCGTCCACCTCTTTCCTGTGAGGATAGGCGATCTCAGGGGACTCATTGTAAGCGCCTTTCACAAGACGAATCATTGGCGACAGCGGAAGCAGCGCCGCCAGATCTTCGGTCGTACGGTAGAGGTAAGCCTGCAGACAGATGGCGACGTTGCTGTGCTCCTGTCGTAACCGTTTGTACAGACCTAGGGTACGGTCGACGTAGGAGCTGTCTTCCATATCGATGGCGACGGTCTTTCCTAGTGCCGCGGCACGTTTCACCAGCGAATGTATTCTTGCGTAGGTCGTTTCGAGATCGAGGTCGATGCCGATCTGGGTGGGCTTGATCGATATGTCCGCGCTCAGGTCGCGTTCGCTTACCTTCTGCAGGACGTCTAAGTAGTGCTGTTTGACAGACTCGGCCTCTTCGGATCGGGTGACGTTTTCGCCCAGCAACGTGAGGATCGTCGACATGTTCTCACCGCTGAGGTCTTCCACGGCGATGAGGGCGTCTTCCAACCGCTCGCCCGGCATGAAGCGTTGCACCGCCTTGCGCGTGAACCGCCGGCGCATGAGTTGGGAAGCAAGCCATTGGCTACGTGAGCCCTTCAGTAGGATCTCCCGACCGATCCCCATAACGTGTCCCTCCAAGATGGACTTGATTGGCGGTCCTACAATTCTAGCCAACCGCCTCTGGCGAATCCAGAACGCTTTGATCGAGCTGCAGAGATCCGGGTCGAGTGGCGCCCAAACTGACTGGCGAGCCGATCAGGTCAGTTGGCCGACCGGACGTCGAGGAGGTCTCGGGGACGTCGCGCGTGGCCAGAAAGACGGTGCGATTCTGGAAGAGAATCGCCGCTCCCATGACTAGCAGGACGATCGCAAAGACCTGACGCAGCAAGCGCTGCGGGACGAAGCGCACGAGGTAGGTTCCCGCCACGATGCCGGTCATCGCCACAACGGTGAAAAGGCCCATGAAGCTCCAGTCTATCTGAACTTGACCCAGATAGCCGAGAAAACCCGTCGTCGACTTCATTGCGATGACGAGGAGTGACGTACCTACAGCTTGCTTCATTGGGATTCCGGCGAGGAGTACCAGAGCGGGGACGATGAGGAATCCGCCGCCGACCCCGACCAGACCGGTCAGAATACCGACGGCGATTCCCTCTAGTGCCAGCAGCCACACGGGTATGCTTCGATCATCAGGGTCGAGGGGCGCGATGGGTGCTTTTCCCAAGCCCGGTACGCTACCCCGGAACATGAAATAAGCGGCGCTGATCATGACCACGGCAAAGAGGACCAGCTGAGCAGCACCGCTAAAGAAGACGGCCAATCGTGCCCCGGCGAACGTGCCCAACATGGCGACTGCTCCAAACACCAGGGCGACTCGGATGTGGACGTTGCCGATTCGCCAGTGGCCGATCGCTCCCGTCAGGCTTGTCGCTCCGACTACCGCCAGGCTCATGGCGATCGCCTCTTTCGCGTCAAACCCCACGATGTACACGAAGATCGGCACGGTGAGTATCGAGCCGCCTCCCCCCAACAGACCGAGGGAGAGACCGACCAACAAGCCGAGTCCCACACCAAGCGTAAGCATGATTGAGTCAGCCACTATAACACTCCGTCGCCGCCGCCGCCCGGAATGAGCCACAGCGGGGCTCGACGGACGCCGCCGCCGATGTCAAACAGATGTCCTGACTGACCCTTGACTGCTGCAGGACAATGTTGCTACCCTGTCCTAGACAATGCCTACAAACGAATCAGATAGCGATCGCAAACGACACCCGATTCAGGTCGTCGCTCGACGCACGGGCCTCACTGCCGATGTCTTGCGGGCTTGGGAGAAGCGCTATGGGGTCGTGGAACCTGGCCGGTCGGAAGGCGGGCGGCGGCTGTATTCGGACGACGATATCGAGCGTCTACGCCTGCTCAGACGTGCCAGCGCCGCCGGACGCCGCATCAGTCAGATCGCGCGATTGAATGGTGCCGAGCTAGTCGATCTGGTGCAGGAGGATGAGCGGGAGAAGGCTGTTGCGGAGATCGAGCCTGCACCGGGCGAGGCGCAGGCGGTAGAGCTTCTGAAGGCGGCCGTGACCGCAGCTGAACGGCTGGAAGGACGTGGACTCGAGGCGGTCTTGAATCGTGCCCTGGTGACGCTGGGTGCGGCGGCTTTGATCGAGCTAGTTCTGGCGCCGCTGATGGTACATTTGGGCGAGGCCTGGGAACATGGCTCGCTGCGGCCAGCTCACGAGCACCTGGCATCAACGGTCGTCGTGCGCATCCTGGGCAAGCTCATCGAGTCAGCCGAGCCGGCGAGTGGCGCTCCGAAGCTGGTGGTTGCGACGTTGAGTGAGCAACTACACGAGTTCGGCGCTCTCTTCGCTGCCGCGGTCGCGGCGACTGAAGGGTGGCGCGTCACCTACCTTGGACGGGACTTACCGGCAGAAGACATCGCTGCTGCGGCAGGCGAAGTCGGCGCAGCGGCAGTGGCCGTCAGCGTCGTCTATCAAACAAGCGCTCGCAAACTGGAAGAGGAGTTGCGGAAGCTGCGACAGCAGCTACCGAATAGAATCCCGGTCTTCGTCGGCGGTGCTGGCGCCGATGAGCTCAGCGCGACGCTGGAGAGCCTGGGTGCCACACATATGGAGAGCCTTAGCGATTTCCGCATGGCCCTGGCACAGATTCGCTGATACGAGCGGCTGCCCGAGGAAAATCTTCATAGGTCGCGCCCCTTACCGGAATCACTTACGCTCATCAGGATTTCCGGAAACGGATCGAAAAAGGTCTGAGGCAGCAGATACTCCTGCTGGAAGCGCACAACCCACGCCCGAAGGATCGAACTTACAGCGCTAATCGGCACGCGGCCCTGCCTGTACTTCTCTAGCGACGATCTGAAGAACGCTTTCTCGCTCCGATTGAGCTCCTTTGAGAAGTATCCCGATGCGTGCTCCAAGACGTTGATCACGGAGGTGTAGCGTGGTGCACGCGCTAAGGCTAGCTGCAAATGCTCCTCGTATTTTGCATTCACCTCGTCGATCGAAGCCTTTTCCGCGTTGGCCACTATTCGGCCTAGAATCCGTAGCTGTTTCTGATTGTATGCCATTAATAAGAGCTTGTTGACCGACTGGAAGCCGACTAGCCCCTTCATCGAGCGGGACTGCTTGACCCTTCTGAAGCGTGCCAGGCAGAACAGCTTGGTCAAAAAATGTTCGCGTATCCTGTAATTCCGCAGCCGACCTTCATCTTCAATCGCCAGTCCCGGAAAGAGCTCGACGACCCGGCCACCGAAGAAACCCGGCCCCCTCGTCGTTGACGCAGATTTCTCGAAACCCTGATAGATCTTCACGTCGGCGATTCCGCAGGAGGGCGAACGGTTCTTCAATATGAAGCCGTCCACTTCCCCCAATCCCGCAAGGAAACGATCCGAGAAATCCACCATTGCCGCCGTCAAGTCACGGTCCGTCGTCGGCTGGATCAAACGCGCCTCGCCGTCGACCGCGATGATCCGTATCGGGTCGCGCGGAACGCCCAAACCGATCTCCAGTTCCGGGCACACCGGCACGAAGGTCACCCAGGGCTCCAGCTCACGCACGAAATCATAGGGGATGACCTGTCCGTTGTAACGAACCGGTTCAAGCTCGAGGCAGCGGCTCAGCACAACAACTGGCTTTACTATATCGCTCATCTGTCTCACACCTGGCGCTCACAGCTCAGGCCCTTGGCGAACGGTTATTACTCGGCCAGATCGTTTGCTGATGATTAGAGGGCCTGCCGCGCCGCAAGGCAAGACAAGAGAAGTCGGAGTCGTGAGGCGGGCGCCGGATAGTTAGACAGAGCCTTGACGAGCCCTCCCCATCTGAAATATGTTTTGACATTATTTGGACAGTAGCGGCGATTGCGTCGCGGCCGAAATCGTAGCCAGCAGATATTCCCGAAACCGCCTCAGGTGCCTATGCAGGGTGAGAGACCGGCGATCGACCCGGCGGAGACTATCCAAAGACGCCGCCTGATTCTGTTGACGGGAGCGACGGGTTATGTAGGCGGTCGACTGCTTCGAGTGTTGGAGGAGCGGGGCGAGGCCGTCCGCTGTCTGGCCCGCCGGCCGGAGTATCTGCGCGGGCGCGTCGCAGCGGCAACCGATGTCGTCGGGGGCGACGTGTTGAATTACGATTCGCTGCGCGCGGCATTGGATGGTGTTGGGGTGGCCTTCTACCTGATCCATTCGATGGCGGCGAACGAGGATTTTGAGGAGCAAGATCGCTTGGCGGCGGAGAATTTCGCGCGCGCAGCGCAGGAGGCCGGTGTCAGGCGAATCATCTACCTGGGTGGCCTGGGCAGAGAACCCGGTCTCTCGCGCCACCTGCGAAGCCGTCAGGAAGTTGGCCGGATCTTGCGGGAATCAGGCATTCCCACGATTGAGTTTAGAGCGTCAATAGTCATCGGCTCGGGAAGCCTCTCGTTCGAGCTGATTAGGGCACTTGTCGAGAAGCTGCCCGTGATGATCATACCCCGCTGGGTTGGCAAGCGGGCGCAGCCCTTAGCGATCGAGGATCTCGTCGACTATCTGGTCGCGGCGGTCAATGGCGGTCTGCAGGGGAGTGAGGTTTACGAGATCGGCGGACGCGACCGCGTTTCCTACCTAGATATAATGAAAGAATATGCTCGGCAGCGAGGCCTGCGCCGGCTGATGATCCGGGTCCCGGTGCTGACGCCGCGGTTGTCTAGCCTCTGGCTTGGCCTGGTCACGCCGGTATACGCGCGGGTGGGTCGCAAACTCATCGATAGCGTCCGGAATGCCACGGTGGTCGATGACGAGGCGGCTCTGGAGGTATTCGGGGTACGTCCCCGCGGTATAGAAGAGGCGATCCAGCGGGCCCTGGTTAACGAGGACAGGCAATTCGCCGAGACGCGCTGGTCGGACGCGCTGTCGTCGGGCGACACGAAGCGCTGGGGCGGTGCGAAATTCGGTTCACGCATCGTTGACTCGCGTTCGCAGAAGGTGCCGTACGAGCTACAGCGCGCATTTCGGCCAATCCGGAGGATCGGTGGCGAAGTTGGTTGGTACTTTGCCGACTGGCTGTGGCGGTTGCGAGGCTTCTTGGACCTGCTGGTAGGCGGCGTCGGGTCGCGGCGGGGACGGCGCGACCCAGAGAGGCTGGTGCCCGGCGACACCGTCGATTTCTGGCGGGTAGAGGATTTCAAGCCGAACAAGCTGTTGCGGCTTCAAGCTGAGATGAAATTGCCGGGCCGCGCCTGGCTGCAGTTCGAAGTACAACCAACATCGACGGGCTCGACCGTTCGTCAGACCGCCATCTTCGATCCCGTGGGCATCTTCGGGTTGATCTACTGGTACGCCCTATATCCGTTGCACGTGCTCGTATTCGCCGGCATGTTGCGGGGCATCGCCACGGCCATCGAAGACGACGAAGAGTTCAGTGGCTCCAAGGGACTCGACGCGGCGGCTGTTTTTGACAGTTCGGGCAGAAGTGACTCGCACGCTTTGACTGGCCGTGACGAATCATAGTATTCGTGCGTTGCAGCTCACGAACTCGTCGCACGCCAATAAACCGATCAGCGACGGATCCGCGACCTCAGGCCAGGCGTCCGAGTTCCGCGCGGAGCGCGGCCTCCAGGCGCGGATAGAGGAAGCGAAAGCCGCTCTCGGTCAGACGTGAGGGTTCAACCCGCGTGCTATCCAGGAATAGCGCCTCGCCCATTTCACCGAACAGGCCGCGCAAAACGATTGACGGCACGCGGGCAAAGGTCGGTCGCTTCAAGATGGAGCCGAGAGTTTGCGTGAACTCGATGTTGCGAACAGCGTTGGGAGCCACCGCGTTTACCGGGCCCGATATCCCGTCATTTGCAAGTAGCTGCAGGATAGCTCCGAGTAGGTCGTCGAGAGCGATCCAGCTCATGTACTGCTGCCCGTCGCCTAAAGGACCGCCGAACCCGGCATAGAACGGTAACAGCATCTTCCCTAGAAACCCTCCGCTTGCCGTAACGACCAAACCGGTCCGCAGGTTGACCACGCGGAGCCCGGCTTCCCGGGCCGGCTGCGAGGCCTCCTCCCAATCGCGGCACAGCTCAGCGAGGAAGCCCTGACCTGGCGGCTTCTGCTCGTCCATAATCTCATCCCCGCGACCGCCGTAGTAACCGATGGCCGAAGCGGCGATGAGCGTCCTCGGCGGCCGCGACAGACCAGCCAGTGTCTCGGCCACGAGCCGCGTGCTATCGATTCGGCTGCGGCGGATTTCGCGTTTGACTGCGGCAGTCCAGCGCAGTGCCGCGAGGTTGCGGCCGGAAGGGTGAATGAAGGCGTCGGCACCTTCGAGACCGCTTGAATCGATAATGCCGGAGGCGGGGTTCCAAGCGATCTCACCTTCCTCTCGCGGCGACCGACGCACTAGCCGCCGAACTTCATGGCCTGCGGCCGAGAGAAATGCGGTCAGGTTAGTGCCTATCAAGCCGGAGGCGCCGCTGATAATGATGCGGAGCGGCCGGGTCAACCGCGCTGCCGCGTGTCGGGCGAGGTCGTCAGCGGTTCGCTTGTGGCGAAAGTCGAACGTGCGCTGCAGGTCGCGGCGGACCGCTGCGCCAGCTAGCCAGCCGCCGACGGGGCTGAAAGGAAGCCGATAGCGGATGTCATCTTCCAGTTGGCTGCTGGAATCACTGAGAGGCCGCACGCGGTGCGTGTGCCGCCACTCAGCGAAGGGGCCTCGAAGCTGATCGTCGGTGAATTCAAGGCCCTCTTGATAATCGCGATGGACGGCGACCCAGCGGAATCGGAACGGCCCCTTGCGCAAGCTAAGGACGGTCCGCGCTCCGTCTTCGATTCCGCCACGGCTTTCCAGCACCTGGATCTTTTGCCAAGGCGGTAAAAGCCGCTGCAGTGCCCCGGGTCGGGCGTGCCAGGCGAATAGATCATTCGCAGATGAAGCAATTACGCTTTGCTTTGCAAACTCGGGCATAGGATTTCTTGACTGTTAAGAATCGGTGGCTCCGCGATCGATCAATCCCGGCGGCGCTGTCGCGTTTCAAGGGCATTTAGCCGCCGTACTTCTCCATGTACTCCGAGAGCCGGAGCTTTCGCTTGGTGTTTTCGGAGCTCATGTAGCGGATCTTTCCGAAGATCGGCCGCTCCGGGCCCCACGGCCGGTCGTAGCGCCCGAGACACCAGAAGATGCCGCTGTAGGAATTCGGGTCGCGCCCATCCAGAGCGTACTTGTTGTTGAGCTCGACCATGACCTCGAGTGCATCCTGCGGGGACGGGCTCCACTCGAGTATCTTCTTTCCCCAGAGCATCCTCAGGTAATTGTGTAGCTGGCCATCCCGCAGCAGCTGGTTCTGGGCGGCATTCCAGATGGGATCGTGGGTCTCCGCACTTTCAAGCTCGGCCAATTCGTAGAGATAGGGCCGGTCGTCATTTTCGTGCTCGGCCAGAGTCGTTTTTGCCCAATCGGGCAACGACGCGAACCGGTCATAACCCTGGCGAAGGCTGCTCATGTTGAAACCGACTTCGCGCCAGGTCACGAACTGGTCGAGAAGTGCCTCGGCGCTCTCGCCTACACCCCACCAACCGCTTCGCTTGCCTTTCGCCTCCGGCGCAAGCTGATCGACATCCCAGTCTTCCCGCTCCATCAGCTCAACAAACATCTGGTGGCTGGAGATGTGGCCAAAGTGCAAGTACGGCGATAGGCCCGAAGTGACCTCTTCATCAGGGTGGTTGCGATCCTCGGCGTAACGTTGCAAACGACCCTCCAGAAAGCGTTGAAGTGCGTCGTTCGCAGCTTTCGACCCGCCACGAATCTCGCTTGTCGGCACAGTGTGATCGATTGGCAAATCTGCAATCGTCAGCTCATCGCTCAGTAGATCGGCCGTCGCGTCGGGCCAGCGTCTCGTTATCTCTTCGGGCAGTGCGGCTAGCTTTGACAGCTTGTTTCCCAGAAGAGGATGGCGCTTCGGAAACTGTGAGAGATGCTCGGGCAGGTTCTTCTGCAAGAAACGCCGGAAAGAATAAGCTGTCTCGAACACGCGCTCTGTGGCTCGCAACGGCAGGAGGCCGTTAGAGTCCACGACCTCGACCAGCACGGACAGACGCCGCGCGGCAGCGGCAACCATCGCCGGAAGGAAGAAGGCGGGATAATCATCGGTCACTACCAGACATGCCTTTGCGGCAAGCGCCTCGAGCAACCCTTTTCCGGCGCCTTTCTTCGACTCGATAAAGCTGTAATAGAAAGCGGATGTTCCCTTGAAACGACGAGCGTTATCCGCCATCCCATCCATAACGAAGCGGTGCAGGCGATCGTTCGCCCACGGATAATCGCTGCGCAGCGCCTCAAACACTACTAGTGGTTTGTTCAGTTCGTGTGCCCAGTCGATGGCGCGTTGCAGACTAAAGTTCCACTCGGGGCGGCGGAAGGCGATCATCCAATACAAAACGAAGTCGCCGTCGCGGCGTAGTGGCGCGTTATTCTGGTCACGTACCCGTATCTCGGGAACTTTGTTTGAAACTTCAGTCGGCATGAGGTCTTCTCGATCGTCCGTTAAGATTGATGGTGGTAAGCCGCGCGACGCGCGCCAGGCTCAGATCAGCCAGATCTCCAAGCCGGACGGCGCCAATGTCACCGAGAACTTCCGAGTAACTGTCGGCGGCTTGCCCGCCAATGATCAGTGCGATTCCGGCCGGTAGCAAGCTCCGCAGGCTTCGTAGCTCGGCCTCGAGCCCCAAGTCGTCCGCCGGATAGATCAAACTGAGCGCTACGGCGCGCGCGCCCGTCAGCTCTGCAGCCGCGGCAATTGATGAGGCCGGTAGGTCGGGGCCGAGATAGGTCACGCGCCAGCCTTGAGCCGCGGCGGCGGCCGCCGCCAACAGAGCCCCGATCTCGTGGTGCTGGCCGCTCGGTGTGCCGACGATTACAGCAGGACCGTCCAAATTCTGGATCTCGACGCGTAATCCGTCGAGAATCCGCCGCACGACCCCCGTCGCCAGACGCTCGTGGCCCGGCGATAGCCGTTCTTCCCACCACAGTTCGCCAATTCGCGACATCAACGGCGTCACGACCTTGCCGATCACATCCGAGGCCGGCAGCGCCACTGTGGCCCTGCGGAGAACGGATTCCAGTTGCTCTGCGTCCATCCGGCTCACGGCCGCAAGACTGTCGGCGAGGAATCGCTGCGACGCAACGCCGCCCGGCCGCTCGTCTCGGACGCCCGGCCTTGGCTGCTCGCCTCTCAGGTCCTCCTCGATCAACCGCGCGAGCGCGTCGAGCGACAGGTTGGCCAACTGCCCGATCCGTCGGCCACCTTGTTGCGCAGACTTCAAGAGACCGAGCCGCTTCACTTGCGCGTTGGAATAGAGGCGCTGGCCGCCTGGTGCTCGGATCGGCCGAACCGCTCCGTACCGGAGTTCCCAAGCCCGGATCAAGTCAGGGCTCAACCCAGTCCGTCGGGCAACGACCCGAATCGGATGTTTGTAGTTTGCGCTACTATCTTCCGGCATCTAAAAGTCGCTCCTGTTTAGCGAGTCACGCCTCAGGCTCCCCACACAGTAAAGCGGGCTCGCAGCGGGTTGTCAAGGAGCTGTCAAAGACACACCCTTGACAAAAGGGCCACGGCCTGTTATTCTGCTTCTCGTCTACAGGATCACAGCCACGATTTGAACGGCCCGGGCAGGAAGAACCGGGAAGAAGCAGGGAGGAAGAAATGAAGACTCTCGACGTGATCGCCGCTGTACTGCTGGTTATCGGCGGCCTCAATTGGGGGCTGATCGGCCTCTTTGACATAAATGTCGTGGGTGCCCTCCTCGGGGGGCTGAATGGCGCGAGCCGAGCCGTGTACGTCGCGGTGGGGCTGTGTGCCTTGTACCAAGGTTTAACCTGGAAGGCGATCCAGCGGCGCTGGGCGCTTGCCAGTGCTCGGGCGTAAATCGCGCCGAGCGATCTGCAGTGAACCCATTGTTGACCGACATAACAAAGGAGCATGCAGCATGAAAGTACGACTGATCGCACCCGTCATGGCCATCGCGGCCGCTCTGGTCTTCAGCTCGCCAGCGCAAGCGCAGTACAAAAAAGAGTCGAAGCAGGCTGAGAAGGATATCGTCGATACAGCTGTGGCGGCTGGTTCGTTCAAGACGCTGGTCGCCGCCGTTCAGGCTGCGGGCCTGGTCGAGACGTTGAAAGGCGAGGGTCCCTTCACGGTATTCGCGCCGACGGATGACGCGTTTGCCAAGCTGCCGGCCGGCACTATTGAAGAGCTTTTGAAGCCGGAGAATAAGGCGAAGCTGCAGGCAATTCTCACCTATCACGTGGTGGGTGGCAAGGTTTTGGCAAAGGATGTCGGCGGAATGACCGATGCCAAGACGGTTCAGGGTGGCAAAATCAGCTTCACCGCCAAGGACGGTAAGGTCATGGTGAACAAGGCGCAGATCGTGAAGACCGACATCATGGCTAGCAACGGCGTCATTCATGTGATCGACACGGTGATTCTGCCGAAAATGTAGCAGCAAGTATTTGCTGTAACGTGAGTGCAGCTATGTGCGCGAGTGGGGAAGGGCGGGTCTCTTCCCCACTCCCGCATCATGACCCAAGTACCCGGCAGCTCCACAGGGCTCTCCCTCGCGTGGCTGTCGCGGTCGGCGGTCTAGATCAAAGGGGAAACAGGCGATGAATACGAATGAGCCGCTTGAGCCGGTACCCGGAGCCGTGCACTTGGTGTTGGGTGCGAGCGGGGGTATTGGATCGGCGCTATCCCGGCGGTTGGCCGCTGGGGGAGCGCGGTTGATGTTGGCTGGTCGCGACAAAGAGAAGTTGGCGGCGCTTGCCGGTCCGCTCGATGCTGCGACGCATTTGCTCGACGCTACGAAGTTTGAAGAGGTTGAAAGATGCATAGCGGCCGCGATCGACGCCTTTGGCCGGGTTGATGGCATAGCCAACTGTGTCGGCTCGGTGCTGCTGAAACCGGCACATCTGACCAGTGAAGATGACTGGGCCGGCACGCTGGCCTTGAATCTGACCTCGGCCTTCGCGACCGTGCGCTCCGGTGCTCGCGCGATGATGAAGGATGGCGGGTCGATCGTCCTCATATCATCGGCGGCGGCTACGATTGGCCTGGTCAATCATGACGCGATCGCCGCGGCCAAGGCCGGAATCAACGGCCTAGTACGCTCTGCGGCTTCGTCATATGCGCGCTACGGCATCCGGGTGAATGGTGTGGCGCCGGGTCTGGTGCGTACTCCGCTGACCGAGCGGATAACGGCGAACGAGACAGCGGAGCGTGCGTCCATCGCTCTGCATGCTGCCGGTCGGTTGGGGTTGCCGCGCGACATCGCTTCGGTCATCGCTTGGCTGCTGAACCCGCGTAACGACTGGGTCACGGGCCAGGTCTTGGGGATCGATGGCGGCCTCTCGACAGTGCGCACGCGGCAATCGGCCTGAGGTTGACCCACGGTCAGATGTAGTCACTACGCAGTACTGGGCGAAATCTTTCGGAAGACAACAATACACGTCGATTGGAGCAGGAGGTAGAAGTGGCAACAGCGAGTTGGAAAGGAAAAATCCTGGCAGAAAGCGATGACTTCGAGGTCGTGGAGGGAAACGTCTACTTTCCGCCCGGGTCGATCAAACACGAGTACTTACAGGAAAGCGACCATACAACGACTTGCCCGTGGAAGGGGAAGGCGAGCTACTACAACATCGTCGTCGACGCCGACACGAACGCGAATGCGGCCTGGTACTACCCGGCGCCTTCGGAAGCGGCGAAGCAGATCAAGGACCACGTGGCCTTCTGGAAGGGCGTCGAGGTCAAGCGGTAGCCGCAAGTCGCGCTCGCGGGACTGCGAATCAGAGCCTATATTCGCCCCGGTGTTCATGACTGATCAGGAAGTAAACACGGTTCCATGACGCGCTGGGTCTCACGCCTCATCTATGCCAACGCGGTGATGTACCTCATCACCATGTTGCAGCCGAATATCATCCCCCAACTTTGGCTGGAGCCCGCCGCGATTCCCCTGCGTCCCTGGACGTTGGTGACCTACATGTTCCTGCACGGGGGGCTGTGGCACCTGCTGTTCAACATGCTGGGCCTTTACTTCTTCGGGCCGCAGCTGGAACACCGCATGGGAGCGCGCCATTTCCTGGGTCTGTATTTCGCCAGCGGTGTCGCTGGAGCGCTGCTCTCGCTGATTACGCCGCACGCGCGAATCGTGGGAGCGTCGGGTGCTGTGTTCGGCGTGCTGCTTGCCTTTGCGCTCATCTGGCCTCGCGTCCAGATCTTCATCTGGGGGATCTTGCCGATCGAGGCGCGGCTATTGGTGCCGATTATTACGGCACTGTCCCTTTTTGGTGGGTTCAGCGGGCGCGGGGGAGGCATCGCCCATTTCGCGCACCTCGGAGGCTTCCTCGGAGGCTATCTCTATATGAAATGGATGGAGTACCGATCGCCGGCGCGGCGCTTCAAGGCCGAAGCTACCGCTCCGCTGCAACGGACAGCCACCGTCAAGAGCTCTGATGTCGAGCGTTGGCAAAGGATCCGGCGGGAGAATCTGCATCCGGTGAATCGCGACGAGCTGGACCGGGTGTTGGATAAGATCAAGAGCGCCGGGGTTGGAAGCCTGACTCCGGATGAGCGCGCCTTCCTCGATCGTTTCAGCCGCGAGTAATGCAGAGATGAGGAGTCAGCGGTGACAGCAAGGAGAGTGAGCGCGACCGAGTTCGATGCGGTGATCTTCGATCTCGATGGTGTAGTCACACGCACCGCCAGTGTGCACGCACAGGCCTGGAAAGAGATTTTCGATGATTACCTGAGACGGCGCGCGGCATTGAGCGGTGAACCCTTCAAGCCGTTCGTCATCGATACGGATTACCCACATTATGTCGACGGCAAACCTCGCTACGACGGCGTCAGAAGCTTCCTCGCCTCACGTGGCGTGCAGCTGCCTGAAGGAAAGCCGAGCGACCCGCCGGATCTTGAAACGATCTGCGGGTTGGGGAATCGCAAGAACGTTCTTTACAATCAGCTGATCGAGTCCGGCGGCGTCGAGATCTTCAATGATACGGTGGAGCAGATCCGCCGTTGGAGGGGGATGGGTCTCAAGACCGCGATCGTATCGTCCAGCAAGAATTGTGAGGCAGTTCTCCGGTCCGCCGGGCTCAGCGATCTGTTTGACGTGCGGGTCGATGGCATGGAGGCGGCGCGCCTGGGCCTCGAGGGCAAACCGGCACCCGACATCTTCTTGAAGGCCGCCGAGTTGCTCGGCGTCGAGCCGGTGCGGGCTGTCGTCTTCGAAGACGCCGTTTCGGGGGTTCAGGCGGGTCGCGCCGGCGGCTTCGGCTGGGTGGTCGGCGTAGACCGGGTCGGAGCGGCTGAGTCGTTATTGGCGAATGGCGCCGATACAGCGGTCAGTGATCTCAGGTCTATCGAGACGGAGAGCTGAAGTGACGAGTAGACACGCGGAAGGGGCGCGCCGGGCGACGGAGCTTCCGTCGGCTCTGGCTGCCTTCGACGAGATAACCGCGAGGTTGGGTGTCAGACGTCCGGCCATGTTCTTCGATTACGATGGCACGCTGACGCCGATCGTCTCGCAGCCCGAGGATGCGATTCTGTCAGGTCCTATGCGGCAAGTCCTGGCCCGGCTTTCCGAGCTTTGCACCGTCGCCATCGTCAGTGGACGCGACCGAGGTGACGTCGAGCCGCTGGTCTCCCTCGATGGACTGGTCTATGCCGGTAGCCACGGCTTCGATATCAAGGGACCCGCTGGCTTGCGGTTGGAGCATGAAGGCGGGCGCGCGGTGCTGGCGGATCTCGATCGGGCGGAGCGTGAGCTGAACGAGCGACTCAAGACGGTGCAGGGCGCGCGGGTCGAGCGTAAGCGCTTTGCGATCGCCAATCACTATCGTAACGTGGCGGAAGCGGATGTACCGCAGGTAGAGCATGCGGTTCGCGAGGTGTTGGGGAAACATGACCGGCTGCGGTTGTCGGGCGGCAAGAAAGTCTTCGAGTTGCGCCCCGACATCGATTGGGAGAAGGGCCAGGCGGTGCTCTGGTTGATGAAGGCGCTGGGCTTGGCTGCGGATGAGACATTGGCGTTCTATGTCGGCGATGATGTCACGGATGAGGACGCCTTCCGGGCATTGGCAGCCCAGGGGGTCGGCATCGTAGTTGGCGCCCCGGCCTATCGAACTCACGCGACCTATCGTCTAAATGACACGGACGAGGTGCAGAATCTTATTGAGAGGATGATCCAGCTCTTGAGGGGTAGGCAGTGATGACCGGCTGGAAGCTGACGTACCACGGTTGGAAGCCCGACGAAGAGCCGCTGCGTGAAGCGCTCTGCACGCTCGGCAACGGCTATATCGCGACTCGTGGCGCAATGAGCATGGTCAAGGCGGGTGGATCCCATTATCCGGCGACGTACCTGGCCGGTGGCTACAACCGCCTCAAGACCGAGATCGCGGGCCGCATGGTTGAGAACGAGGACCTGGTCAACTGGCCTAACTGGACGTTCTTGACCTTCCGACCGGAGGGTGGCGAATGGTTTGCGCTCGAGTCGGTGGATGTGTTCGACTATCACCAAGAACTCGACCTGCGGACCGGGCTGCTGCAATGGACCATGCGGTTCCGGGACCGGCAAGGCCGCACGAGTTCGCTGCGCAGCCGCCGGCTGGTGCACATGGCAGACATGCACCTGGCGGCGATCGAGTGGATTCTCACACCGGAGAACTGGTCGGGACGAGTTGAGGTGCGAACCGCGCTGGATGGTAAGGTCAAGAACGCGGGGGTGGCGCGCTACCGCGATTTCAACAGCCAGCACCTGGAGCACCTCCAGACGGCGCCCGTGGATGACGAGGGCATCTACTTGTTGGTGCAAACGGTTCAGTCGCGTATCGAGATGGCGCAAGCGGCGCGCACGCGCGTTTTCAAAGGATCCGAGCAAGTCCAACCGCAACGGTCGACAAAGCAGGAACCGGGGTTTATCGAGCAGTGCTTGAGCTTTGAGTGCGCGGAGGACGATGCCCTACGAGTAGAGAAGATCGCGGCAATCTACACCTCTCGTGATTGGGCGATCAGCTCACCGGGCACTGAAGCGGCCCGGGCCATCCAGCGAGCTGGCTCGTTCGAAGATCTGTATCGGACGCACCGTTTGGCATGGACGCGCCTCTGGCACCGTTGCGACATCGAGTTGGAGGGTGTGCAAGACGCACAGCTCGCCCTTCGCGCTCACATCTTCCACCTGCTTCAGACGGTCTCACCGAATACCGCTGAGCTGGACGTCGGCGTGCCGGCCCGCGGTCTGCACGGCGAGGCGTACCGCGGGCACATCTTCTGGGATGAGCTTTACATCTTTCCGTTCCTGGAATTACGGGTATCCGAGATCGCCCGCGCCCTGCTGATGTATCGTTATCGGAGACTTCCGGAGGCGCGGCGACTGGCGCGTGAAGCCGGCTACCGCGGCGCTCTCTATCCTTGGCAGAGTGGGAGCGACGGCCGCGAGGAGAGCCAACTCGTCCACCTCAATCCCAAGTCGGGCCGCTGGATTCCCGACGATACGCGCCTGCAACGACACGTGAATTCAGCCATCGCCTACAACGTCTGGCGCCACTATCAGGCAACGGGCCGGCGGGACTTCATCTGCACGTATGGGTCGCGGATGATCTTCGAGATCGCGAGGTTCTGGGCCAGCGCCGCCACTTGGAACGAAGAGAGAGGTCGCTACGAACTTCACGGTGTCGTTGGGCCTGATGAATACCACACGAGCTATCCAGATGCCAAGGAACCGGGTCTTAAGAACAATGCGTACACCAATGTAATGGCCTCGTGGGTCCTGCAGTGCGCCGGCCGCGTTCTGGAACTGCTCGATACCGATTGCAGGGAAGAGATCTTCGAAGATCTGGAGATCGAGGATGCCGAGATTGCCAATTGGGATGAGATCAGCCGCAAGATGTTCGTGCCGATTCACGACGAGTGCATTATCAGCCAGTTCGAGGGATACGAAGACCTCGAGGAGTTCGATTGGGAAGGGTATCGAGCCAAGTACGGTGACATCCACCGGTTAGACCGCATTCTCGAAGCGGAGGGTGATTCGCCCAACCGCTACAAGGTCAGCAAACAGGCTGACGTTTTGATGCTGTTCTACCTGTTTTCCGCCGAGCGTCTCGCGCAACTTTTCGAGTGGCTGAGTTATCCCTTCAATCCTGATTGGATACCAAAGAACATCGATTATTACCTCCGTCGCACTTCACATGGCTCGACCTTGAGCGCGATCATTAATTCATGGGTCCAAGCCCGATCGGATCGTCAGCGTTCTTGGCGTTGGTTCGAGGCGGCCGTCATGAGTGACCTGGCGGATGTGCAGGGTGGCACCACGCCGGAGGGCATCCATCTAGGAGCGATGGCAGGAACCGTAGACATCGTTCAGCGCTGTTTCAGCGGGCTCGTCATGCGGGAGGGCGTTTTGTGGCTGAATCCAGCGCTTCCCGAGGAGATCTCGGCCATCAAGTCGCGCATACAGTATCGTGGGCACTGGTTCGTGCTTCACATCACCCACGATAAGTTGACAGTATCTTTCGAAGGTGCTTGGGCACCCTATGCCCGAATCGGCTTTGACGGCAAGATCCACACGTTCAAGCGCGGCGAAACAAAAGAATTTGGTCTCGTCGGCAAGGTCGGCCAGGCACCTGACTAACCTTCAGTTAGTCTTCTGAAACGAAGTAGGCATTCCGCATGTACTGCGAAACGACCCGTTGCGTGTTGAAGAAGGACGCGTTGATCGCAATTGCGGACCGCATCACCTCGGCATAGCCCGGCGCTTGTCCGTAGAACAGCGGAAGGATCACCCGCTCCAGCTTGTCATATAGCGAGGTTATCTCAGCCGCGTCGTCGTCCGGAGCCGCATGGCCGTGTGGAATCGACCAGCCGGTCACCCCCTCGATGTGACCTTCCACCCACCAGCCGTCCAGCGTACTCAGGGAAGGGACTCCGTTGCAAGCCGCCTTCATGCCGCTGGTTCCCGATGCCTCGCGCGGGCGACGCGGCGTGTTGAGCCAGAGGTCGGTTCCTGAGACCAGGTAGCGAGCCAGATCCATGTCGTAGTCTTTCAGGTAGACCACTCGAACATGTTTGTCGAGCTGGCTGGCCGCCTCGAAGATACGACCGATAACAGCCTTTCCGCCTTCATCCTTGGGATGTGCCTTCCCAGCGTAGATGACTTGGATGGCCCCGACGCGCTTAGCGATCTCGCGCAGCCGGCGCGGGTCCGCCAGCAGGAGGTCGGCGCGTTTATAGGGTGTTGCGCGTCTGGCGAATCCGATCGTGAAGACGTTTTCGCGCAGCTCGATTCCGGTTCGCGCGCTCACCTGAGCCAGCATCTCTTGTTTGGCCTTGCGGTGGGCCGCCTGTATCTCGTGAAGCGGGATCTTGATGGCGTAGCGTAAGTAACGGTTATCGTGGCGCCAGCCAGGCGTATAATGATCGAACAGTTCGGCGAAGGAAGCAGAGATCCAGGTCGCAGCATGCACACCGTTGGTGATCGCCTGTACCGGATAGCCCGGAAACATTCCGAGCGAAACCTCACCGTGGCGCATCGAGACGCCGTTGATGTAGCGCGAAAAGCGCAAGCCGAGGAACGTCATGTTCAGAGTTCCATTCAGCAGGCAGCCACTGTCTTCCAGCAGCGTTGATCGCTGTTCGCCGAGAATTTCTGTGGTCATCTCCCGGGGGAACTGATCGTGGCCAGCCGGTACCGGCGTATGCGTCGTGAAGACGCACTTTGTCCGCACCGCCTCGATGTCATCATCCCACAGCTCCTGCCGCTGCTGGGCGGCAAGCCGCTCTTCCAGCAGCCCCAGCGCCAACAGTGCGGAGTGGCCCTCATTCATATGGTAGATGAGATTGTCCGCGAGGCCGAAGGCGCGGAGCGCGGCGATCCCTCCCAGTCCGAGGACCACCTCCTGGCGCATGCGGTACGCCAGGTCCCCACCATAGAGCTGATCGGTCAGCACTCGGTCCTCGGGCGCGTTCTCGGGCACATCCGTATCGAGCAGGATGACGGGCACGCTGTGGCCATTTACACCCTTGATCCGGAATAGCCACGGTTGGACCTGCACATCGCGGTCCTCGATCTTCACGCTCACCCGTGACGGTATCCGCTCCAGCATCTTGTCAGGGTCCCAGTCATGCGGGCTTTCTGTCTGCTTACCCGCAAGGTCCAGCTGCTGATGGAAGTAGCCTTTGCGGTGTGCCAGGGTGACACCGACCGTTGGCAAACCAAGGTCGGCGGCCGAGCGCAGGATGTCTCCGGCCAGCACGCCGAGGCCGCCAGCGTAAGTCGGCATTGGCGCAGTGAGCGCGATCTCCATCGAGAAATAGGCAATGGCGGGCCGGTCTCCGTTTAGGTCGAGTCGCATATACCTCTCTGTCGTGAAAACTGGAATCATGTGGGGCCGCCCCTCCACCCATCCCCGGCGCGTATCAGGCGGGAATCCGACAACAGTGTTCGGAAATCACGACTTGTCAAGTCGCGTCTTCTCTTGGGCGAGCTGGCTTACCATCAGCCCGACGTTCGGACAGTCCCGCCAGCGTCTGGCCGATGCCTGGGTCGCGCCGCAAACTCTCGATTTCCACATCGATGCGTCGCGTCCAGCTCGAATAGCGGTCCCACTGTACACCGGGAAGGTTGATGGGATCCCGCTCTCCGGCCAGATCGTCCAGCGCCAGGCCGATGAGGGGTGCAGGAGTACGTGCCAAGAACTTGTGGACTGCCGTGATCAGCCAGGGATAAGCGGCTCGCGCCTCGGTTTGCGTGGCGAGACCTTCGGTTTTGAGACGGTGCAGCAGCGCTGCCCGTTCGTTCTCGCGCTGATCTTCGGCGGCTCGTTCCGAGACGCCTGCCAGGCTCCCGGCCTGGCGCCGCAACTCGAGATCTCGTCCCTCCCACCAGCCAAGCAGCGGCGGATTGTCGTGCGAGTTGGCCGTGACGAGTGCGCGCTTCGAGTAGCTCCGAGCGGGACGGAATCCACCACGGCGATCCTTCTCGAAGTACAGCAGGCGCGTCGAGAGGATTCCCCAACGTGCCAGCAGGGAGGAAAAACCCGTCGGCACCGTTCCCAGGTCTTCGCCGACGATGACGGCGCCGTGACGGTGGCTTTCCAGCGCGAGTATGCCGAACAAATCTCGGTAGGGGAAGTTGACATAGGCGCCCTCCGTAGCGGGTCGGCCAGCCGGCACCCAATATTGCCGCAGTAGACCCATGACGTGATCGATTCGCAGCGCGCCGCAGTGTCGCAATCCGCTTTGTAGCAGCTTGACCCAGTACCGATATCCGTCGGCCTTTAGCCGGTGCGGATTCAACGGCGGAAGCCCCCAATCCTGTCCCTCCAGAGAGTAGTCATCGGGAGGAGCGCCAATCTTAGCGCCCTCGAGAAAGAGATCGGGGAAGGCCCAGGTGTCGCTGCCATCGGAGGCTGAGCCGATAGCCAGATCGCCGTAAACGCCGATGGGCAGTTGGGCCGCGTTCGCCGCTGCCGCAAGCTGACGGTCAAGTTCGAATTGCACGTAGCGGTGACGGTCGAATTCCTCGAAATGAACTCGCCGAAACTCAGCGACCTCGCGTGACCGTGGATGACGGAAGCCTGACGGCCACCTCCGCCAATACCTGCCATGTTCTGCGGACAGCCGCTCAGAAAGTAAGAGAAAGGTCGCGAAGTCCTCGAGCGTATCACCCTCGCGGTCGAGGTAACGCGTGTAGGCGCGGCCGCGTGGTGTGTCTCGATCGCGGTGCCGCCTGACGAAAGTCAGGTGTAGGGCCTCGATCACCGGCCGTTTCAGTGCCATGACCCGTTCGTAGTCCAACTGGCGCGCGGATCCCAAGTCTGCAAGCGTTTCCCGGTACCGTGCCGACTCGAGCAACGCGCGCGCCTCTGTCGACTCTTGTAACTCTGGAACGGCCGTAACGTCCATGTACAAGACGTTTAGGTAAAGGCGGCTGACGGGGCTGTAGGGGCTGACATCAGCGCCACTATTTCGCAACGCATGCAGGGGGTTGATGCCGACGAAGCTGGCGCCGATCTTGGCCGCCCAGGCGACCAGCTCACGCAGGTCGCTGAAATCGCCGCCGCCCCAGGCGCGCTGACTCCGTAGGGTATAGAGGTGCGACCAAAAGCCGAAAGCGCGTCGGCCACCCAGGACATCGTCTACGCGAAGACAGCTGTCTGGCCTGACGATGAGCGTCTGTTCACAACGGCGGGCTCCGTTTTGCCAGTGGATTTGCAGTTGCAGGCGATGGTAGCCGATGTCTGTCAGGGTTGGCAGCTGAACGCGGCTGACTCGGCCGTCGCTTCGCCGCCGTATGCGGCCAAGCCGTTCGTGGTCGGCGCCCGACTCCTCTCGCAGCGTCAGCTTATACGCGGCCTCGTTTACCCCAGCGGGTAGTTGCACGGCCAAGCGGCGG
>JBFJOD010000051.1:0-20976 GCA_041617795.1 Gemmatimonadota bacterium | reverse complement strand
GAATCGGCTCGAGGTCCATGTAGCGTTCCGTGTCCTCGAACCATTCGAGGCTGACTTGAGCGGCTCGCTGCAGGCTGGCGACTTCCGCCTGCCGTTCGGCTTGGTAAGCGCTGAGGCCAGGCCCGATCTTGCCGTGCTGGCCCAGCGCCCGAGCCAACGCGATGGCGTCTTCCATGGCGACCTTGGTTCCGGATCCCACAGAAAAATGCAGCGTGTGCGCCGCGTCGCCCAGAAGTACGACGTTCCCATGGTACCAGCGCTGGTTCCTGATGGTGGGGAAATTTCGCCAGATCGAACGGTTCGCTTGCAGCGGGTGGCCCTGCAGCTCGTCGGCGAACAGCTCCTGGCAAAACGTCAACGTGTCATCCTCGCTGGCCGTATCGAGGCCGGCGGCCCGCCAAGTCTCATCCGTCGTTTCGACGATGAAGGTCGCGTGCCCTTCCTCGTACTGGTAGGCGTGTACCCGCCAGAGGCCGTGAGCATCGTGCTTGAAATAGAAGGTGAAAGCCGGGAACGGCCGCGTCGTGCCCAACCAGGCGAACTTGTTGGGCCGCCAGTCGATACTCGGCTTGAAGTGATCGCTGTACTGGTCACGGACACTGCTGTTCAGTCCGTCAGCACCCAAAATGAGATCCGCGTCGGCGTAAGGGGACAGATCGCTGACCTCGGTCCCGACTTGAAGATCGATACCCAGCCCTTCGCAGCGCCGGCTGAGGATGGTGAGCAGACTGCTTCGCGAGAGGCCGGCAAACCCATGACCGGTGGAAGTGATGACGGTGCCGTTGTAATGGATGTCGATGTCATCCCAGTGCGCGAAGCTTGCGGTGATCTCCTCGTACGTCTCGGCGTCAGCTGCGGCCAAGTTCTCCAGCGTTGCATCGGAGAAGACCACACCGAAGCCAAAGGTGTCCTGCGGTTTGTTCCGTTCGACGACCGTGATCTGGTGCGACGGATCTTGTTTCTTCATCAATGTGGCGAAATAAAGCCCGGCCGGGCCGCCACCGATGCTGACGATGCGCATACTCAGGAGGACTTCCCTTTGGCGTCTTTGAGCAACTGTCCGGCGATGATCAGCTGTTGTATCTCAGTCGTGCCTTCATAGATGCGTAGGGCGCGGATCGAGCGGTAGAGCCGGTCGACAGGGTGCTCGGCCAGTACACCGCGTCCGCCGACGATCTGCACCGCATCATCGACGATGCGCTGGGCCGCCTCAGTGGCGAAGGCCTTGGCCATCGCGGCCTCCAGCGTCACGCGCTCGGCACCACCGTCTTTCTCCCAAGCCGCGCGGTACACCAAGAGCCGTGCCGCCGTCAGGTCGGTCGCCATGCGCGCCAGCTTACCCTTGGTGAGCTGGAAGTCGGCGATCGGCTTCCCGAACTGCTGGCGCCGGACGGCGTGTTCGGTCGCCTCTTGCAGCGCGCGCTCCGCCATCCCGCAGGCGGCTGCGGCGACGGTGGCACGCAAGCTATCGAGTGTTGCCATCCCCAGCTTGAATCCCTGATCCTCGCCGCCGAGCATCGCCGACGCCGGCACGCGGCAGTCGGCAAATACGATCTCGCCGAGCGGGTGGGGCGAGCTCAAGACCTGCGGCTTTGCGAACTGCAGCCCGGGCGCGTCCGCCGCCACGACGAAGCAGGAGATCCCCTTACTGCCCTTCGATCTACTTGTCGAGGCAAAGATCGTGTAGAAATCAGCGATCCCGGCGTTGGAGATCAGCGTTTTTGTACCATTGAGCACGTAGTCTTCGCCATCGCGCGACGCCGTGGTTCTCAACGAGGCCACGTCCGAGCCTGCCTCCGGCTCGGTCATCGCGAAGGCCGCCATCACCTTGCCGGCGATTGCCGGCTTCAGCCAGCGGTTGCGAATCACTTCATTGTCAGACAGAACGATGGGCGTGGTGCCCAGCGCCTGTAGCGCGAAGACCGCGTCGGCCAGCGGCGAAGCGCCGGCGAGCGCCTCACGGATGAGCGCGCAGGCGCGTAGGTCCCGCTCGGCGATCGGCCTGAACCACCCCGCCGCGCCCAACGACGCCAGGATCTCACGGGCCTGAGAGCGGCAATCGTCATCGTCGGCCGGCTCCGCCAACGGCGCGACCTGGTGCTTGGCGTAGTCGCTGACCTGTCTGGCTAGCTCGGCGTGGCGATCCTCGAGGAAGGCGCGTACGGCTCTGATATCGGGCATCGCTATTCGAACATGGGCTCCCGCTTGGCGACGAAAGCCTCGTACGCTTCGCGGAAGTTCGGGTCCTCCATGCAGACGGCTTGTGCTTCGGCCTCAGCCGCGAGCGCCGTGGCGAGGTCCTGTGAGGCCTCGGCGTTAAGGGCGAGTTTGGTCACGCCCAGGGCGTAGGACGGTCCGGCCGCCAACTTCTCGGCAATCGCTCGTGCTTCGCCGAGCAGATTCTCGGGCGAAACAACGCGATTGTAGAGACCGATTCGCTGCGCTTCACGCGCATCGATGAAGTCGCCGGTCATGAGCAGCTCGCTGGCATGCCCGAAGCCGACGATCCGCGGCAGCAGCCAGGAGGCGCCCATGTCGGCCCCTGAAAGACCCACCTTGGTGAAGAGGTAGGCGATCTTTGCCGTTTCGGAGGCGACGCGGATGTCACAGGCGGCGGCGATCACCGCACCGGCACCGGCGACCGTGCCGTTCAGCGCGGCAATGACCGGGCGCCGGCACTCGCGGATCGCCAGGATCAGGTTACAGGTCATGCGGGTGAACTCGAGCAGTCCGTCGTAGTCGCGCTCGAACAGAGCGCCGATGATGTCTTCGACGTCACCGCCCGAGCAGAACGCTCGCCCGGCGCCGGTTACGATGATCGCCCGGACTTCGGGCTCCGTGTCCAAGGCGTGGAAAGTCTCCAGTAGCTCTCCATAGACTTCAAACGTCAAGGCATTCAGGCGATCGGGCCGGCTGAGGGTGATCGTTGCCACGGAGGTATCAGGTTCGTGCTTGTATAGGAAACTCTTGGGTGCCAGGGGCATGGGTTTCACTCTACTCCCTAAGGGTTTACGGCAACACGGCGGTCGCCTCGATCTCTACCATTGCGTTCTCGTCAACCAGGCCCTTGACTTCGAGCAGCGCCATGGCCGGGTAGTGATGGCCCATTCGCTTTCGGTACGCCTCTCCCAGTCGTTTGCGGCTGGATAGGTACGCCTCGAGGTCGGTCACGTAGACGGTCATGCGACCGATGTCCTCCGGCTTGCCGCCCGCTTCTCTTGTAACACTCAAAACGTTGTCCAGCGCGTGCGCGAACTGCTCGACAAAGCCGACCGGCTTGACCTTGCCCGACGCGTCGATGGCCGGCTGACCCGCGACGAACAGCAGGCGTCCTCCCGCAGGGGCGAGCATGCCGTTGGTGTAGCCCTTGGGAGCGCCGAGCGACTCCGGATTGATGAACTGAAAGGTCATGCCAGCAATCCTCCCCCATCGATCACGATTGCCTGTCCGTTGATGCCTTTTGCTGCTTCGTCACAAAGCCCCAGCACGGCATGAACGACTTCCTCGGGCTCGATCAAGCGGCGCTGCGGCGACATGTCCAGAATGATGCTGAGCGCCTCGTCGCGTGACATTCCCGTGGTGCGGACTATGCGGTTCACTGACTCCTCGGTCATCTCGGTGTCGACGAAGCCGGGGCAAACGGCGTTGACGGTCACACCATGAGCGGCGACCTCTTCGGCGATGCTGCGAGTGAAGCCGATCACCGCATGCTTCGAGGCCGCGTAGGCGGCGATGTAGCGGGCGCCGCTGAGCCCAGCGACCGAGGCGATGTTCACCACGCGCCCCCAGTTACGCTCGAGCATTCCCGGCACGAAGGCCTGCGTGCAGAGGAACGTGCCTGTGGCATTGATGGCGAACACCCGGTTCCACTCTTCTAGTTCGAGCTTGTGAAGCGGCGCCGACGTTGCGACCCCTGCGTTGTTGATGAGAATGTCGACGCGACCGAGTTGAGCGACCGCACGGCGTGTCAGCTCGGCGACGCTTTGCGGATCGGTAACGTCACACGTCACGGCCCAGGCGCGACCTCCGGCATCACACAAGTCCTCCGCCAGCGCTTCGACCTGGCGGGTCGAGCGCGCGGCAACGATGACGGATGCGCCCGCCTTCGCCAGTCCCCGCGCCACCGCCGCGCCGATCCCGCGGCCGCCGCCGGTGACGACCGCTGCTCTATTCGCCAAGCTCATTCAGCACGGCCTCCTCCAATATCGACCCCAGGACGTCGATGGTCCGCCGCCCTTCGGCCGCGGTGGCTGCGGCGGGAGATCCGAAGTAGGCCTGGGGGCCGTCGGCCGCCTCGAACGACTTCGCGCCGCCGCGTATCGCTTGCGACAGCGAGGCGAGGTTCGCGGCCAGCCCTTTGCGGATCTCCTCGCGCACCAGCTCGGAACGCTCGGCCAGCACGATGGAGCCCTCGTATTGGCCGGCATGGCAGGCGCCGGACTTGAACTCGTCGGTCAACATTAACGCCCACGGCTTTCGGCTGATATCCGGGAACACGATCGTGAGTAAACCTTCAGCCCGGGCCGTCGCCGTGGCGGCCTCGATCGAGGCGATGTGGTCCGGATCGAGGTGGGCGTTGGCGATGGCCAGGGCTAGGAACCCCTGCTTCGATAGACTGCGCGCGATGTCCGCCACCAGGTTCGTCACCGTCTCCCGGGACGGCGAAATGGTCCCTGGGAACCCGGCGGCGAAATCGGCGACGGTATAGGAGAGGGCCGGCAGGATAAGGGGCAGATAACCGCGCGCCGCCAGCTTCTCGGCGCCGGCGCGGGCCATGGCCTCAGCGATGATGACGTCGGTGGAGAGCGGCAGGTGCGGGCCATGCGCCTCGATAGCGCCAACCGGGAGAACCGCGACGACCCTGGCGGCCTCGAGCGCGCGAACCTCTTCGTAGGTCATCTCGGCGAGCTGAAATACGGTCATGTGAGTGACGGGGGCCAAAGCAAATTCCGCAAGTGTTGACGGTTTTTCCGCTCGCCGCGTATCATGTTAGACCATGCCATTCGAGCCACCGCAGTATTTCAACATCGCTGATTACTTTCTCGACGACCGCTTGCGCGAGGGGAAGGGAAGCAACCCGGCGCTGCTCACGGATGACGGCAACTACTCTTATAAGGACATCCACGAGCTGGCGAATCGCTTTGGCAACCTGCTGCGTGATGTGGGGGTCAAGCCCGAACAGCGGGTGATCATCGCGCTCCCCGACAGCCCCGAGTTCGTTGCCGCGCTTTTCGGTGTTCTGAAGATCGGTGCGGTGGTGGTGATGGTCAACCCGCAACTCAAGCCCGACGCCATCGCTTACTTTTTCGAGTACACCCGTGCGACGGCGGCGGTGGTTCATCTTGACAGCAAAGGCGCGTTTGCGAGAGCGGCGCAGAACGCTCGCCATCTCGCGCGTCTGCTGGTCGTTGGAGAGAATTCATTTGCGGACGAGCTTGCCGGCGCATCCCCGGAGCTCGATACCTTCCCATCACACTGCGACGATGCGGCCATCTGGCTCTTCTCCGGCGGCACCACCGGCCGCCCCAAGGCCGTGGTGCAGACTCACACCTCGTTTGCCAACACCACCGAGTGCTACGCCCGAAAGGTGATCGGCTACACCGAAAATGATGTTACGCTCTCCGTTCCCAAGCTGTTCTTCGGTTACGCCACCGGCTCGAACCTCTTCTTTCCGTTCTCGGTGGGTGCGCGTGCTGTACTGTTCCCCGAGCGCTGTACCGTGGACGTGGTGTTCGAGAAGATCGCGAAGTATCGTCCGACGATCTTGATCAACGTTCCAACGATGATCAACCAGATGCTGGCTCACCCCGAGGCGGAAAAGCAAGACCTCTCGTCCCTGCGACTTTGCACTTCCGCCGGCGAAGCGTTGCCCGTGGAGCTCCACAGGCGTTGGAACGAACGGTTCGGCGCCGAGTTGCTCGATGGCCTGGGCACGGCCGAGATGTGGCACATCTTCATCTCGAACCGCCCGGGAAAGGTGAAAGCAGGCACGCTGGGAACCGTCGTGCCGGGCTTCGAGGTCAAGGTCTGCGACGATGATGGCGGCGTAGTGCCGGACGGGGATGTGGGCTGGCTGTGGGTGCGGGGCAACTCCCGGGCGATCGGCTACTGGCAGCAGTCTGAAAAGACGAGGCAGGCGTTTCGGGGCGAGTGGTACGTCTCGGGAGACATGGTGCGCCGGGATTCTGCTGGATACTTCACCTACAGCGGCCGCGGCGACGACATGCTCAAGGTGTCGGGGAAATGGCTGGCGCCGCAGGAGGTGGAGAATTGCTTGTTGCAGCATCCTGCGGTCAAGGAGGTCGCGGTTGTGGGTGTGGTCGACGACGGGGGGCTGACCAAGCCACACGCCTTCATAGTCGCCCAATCGAAAACTGCGGGACTGGCCGAGGAGTTGAAGGTGTTCGTCAAAGAGCGCCTGGAGCCCTACAAGTACCCACGCGAGATCGTCTTCATGGATGAGCTGCCGCGCACCCATCTCGGCAAGGTGGACCGCGGCCGCTTACGGAGCTTGTAGTATCTCCGCCAGAATCGCCATGCAGGTGGACAACTGCTCGTCGCTGAGGTAGGGTGCCGGGCCCAGCCGCAGGATCTCTCCACGATGGTCGGTATGGACTCCGCGCTCTCGGAGCTGGCGGCTCAGCTCGCCGGCGCGCGGCGCGCGTAGGGCTAGGAACCCGCCGATGTCGTTGAGGGCGACCGAACGATCGCGGCTGATGACCGCCGGGTCGGCATCGAGGTCGTCGAAAAGCTTCGCCAGCAGGCCGACCTGATGCTGGCTGACTTGACGCAGCAATTCGGGCGTCAGGTCGTGCTCCGCGAAGAAATCGAAGACCTCAGCGGCCCGGTAGTGGCTGGTCGGGTCATAGGTGGCACCGGCAAAGCGAGCGGGTCCGCGGCCGTAAGCCAGCTTGCCGCCGGGGCTGGCCAGTGCATCGAATTCGCTGAACCAACCGGTGATCACCGGCCGCATATCGCAGTCACGCGGGAAGCGAAGGAAGCAGTTCCCTTCGCCCAGCTGGCAGTACTTGTATCCACCGCCCACGACGAACGCGCCTTCCAAGCGTTGTTGTTGTAGCGAGAATGGAACGGCGTTCAACGTATGGTAGGTGTCGACCAGTAGCTCAACGCCGATTCGCTGGCAGGTTTCTAGAACATCGCCCAGCCCCCTCACGATCTTCGCGTCGAGGAAGAGGACCGACGAGACCATCACCGCGGCAGTCCGCTCATCAATTGCTGAGATCAACCGCTCCGCGATAGTCGTGGCCGGACTGGCCGCAACCTTCAGTACCTCGAGACCTTCTTCGGTTAGGCGATCCAGCTGGCGGCGTATCGTATGAAACTCGCCCGTCGTGCTGATGATGCGCGGCCGCTGCTTGAGCGGTAGCGCGGACAGAAACCGTATGACCAAGTCGTGCGTGTTGGGCGCCAAAGCGATATGGCCATCGCGATCATCCAGCAGCCGGGCGTAGCCACGTCGCACACGCTCCGCCATCGCGAAGGCGCGCTCCCATTTCTCGTCGACGAGTTCCGCCGCATCGATCCAGGCGCGACGCTGACCCTCGAAGCCGCGATCGGGCCACGCTTGATGCGAGTGTCCCGTTAGCAGGAAGCGCTCGGACACGCGGAACTGGCTGTAGTGCGTTGCCAGCGCGTTGGGAGCTGCAAACAGGTCGCCGGTCTGAAACATCGACTCAGAAGTGCGCGCGGATTTCCCATAGGTCGGGAAACGCGGGTTGGAAGAGCGTCGTCTTCAGGTAATCGGCGCCGGCCGAGCCACCGGTTCCTGGCTTCGTGCCAATCGTCCGCTGCACCATCTTGACGTGCCGGTAGCGCCATTCCTGCACGCCCTCGTCGAGGTCGACCAAGCGCTCGCAAAGTTCGCGGGTTGCCGGATCGTTGCGGTACACTTCGATGAGTACATTCTGGACCTCCGGCGCGGGTACGATCGGCCGGGTGACGTCCCGCTTAAGCACTTGCGCTGGAAAATCGTAGCCGGCGCGCACCAGGTAGGCGAGAAACGCGTCCCAGAGGCCGGCCTGCGCGAAGCGGGCTTCTAAGTGTCGGCGGCCTGCGCTGTCGTGGGGATAGCGATCGATGGCGCTCTTATCCTTGAGGCCGAGGATGAACTCCAACTCGCGGAATTGATGGGATTGGAAACCGCTGCCCGTCTCGAGCCGCTCGCGGAACGTCATAAATTCCAGCGGCGTCATCGTCTCGAGGACGTCGATCTGGGCAACCAGCGTCTTCAAGATGGTCAGGATCCGTTTCAAGGTGTGGAGGGCGGAGGGCAGGTCGCGGTTGCGAAGCGATTTCTGCAGGTAGTCCAGCTCGTGGATGACCTCCTTGAACCAGAGCTCGTAGACTTGATGGATGATGATGAACAGCATCTCATCGTGCTCGGGGCCCTCCGATACGGGCTGCTGAAGCGACAACAGCTCATCCAGCTTGAGATAGCTCCAGTAGGTCAGCGGCATTGCAGTGCCCTCGGTCGGATTGTCCTCGCGGCTCAACCTGGCATATAACGTATAAGAGGGCTCCTGGCCAAGTCCTGCTCGTAGGGTCGCGAAGATCAAAGGAAAGGCGAGAATGTATCGAGTGCGTAAGACGATCGCGCTGGCGGCGCTGCTGACGTTTGCCGGGCTCATCGTCGCCGTCGGCCAGCTGCCATCGCCAGGCGGCGGGGAGCGCAAGCTTGGCCTCTGGGTCCTGCTGCTGCCGCTCGCCGTCACCTTCGTGGGGCTGGCGCGGAATCGCTACTGGGGGCGCTGGCTGGGGCTCGCCGCCGGAATCGCCGTGCTGCCATGGGCAGCCGTCCTGACGCTGGCTACCGGCTACGGCGCGCCGCTGACGCAGCCCGCCATCGCGCTGGCCGCGTCGTTGCTTCTCCTGATGAGCCTGCCTGGCAAGAATATGTTCGATGCCTACGAGGGAAGGGTGACGAACATGGACTGGAGCCACCGCCGCATGTCGCTGGTTCGTTGGACCGTGATCTTCAACATCGCTTCCGCGTTGGCGCTCTACCTCTTCGTGGTCTTCTACGACTACCGCCTCGCCTGGCACCACACCTCGATGGGGGTGCTGTTGCTAGGGTTGGTTGTTGGGGTCGTTATGCTAGCTCGACAGCAGACCGTTGGGTTGCTCCTCGTCGCTCTGTGTTGCTTGCTCTTCGTGCCGTTGGGCGCTTACTTCGTCTGGACCGAAGCCACGGATCCCGGTGAAGCCATCTTGTTTGCGGTCGTCTTCGCGCCAGGGATCCTGACCGGCTGGGCCAGCCTGCTCGTCTTCGCAAAGCCGCTCTGGGCGGCCCTGCGCAGCGCTTATTGATTCCGGCGAGCTGCGCTCGCCTGACTCGAAATCTCAGCCCCGCTGCCGACGCAGGTTCGTAAGCCACTCCTCGAGCGTGTCGAGGTAACCCGACGCGTAGTTCGTCCAGCCCGCCCGCGTGCGGCGATTCCGCTCCTCGATGCAGCCGCTCTCGGATATGATGATGTTGTGGTCGGCGCCGGGGATGAGCTCGACAAGGAAGTTCCGGTTCCCAGCGCGCTCTAGGGCTGTTCGGTAAGCTTGCGCACCCTGAAGCGGATCGGCTTGTGTGTCTTTTTCGCCGAAGAACGCCAGAACCGGGATCGTTGTCCGCTCGATCACCTCGATGGGATCCCAAAAGTAATCACCCTCTGGATCATCCGCATGCCAGTCTTCCTCGGGCGCGACCGTTACTCTGAAACCGAGAAGCGTCATCTTTGCTAGAGCTGGATAGTCAGCCAGTGGGGCCTTGTGACGCACGTATTCCTCGTAGGTCTGGGCACGCGAAGCGGCGCTGACCAAACGCTTGACTTCCGCGGCATCCGCCGCGGGGAGTCCTGCACAAACAGCTTGTGCCGTCAACAAGAAAGAGCCCTGCTCGACTCCCGCCTCGCCGGGACAGGAGATGGCTATCATGAAGGCGATATCCTCGGTTTGCGTTAGGACCCGCGGCATGACGTAGCCGGCCTGGCTTATCCCCCACAGTCCGATCCGCGTGGCGTCGATATCGAGACGCTGCTTGAGCGCCGCGATCGCATCCAGAACGATCTGGGTGCGCTGTTCGAGCAAACGGCGGCGATCGATTTGGCCTGTGGATTCTCCGGAGCCTGGCTTGTCCCAGGCGAAGGTTGCGTAGCCGGCGCGCAGCATACGCGCCATAATCGGAGGATACGTGACGCCTGAGGTGCGATTGTTAGGCCCGTCGCCGTGAACAAAGGCGACGACCGGATGTGGCCCGCTGCCGTGCGGAAGCTTTAGATCACCGACCAGCTTGAACGGCCCGGAGCGGAAAACGATCTCCTCGGTCGTGTGTTGCTGACTTGGTAGCGACAGTGCCGTGAGGAACAGCAGGCCAACAACTACAGGTGGGGTCTTCATCGTCTGCCGGTGTTGGTGGGCTAACCGCGGAGGATTTGGGAGCTGCGGAACCTCTTAACATTATCCCATCTTCATATCGTAGGCAACGAGTAAGGCCCAGGCCGAGCCGGGAGATCGAGTCGAGACGTCTGAAGGTCTCCGTCGTGCCGGTTTGCTCCGGGACACCGTCGACACCCATCTTGATGCCAGCCCATTTCTAAAAGGTGTTCGAGGCCATCGTTCCGGCGCGTGGCTTCAAATGATCATGGTGCTAGCGACTTGAAGGGAAGACTGCGAGAGATGTCGATCGGCGAGCTGATAGAAACTTGGGACGGCGAATACGTCGTCAGCCGCTACGACCGGGCGGCGCAGGCCTGGATCTTCATCGCCGTTCACTCGACGCGACTCGGGCCCCCGTTAGGTGGCACGCGGATGAAAGTCTACGATCGGCCCGAGCAGGGTCTTCGCGACGCGCAACGGCTGGCGGAGGGGATGACTTACAAGTGGGCCGGCATCGATTTCCCACTCGGAGGTGGCAAAGCGGTAATCGCGCTGTCGCGGCCGCTGGAGGAGGCGGAGCGGGACGCGCTGCTGGAGCATTACGGCGAGCTGGTCGAAAGACTCAGCGGGAGCTTCTCGACCGGCGCCGACCTGGGGGTGGGACCGGAACTCGTTGCTGTTATAGGTCGAAAGACGCGATACACGTTGGGCCACTCGGCCGGGGACCCGGGGCCCTTCACGTCGCTGGGTGTGTTGTCAGGATGCAGGGCGGTGGCAGCGGAGCTGTTCGGCAACCGCGATCTTACGGGCCGCACTGTGCTTATCCAGGGTATCGGTGATGTGGGCGTCCCCCTGGCGCGCCGGTTGGCGGCGGCGGGTGCGAAGCTCAAGCTAGCCGATATCGATCAGACGCGGGCCGAAGGTCTCGCGGTCGACGTCGGCGCAACGGTGGTAGCGGCGGATGACGTTTACGGGGAGCCGTGCGACATCTTCGCCCCCTGCGCCGTGGGCGGCGTGCTCAACGCGCAGACTATCCCGCAGCTTGCCTGCAAGGCTGTGTGCGGTGCGGCCAACACCCAGCTGGAAGCGGCGACGGACGCGGAGCGACTGCACGCGCGAGGTATCCTCTACGCGCCGGACTTCATCGCCAACGCCGGAGGCGCCATAGGTTTGCCGGGTCTCGAGCTGATGGGTATGAGCGAAGCCGAGATTCTGACGAGGATCGAGTCCATCCAGCAAACTCTGCGGGATATTTTCCAAGAAGCCAGAGCCAACAACGAGTCGCCGCACCATGCAGCACGGCGCTTGACCAAGCGCGTACTCGAGCGGGGATGAGTCCTCCACGAGTAGCTGTGGTTGGTGCGGGTGTCTTCGGCTTGAGCGCCGCCCTGGAGCTTGAGGCCCGAGGATTCCATGTCTGCCTCTTAGACCAGGGCGACGTACCGCATCCATTGGCGGCCAGCACTGACATCAGCAAAGTCATCCGTATGGAGTATGGTCCCGACGAGCTGTATATGGCGCTGATGGAGAAGGCTCGGGAGGGCTGGCTGGCCTGGAACGAAGAATGGAAGGATGCGGGCATCGGGCCGCTGTATCACGAAACCGGTGTGCTGATGGTCTGCCGCGACGCGATGGGCGAAGGCGGGTTCGAGTTCGAGAGCTGGAAGCTGCTGCGGAAACGTGGGCATCGGCCGGAGCGGCTGGACGCGGAGACCATCGCCGAGCGTTTCCCGGCCTGGTCGACGCGCCGATATGTCGACGGCTTTTTCCACGCAAAAGGTGGCTATGCCGAGAGCGGCCGGGTCATCGCGGCATTGACCCAAAAAGCGAGACAGCGCGGGGTGGAGATCCGCGAGAATTGGACAGTCACGTCGCTGGTCGAGCAGGAAGGACGCGTGGCTGGCGTGGAGAACCTAGAGGGCCGACGAATCGCCGCCGACGCCGTGGTTGTGGCAGCCGGTGCCTGGACGGCTAAGCTGGTTCCCGAGTTGTCGGAGTCGATACGGGCCACGGGTCACCCGGTCTTTCACCTGCGACCGAAGGACCCGGCAACCTTTGCGGCCCAGCGATTTCCAACGTTCACGGCCGATGTGGCGCGAACCGGTTACTACGGTTTCCCGCTCAACCGTGACGGTATAGTGAAGATCGCGAACCATGGACTCGGCACAAAGATAGATGCTGATGCGCCGAGGGCGGTCACGCGAGACGATGAAGACCGGCTACGTTCCTTCCTGGCGACGACGTTCCCGACCCTCGCCGTGGCCGAGATCGTGTTCAGGCGTCTCTGTCTCTACGCTGACACCCAAGATGAGGACTTCTGGATCGCTCGTGACCCACAACGTGTAGGCTTGACCGTAGCAAGCGGTGGTAGCGGGCATGGTTTCAAGTTCGGGCCGGTGCTCGGTGCGTTGATCGCCGACGAAGTGGAGGGCAAGGAGAATCCGCTGCTGCTCAAGTTCGGCTGGCGGCCAGACCTGACGCTGCAGAAGGGGCGCGAAGCCGCTCGCTGCCACATAGCGCCAGAGGACTCATCGGCGCCCGGGAACGCCGGCTAAGAGCCGGTACCGTCGACGACTGTTCGTCGCTTGCGTCCAAGGAGAAGAAATAGTGTCCAGCCCAGCCTCCGACACCTCCGGACTACGCAAGCTTGGTCCTTGGTTGCTCGCGCTGGGTCTCATCAGCATTGGCGCAGGGATCAGCTTGGATTTCCTTGCGGATTACGCGGTGATCCGCAAGCGGAGCCACGTGGCAGAGGCGACAGCCGACCTGCGGCGACTGGAAGCGGTGCGCGAACTCGCCACCTCCGCGACGGAAATCGATAGCCTCGCGCGTGAGGTATCAAATGCAAGGCAGACACTGGAATCAGCTCGAAGTGACGAGGCCCGCCGCATCGAAGGCAGAGCTGGGCTTTGGCGCTGGAACGGAGCGAGCACGATCGTCACTGCTGCCGGGGTCTTCTTAGTCGTCGGCGCTGTCCTTCTACTTCGCCGAAAGTCCGCGCCTGCTCGCGAAATGTCTAACGAACCATGAGGTGATGTCCACCCGCCTGCGCCGGCACGGCGATTTCAGGCGCTTCACGGGGAAGATGCAGGTCCCACCACTGCTGGGCGCGCGCTGCGGTCCAGGATTCCGCAAAGTTGATTTCAGCCAGCTTGGCCTCGACGGCTTCGGTCGATCCCGGTCGCGCGGCTTTGTCTTTTTGCAAGCACTCGAGCACCAGGTCATCTAGGCCTGCCGGAATCGTTAACTCCGTCCGCTGCGATGGTCGGGGAGGCTCCTCCTTGACGTGTTGCACCAGCATCATGACCGGTGTCGTTGCCTCGAAGACGGTGCGGCCGGTCAGCAGCCAATAGGCGACGCAGCCAAGCGAGTAGATGTCACTTCGAGCGTCCACCGAATCGCGGTCCGCGGTGGCCGCCTCTGGCGAACCGTAGGCGGGTGTGCCCGTGAATACGCCAACATCGGTCAGCTCCAGGTCGGGCCGAGACTCCTCTCCGACATGTTTCACCAGGCCGAAGTCGAGGACTTTGACGAAGTCATGCTCCAGGCCGTAACGGCAGATGAAGATATTGCCCGGCTTGATGTCGCGGTGCACGATGCCGCGCTTATGGGCCTCCGCCAGCGAGCGGCAGACCTGACGCAAGATATGGACGGTGCGCTCGGCCGGGATCGGACCGTGTTTCTCGACAACGTCCTGCAGGCTAATCCCGTCCAGCAACTCCATCACATAGTAGAAGGTACGATCGTCGGTGAAGCCGTAGTCGTAAACGACCACCGTGTGCGGCGAACGCAGCTCTGCCGTAGCCTGGACCTCACGCTCGAAGCGGTGGATCGCGTGTTCCGGTGTGCTCCCCGCGGAGCGTGACTCGGGGTCGCTCTTGATCAGCTTGATGGCCGCCGGCCGTGCCAGCATCCGGTGCTCGGCCTTCCACACCTCACCCATGCCGCCTTCGCCCAGCTTCGCGACCAGCTGGTAGCTACCCAGGCGACGGGCTGTGCTAATGTGGGAGCTGTAGCCCCAGACGATACGGGCGCCGACGATCGCCATGCCCATGCAGATATAGTTGGGCAGGATCAGATCGACGATGACGGCGGCATCGACGCCGGCAGTGGCGAAGGGCGCGCCCTGTGCCGCCAGGACGAGCAGCATGAACGGGCGGATCGAGGCGGAGGTAAGCGCGGCGAGCACGGCTTTCCCCGGCGTGGCTGGCACGAGGAGCGGGAAAGCGAGGATCCAGGGACAGGTCCAGGAAATGCCGAGTACCGCCATATCGCTATTCGGTGGCCAGAGCCCGAACGCTGGCCACCAGAGAAGATCGATCTCGATGCCGATCGCGCCGACGACCTCATAGATCAAGCCGAGCTCGAGCAGGCGGAAGGGGTTTACCCGACCGCTCAAAGCGATCGCGAAAACCAGCAGGGAAATCCCGATAAAAATCCCGGCAGCAACGTCCGGATTCAGAAATGGAATGGGCTCCCATTGCCTCGGGAAGTCCTCCAGCGTCCGCGAGAGCGAATAGATGATTGCGTAGCCGGCCGCATAGGTGAAGGCCATGAAGCCCAGGCGCTGGCCGGCTTTGGCGGCGAGATCCGGCGGAAGGCCTGCGGATACAATGGCAGCAGCATCAGGCGTGGGCGACCTGCGACCAGGTCCTGGGAGGACTTCTCGTTTCACAACGAGCCTTTCCTCGGAAGAATGCCGGTCGGTGGGGCTGGACTAAGATAGGAGGTGCCGGCGCGTGCTCGCAAAGTCTCAGCTACGAGCGCTGCCCTCGGAGGCAGGCGGTCGCTTGCGCACCGTTTTCTCCATGTAGGCGCGGATCGCGGCCGTCACCTCCTCGCTCCCCCAGATCCGCTCCACCTCGTTGTCCACCGTTTTGGCATTGCGAGCAGCTCGCTCCAGAGCCGGCTCGCGTAGCTGTTGCTTTGTGACTCGATAGGTCTCCGGTGGGATCGCTGCCAGATGGTCTGCCACTTCGCGCGCTCGTGCAAGAAGTCCATCAGCGGCGACGATCTCGTCGACCAGGCGTGACTGCGCGGCTTCCTGCGGATCGAACAGCTCGCCCAGGTAGATCAAGCGGCTTAGCAGTCCGGTCGGCGCAACGGACGTCACGATCTCGAAGGCGATGCTGGGGAAAGGGACGCCGACACGCAGCTCGGGGACCCCCAACCGGGCCGTGCCGGCGGCAATAATCCGGTAATCGCAGGCGCAGGCCAGCACGCAGCCCCCGGCGATGGCGTGACCGTTGATCGCGGCAACCACCGGCCGGGGAAAAGCGAACAGCTGCGTGAGTGTTTGCCTCAGCAGCGGCACGAATCGCTTAAGATAGGGCTCGCCACCGTCGAGCACGCGCCAGAGATCCACGCCTGCGGAGAAACTCCTACCGCTGCCGGTGAGCACCAGCGCTCGCGCCGGCGATCTCTCGGCTTTCTCGAGCTCCGTGGCTAGCCGCTCGAGCAACTCCGAGTCGAGCGCGTTCACCTTGCCGTGTTCCATGCGTAGTATTGTGACGGAGCCAACCTGTTCGGTGTGAATCATGGCTTGACCTTTAGCGTTGTTGAAAGGTTGCGGCTTTTAGCATAGTTTTTACGTGTGCGTTGGCCCAGTGACCAACCTATATTTGGTAACACTCCCGCCGCTTGGTTGTTGACAATAAGCCGGTCCGCCGTTAACGGGACCGCCCGCTAGTTTGCGAGAGGCTAGGCTACTCCTTCAAGCCAGCTTCCCGCCAGAGGCGAGCCGAAATACGTATGCTGGTTCGAAAAGTTCACACGCTCGGGGTGATGGCTGCGGCGCTTGTCGTCGTGCCACCGTCGTCGGCCCAGCAGTCGAGCGGCGAACTCACGCCGGACGGTGTGCAAGAGCGGTCCGCACTGCAATCGCTTCTTTCTCCAATCGCGCTGTTTGTCGGTTCCACCGCCGAGGTCGCCGGTATCGGTCAAATGAACAACCCGCCTGCGCCGGTCCGGGCCGTGCGAGGCCTCAGGGAGTGGGGTCTCTCGCCTGGGGTGCAGTCCATCGGTCCCCGCAGCGGCCTGGCGCTGGTCTTCGAGTTCGATCGCTTCAACCCGCTCTACTTGGAAACCGGGTTCTCATTTGCCGGCTCGCAGCGACACAGCCTGGGAATCGCGCTGGGCGACCGCCGGTTCGGGGCCAGAGTGGCCTACACTTTCCGCCGGGATGCACGGGACACGTTCTGGGGTATCGGCGCGGTGAGTCGCGCCGAACAGCGCTCCGACTTCTTGCGTGACAAGTCGGAGCTGCAAGCGAGCGGTTGGCTGCCCCTCAGTCGTGTCATCGGTCTTGCAGGCGGAGTCAGTCTCGAGGACAACCGTGTCAGCAGCGGCTGGGACGACGACCTCACCGACGTCCACGGTCTGTTCGAGCCAACTGCTCTTTACGGACTAACAGAACGAACCCGCTTTCTGCGACTCGACCTCGGAACCACTTTCGATCTCACACAGCAAGATGGCTTTCAGCGGCGTGGCGTTTGGCTGGAGGTCGGCTCCGCACTGTTCCGCGGCGTGGATGGAACGGATTCGGATTTCCACCGCTTGCACGGGCAGTTCCGCGGTTACCTGCCGTTGGGCTCGCGTCAGGTATTGGCCCTGCGCGGACTGCTGGAGGTCAATCAACTGGACAGCGGTGTCGGTATTCCGTTTTACGACCTCTCGCGTTTGGGCGGTAGCCGGAACGGCCCGCGTGGTTTCTCGGGCGGCAGATTCCGTGACCGGACGGGAGCAACGCTGATGGCGGAGTGGCGCTTCGAGGTTTGGCAGAACGCCGAACAGACGAAGCGCTTGCAGGTCTTCCTGTTGTTCGACGAGGGAGGCGTAGCACATAGCTTCTCGCGAATCAGTGATACCGATTTCCGGGAGTCCTACGGTCTCGGTCTGCGTTTGATGACACGCGACGGCTTGGCGACGCTGGTATACGCCGCCTTCAGCGAAGAGGGAACCCAGCTGGGTCTGCGGACCCAGTGGTCATTCTGAGGCCGTCGGTCGCTTCTCAATACGCTCGGCCGACGATTCGATACGAGCCCTCACGGACGGGTAATAGATATACGCGAACCGAGCGAGGTTCCGGCACACCAGCCGCCGGGATCGCACGGACCTCCAGTTTTGCCAGCCGCTTTTCCACCGGGTGCTTCAGCAAATCCTCCCAGAAGCCTGCATCGCCGCCGTAGCCCGGAAGCAGGATCTCACCTGCACCAGCCCCTGAGATCGGTGGCGCGCGAGTCTCGCGCAGCTTGATGCCGGCTGCCGGGAAGTCGAAACGTATCTGGTATTGTCGACCTGCCGGCGGCACGAACCCCTCGGCGACCGCCAGGTCTTGGAAGCCGAGAAGTGATCCCTGCGGCGTAGGGCTGATCTCGAGTTCCTCTAGCGGTGTGGTCTTAAGCAACCAGTAGGCGAGGGTGAGCCGGCGGCGCTCCATGATCGTTCGCACCAAAATCTCTTCCACCTGCGGATCGCCAAGCTGTCCGGCACTTACGGCCGCGCGGATCTGCTCCTCATCGAAAGCGGCGACGAGTTTGGCGCCCCAGTAGTTATCACGCACGGTACTATTCAGCAAGGCGGGGTTGGGCGTGAGGGGCTTCCAGCTGCCCGGATCGAAAAGATCGGCGGAGAAATACCCGATTGACGGGTGCTGCAACTGGTAGTCGTAGCGTTCCCAGCTCTTCGTGAAGACCCCGAGAGTGAGCCAGCGGGCGCTCGCCGCGGCGAGGTCGACATCATACTCGACGCCATCGCGAGGTTTTTGCGGCAGCACACCGCGGCTACCCAGGGTCGAGCCGAAGTCGATCAGGTAATGCCGCACATAACGTCGATCGCCGTCATTGATAAGAACGTCGAGCGTGTTGTTCTGCTTGATGTCGAGATGGTTCAGCCAGGCCGAAAGCGCGTAGAGACCTCGCAGCTCGCGACGATGCTGGTGAGGGATAGTGTCGGCGGGGTCGTCTTGGCGCGTGCCCTCGAAGTTAAAGGGGCCGAGGGTGTTCCGTAATAGAGTGCTGGCGACGGCCCGAATGCGGCCGTCCGGGCGGCTGGGGATGTCCCGGAGGATTTCTTGTAAGGCGCGGTCATCGACCGGGTGTTTACGTCCCAAGGGGTCCTCGAATTTCAGCGATTCAGCGGCCGTGACCCGCGACGGATCGAAGACGGTGATGTGAACGTCGGGTACGTTGTAGCCGGCGGCGTAGAACAGCCGGGAGGAAATCACTTCGGCAGCCGTCGCGAGCCCGGCGAACTCGGGCGGGTCGAATTTGATCAGGTATCTTGCGCCCGTGGCGTCTTCGATGGTGAAACCCGGCGTCACGCCTTGCACCTTTGCGTCGACCACGGTCCACGTGTCACTGGTGTCCGGCCCGGTGGATTCGCCTGGCCCGCGGATGATCTCCGAAGGCGTCATGCGGCGTCGACCGTTCCGATGGGTGAACCAGCTCGAGGCCCGCACGTCGTCCTCGGCGGTGGGGTTGTAGGCCTCGACTTTCTCTCCAAGCCAGGATCGGAAGGCGCGAGGTGGGATGAAGAGGTGCGCCAGCGGCCGCCGGATGCTGTGATCGATGAAGTTCGACGTAAGTCCTGGGTCGCGTTTTGCTGGAGTGACTTGATCGGCTGTGGCGGCCGGCATCGCTGTCGGCGCGGCCCTGCCGATGACCTGTTCGTTTTTCGAACAGGCAGCCGTCACGGAAGTTGTGACTGCCGCACCGATCACTATTAAGCGCGATAGCCGCAACATCAGGTGCCTACCTCGAACGTCAGGTTGACCCGAATCCCTTCATCGCCTCTGGCAAGCTCCAGACGACCGCCTGCGCTTGCTCCCGTCACGACGCTCAAGGCCGTGCCGTAGCTTGGCCGCAAGCGACGGAACTCCAACTCCTCCGCGAGGTCGCTTGCCACGATGCCGGCATCGAGAAAAAGGGAGGCGAAGACAGCTGATGGGCTTACCGGATGACTCCAGATGCGATAGAAGTACTCCGCTTCTGCCAGGCCCAGATCGCGAGCGCGAAACCTCCCCGTTCGGTAGGCGGACAGCGTCGACGTTCCGCCGAGGGCCGGCAGACGGTAGAACGGAATCGAACCACTGCCGCTGCCGCGCACCGTCTGATAGCGAAGCGCCAGGCTCAAGCTGCGTATTTGGTGGTCAAAGGGCAGAACTACGCCTGCGGCGGTCTCGATCTGGGCGAAATCCGCCGCCCCGTCACTCAGGCTCTCGTTCCAGCGAGCGCCGACCAGCAGCCAACGCTGTGCTCTGAGCGGGCCACGGCCTCCCCCGCGTATTTGCACCACGCCGCCGACGGACCGGTAGCGATCGGTGGCTCCGAACCGGGGAATGCTGTTGCCAGGGAAGACCGAGTCGAGACTCTGCAGTGCGTCGTTTTGCCCGGAACGCGTTTCCGCTCTGGACCAGCTGATATCGAGCGCGAGACTCAGATTTCCGGTCGGAGCGAATCCTAGTGCGGCGCCAGCCAGTCGCCGCTCTAGCTCGTAGTCGCTTCGATCCGCCTCGCGACTGTCCGGCCCTATCCCGAAGAATTCCTCTTGGGTGCGGGTCTCCGTCGTCCCCAGGACGTGTGCGCCAAAGCTCCCGCCTTGGACCGAAGCGCCGGGCTCGGCCCCGTAACCGGCGCGCGCCGTCAAACGCCAGTAGCCACGAAGCGTCCAACCGCCTTGTAGGCTAAGTGAGGGCTTTTCCGCTCGCGGCGGTACGCCCACCAGCAGTGCGCCACCGAAACCGGCGCCCGCGCCCAGACTTGCGAGTGTCGGATAGAGGTAGTGCCGGTTGAGTTGCAAGTTGGCGTAAACGATCCGGGCGGGCAGTCGCGTTTCGAGCGCTGCGTCGGCTGCCCACTCTGCCCCAAACGCGATGACATACAAGGGTGCAGTGATGATCTTGAACGGGAGTTCCGCTATGTCCCAGCCGTCGATGCCGGGTGTCCCGCGCTCGATGACTTCGATGGAATCAGCCTCGACGTCCTGAGGTAGAACCGAGGACGGCAAAGCGAGGATCGCCACCATTGCCAGGGCCAGTCGGTAAGTCGCACGAATCCGAAACGCAGCCGGCGCGTTGACCAATCGCTTACCTCCGTGGCGAAGCTTCTACGTTCGCCCTTGGGTTACAGCCTGCGGGCACGGAGCGTTGACAGAGCAGCGAGGATGACGTGCATTATATGTTCTCTGCCGCAGCCAAGAAACCGTATGGCCGTTCTTGGGCCCTGCCGATCCGCTGGCGCACTGAACCCACGTGCAGAGTACGAGGAAAGAGAGGCGAGCTGATGAGAGTACCAGAGGAGACATACGATCGCATTGCCGAGGAAATAGCGAGTGAGACGAGCCCGGTCGGCATCGACGCCAAAAAGACCCATGTGATCATTCTCCACATGTTGACGGAGATGCAAAAACGCCTGGTGCGGATCGAGGAGAAGTTGGGTCTTGAGAGCTGAGCGGCGCGCGGCTAAACTTGGCCCGACCTCATCTGCGACCAATTACGACATGGGTGAATCATGAAATTTAGTGTTACTAAGTGGCGGCGGTTTCGATCGGCCACAGCATGGTTAAAGCGAACCGCGCCGGCGTGTCTATTTTTGG
>JBFJOD010000050.1:0-20984 GCA_041617795.1 Gemmatimonadota bacterium | reverse complement strand
GGCAACAGCGCGGCGCGCTTGTTCGGATAGCGCGTGAGGATCGCCTCGAACCTCTGCTGGTATTCGCCCGCGAACAGTGGCGCGTCGGGATCCTTCTCGGCGCGCTGCGACGGCTGCGCGCTTACGATTGCCGGATGCAGCGCGTCACTCATCTGTCGATCTCCCCGAGAACGATGTCGATGCTGGCATTGACCGCGATGAGATCAGCAATCAGCTCGCCTTCCACCAGTGTCGGCAAGTTGGACATGTTCATGAACGAAGGCGTTCGGTAGCGGCAGCGGATTGGCTTCGGACCACCGTCCGCAACCAGATAAAAGCCCAGCTCACCCTTCGAACTCTCCAGCGAGTACCAAACCTCGCCCGCCGGTACCTTCAGGCCCTCCATTACTAACTTGAAATGCGCGATCATCCCGTCGATCGAATTCATCACCTCGGACTTCGGTGGCAGGATGATGCGCGGATCGTTCACGTTGATCGAGCCGCCCGGTACCCGATCCAGCGCCTGCTCGAGAATCCGAATCGACTGCCGCATCTCCTCCATGCGGACCAGGTAGCGGTCGTACGTATCACCGTACTCGCCGACCGGGACGTCGAAGTCGTACTTTTCGTAGTCGAGGTATGGCTTGTCCTTGCGAACGTCGTACGGCACACCCGAGGCTCGCAGGTTCGGTCCGCACATCCCGCTGTTGATCGCGTCCGCCGCCCCCATAACCCCAACACCCTGGGTCCGTCCTATCCAGATCGAGTTCTGCGTCAGCAGTCGCTCGGTCTCGTCCAGCGTGGCCGGGAACGTCTCAGCGAATTCCCGAACACCATCCAGCCAACCTGGCGGCACATCGGCCATCATCCCGCCGACGCGTGAAACGCTCGTCGTCATCCGCGCGCCCGCGTAAGCTTCGTGAAGGTTGTAGATGCGCTCGCGTTCCTGGAAGGTATAGAGGAACGGCGTGAACGCGCCGATATCGATGGCCGTGGTGCCGATCCAAATCAGGTGCGAAAGTATCCGGTTCAACTCGCAACAGATGACGCGGATGACCTTGCAGCGCGGCGTAACCTCAAGACCCAACAACTTCTCGACTGCCAGCGCGTAACCGATGTTGTAGATCATCGGTGCCAGGTAGTCCATCCGATCCGTCAGCGGGATGTTCTGGTTCCACGTCCGGTATTCACCCAGCTTCTCGAAACCCGTGTGCAGATAGCCGATGTGCGGCGTGCACTTGACGATCGTCTCCCCGTCCAGCTCGCAGACCAACCGCAAGACACCGTGGGTCGCCGGGTGCTGCGGACCTATGTTCAGGATCATGTTGCGAGAGCCCAGATCCGGACCCAAACCACGGCGTGGCTTGCCGACGCTGACCCCCGGTACCCGGCCGAGGCTGCGCGTCGCCGCGTCATCTCCACCCTGTCCCGCTACGGCAAGCTCTTCGAGGCTGTAGATATCCTCGAGGTCGCGGGCCAATGCGCGCCGCGTCTGTTCCGCGCGCGTGAATCGTCCACGTAGCGGAAAATCTTTGCGGAGCGGGTAGCCCTCCTCGTAATTCTCCGGCATCAAAATCCGCCGATGGTCCGGATGACCAGCGAACGTGACGCCGAACATGTCATAGACCTCGCGCTCTAACCAGTTCGCGCTCCGCCAGAGCCCGACAACGCTGCCCAGCTCAGGACCGTCGAGTGGGACTTCCGCCTTGACACGCAGCGGCCGGGACTCGTCCGTAGACCACAGCTGGTAGACGACCTGGATGGGACGGCCGCCGCCGACATCCAGCGCCGTCACGTCCTTCAGCATGTCGTAGCCCTGCGTGTCCCGCAGATACTTGAGGGTCTCGACGTTACGCTGGGGATCGATGAACACGACGGGCTCGCCGGCAGCATCGACCTCAGTGGACCGAATCGCGGCGCCGAACCTGGATTGGAGTTCCTTCACATCCGGCCGCTCACTAGCGGCCGTTTCCTTCGCGTTTCCTGAGAGGGTCCTGCTCGCCGGCATCTATTAAACCTGCTCTTTCACTGTCGCAGCCCCTGCGCGTACACCACGCCGCTGACGGATCGGTTGACGTTCAGCGCGGGCGTCCGGCCCGTTCAGGTCGCGTCACTCCTTGCGGTCGCCGGGGCGAAGTATCGGAGAAGAGCTCTCGAGGCCACTGACCCGATTCTGAAATGTCGAGTTTCCGAACGGCGCCGCGATCAACTCCACGTCGGCGGCCGCCAGGTGAGGCTTCCCTGCAGCTTCGGGATCCTCCTCGCGCGCGCGCGGATCGATCACAGACTCGCCGTTGATCTTCTCCTGGATCATCAGCAGCGCGTAAATCAAACCTTCGGGCCGTGGCGGGCAACCGGGGACGTAAACATCCACGGGCACGATCGTATCGATTCCCTGCGCTAGCGTGTAAGTGTCGAATACACCACCGGTAGAAGCGCAGGCGCCCATGCTGATGCACCACTTCGGCTGCGGCATCTGGTCCCAAATCCGACGCATCACCGGCGCCATCTTATATGAGACGCGGCCGGCCACGATCATCACATCCGCCTGCCTCGGCGTATACCCCATCCGCTCCATTCCATACCGGGCGATGTCGTATTTCGAGGCCGCCGACGCCATCATCTCGATCGCACAACAAGCCGTGCCAAACGGCATCGGCCAAAGGCTGTTTCGCCTGGCCCAGTTAACCAGATCGTCCAGCCGCGTCAGGATCCAGTTGCGGGGAATCTCCGTCTCGACCTGCCGCTGTCCCGGCCTGGTTTCGCTCTTCTCTATATCGGCCATCTATCGTCCGTACCCGATTCGTTCGGTCTATCTGGTGTATTCTTGCGCCCGGTCAAACACCTGCCTGACCTCGCGGTTCCGACTCCGATCACCCACCCTTACTGCCACTCCAAAGCTCCCTTCCTCCACTCGTACAGCAAACCCACGATGAGAAGCAGTAAGAACACGGCGATAGTCAGAAAACCGTAGAGGCCCAACTGCCGGAAAACCACCGCCCACGTGAACAGAATCACGACTTCCACATCGAACAGCAGGAACAGCATGGCCACGACGTAGTATTTTACTGCAAAACGTTCGCGCGTATCGCCGAGGGGTGGGATTCCAGATTCGTAAGGCTGCTCTTTGACCGGCGTAGGCCGATAGTTACTCAGGATGTGGGACCCCAGTACCATGAGCAGGGCTGTGCCCAAGCTCAACGCGAAGATCATCAGGACTGGGACGTACTCCCTCAACATCGCCGATCACTCCCCCACCACGTTCGATAATGCCGCAGAATTGGGCAGCATAATAACATCGCCCCCTTGGGTGTCAAGCGAAAAAAGCACCTTGATCACCCCTGCTCCACGGCTATATTCCGGCGACCCACCACGGCGTACAAACCCAACACCGGTACACCGGAGCTTGCATGAGCATCAAGAGCGATCGCTGGATCAGGCAAATGGCCTTGGAGCAGAAAATGATCGAGCCGTTCGAGGAGAAGCAGGTCCGTGAAGGCGTGATCTCCTATGGGGTCAGCTCGTACGGCTACGACATGCGCATTGCCCACTCCTTCCGGATCTTCACCAACGTCAACAGTGCCATCGTCGACCCCAAACAGTTCGACGACCGCTCGTTCGTTGAGTACGAAGGGGACGTTGCCATCATCCCCCCCAATTCCTTCGCCCTCGCCACTTCGGTGGAGTACTTCCGCATACCGCGAAAAGTCATGACCATCTGCGTGGGCAAGTCTACCTACGCACGCTGCGGCATCATCACCAACGTTACCCCCTTTGAACCCGAATGGGAGGGTCACGTCACGCTGGAAATCTCCAACACAACACCGCTCCCCGCAAAGATCTATGCCGGTGAAGGCATCGCCCAGGTGTTGTTCTTCGAGTCGGATGAAATTTGCGAAGTGAGCTACGGTGACCGCAAAGGTAAGTATCAGAAACAGACCGGTGTGACGCTGCCTCGCATCTAACTCCCGCGGCAGTTTCCGCACCTCTCATTCCGGCTCGCTGACGCCGCTGACCCGCTCCACGAAATACCGCCCGTCGCTTTCGTCGTACTCGGACAACCGCACCAACGCTCCGAAGGGAACCTCCCCTTCTCGCGTCTTGCACATCACCATGTGCAGCGTCTCGTCTTCCCCGATTACCTGGGCCCGGCCCGCCCGGTACTCCGGGCTCACCGTGCGGCTCACAACTCGGCCCTCCCGTCCCGCCAAGCCTCGACCCCCCCAGCCGATCGCCTTTACCTCTGGGAAGTGCCGCTCGAATACCCGGCCCAGCCCCCGCGTCACCGCAACCGCGAGTATCAGCGTCAACAGGAGCCCCGGGACAAAACCTCGCTCTTGGGCCGCCGGCCAGTAATCGTGCAACGCTCCGCTCACCGTCAAGCCGAATATGCCCAGCGTAATCCCGAACACGCGTAGAACCGCTACCGGAGCCGCCCGCTGGATCCCCAGCCAAGCCGTCAACTTTCTTCCCGCCGGCTCCAGCAGCCCGGGTCGCATCAACGTACCCACCACCAACGCGAGGCCAGCGAGATACGGCCAGTTGTACCACTGGAGGAGAAACGTGAGATAGTTCACGGGTATCCGGACACCCATTCCACCGCGCTCTGCTCGACGCGGCATGAGCTCAGCACTTTAACCATCACTTGCATAAAGACTTATGAAAGCGGGCGGAACCCGAGGCTTAAGTAGTTTCTCCGGGTTGGCCACCCGCTTTTGATTGACGCGACTGCCCGCCGCGCTTCAGGACAGCTTCTTCAATGCTGCCAGCGTCGAACGGACGTGTTCCGCCGAAGTCTCTAGCGCTTTCCGCTCATCCTTCGTCAGCTCGACCTCGATGATCTCTTCGACACCATTGCGCCCCAGCTTGCATGGCACTCCCAAATAGATGTCGGAGATCCCGTACTGCCCTTCCATCCAGGCCGCGCACGGCAGGATCCGCTTTTTGTCCAGCGCGATCGCCTCCACCATCTGTGCGACCGCTGCCGAGGGTGCGTAGTAGGCGCTTCCCTCCTTGAGATAGGCAACGATCTCGGCGCCACCTTTGCGAGTGCGCTCGATCATTGCATCGATCTCGTCTTTCTTGAGGAACTGCCCCAAGGGGATACCGCTGATCGTCGTGTAACTGACCAGGGGTACCATGGTGTCCCCGTGACCGCCCAACACCAGCGCCTGGATGTCCTCCACGCTGACTTTCAGTCGCTCGGCGATAAAGGTCCGATAGCGTGCGGTGTCCAGGACGCCGGCCATTCCCAGTACTCGCTTGGCAGGAAATCCCGTAGCCTCTTTGGCCACGTAGCACATCACGTCGAGTGGGTTGGAGACGATGATGACGATGGCCTTCGGGCTGGTTTTGCGGATCTGTTCGGACACACTGCGGACGATCTTCGCGTTGGTGGCTAGCAGGTCGTCTCGGCTCATCCCCGGCTTCCGGGGTATACCGGCAGTGATGACGACCAGGTCACTATTACGAGACTCGTCGTATCCGTTGGACCCGACGACATGGGTGTCGAAGCCCAGGATCGGGCCCGATTCGAAGAGGTCGAGGGCTTTGCCCTGGGGAATTCCTTCGACGATATCGACCAGCACCACCTCGCCGGCGATCTCCATCTCCGCCAATCGCAGGGCTTGCGTCGCGCCGACGTGTCCTGCACCTACAACCGTTATTCGCTCAAACATACGGCCTTCCCGATCCCCCGCGTCTCCGGGCGCGACCCCTCGGCGCACGAGTACCTCGGCGAACAAGATACCGCTGGTCGCCCGCCCGAATCCGCGGGCGTAACAAGTGATGGGGCTAGAATTTGACTGGACTTCGCGCTGCCAAGCTAGGGCAGGAATTGTGCCCGGGCAAGTGATTAACCGGGTTCAGGAATTGCCCCCTTCACCCATGCCTCTTCACCGTCGGCGTAGCGCTCCAGCTTCCAGATCGGGACTTCCCGTTTGAGGCGTTCGATCACCTCGCGGGACGCTTTGTACGCGGCATCACGGTGGGGGGCCGACACGGCGATCGCGACGCTGACGTCCCCGATCGTCAAATCGCCGATCCGGTGGGCGACCGCCAGGTCCGTGACTTCGTAGGCGCTGGCGACGCTCGCGCAAATCGCCCTCAGTTTCTCGCTGGCCATCGCCTCGTACGCTTCATAGCGCAGTGCCACGACCTGTCGACCCTCGTGGTGATTCCGCACAACGCCGGTGAACAGAATCACGGCACCGTCCGCATCACTGCGGACGCGCCCGGCCAGGCCGGACGTATCGATCGGCTCGCGGGTGATGGTGACGAACACTCAGCCTCCGGCAACCGGGGGGATGAAAGCGACTTCATCCCCGTCGACCAGTATGGTTTCGGGGGACGCATAGTCCTGATTAACGGCGACCACGACGTGACGCGGCAGTTCATCGACAGCGGCATGTTTTCTGACCGCCTCGATCAGTGCCTTGACGTTCGACCCCTCGGGAAGCTCGATCTCCAATTCGCTCGTGCCGAGGATATCCCGATAGACCGCGAAAAACAGTGATGTTACGCGCACGCGCGTGCCCGGTGCTTCGCCAGCGGCCATAACGGCATCCAGTCAGCGCCGGCTCAGGCTCCCGACACCGAAGACTGGGTCTCGAGCTGTAGCAGGAATTTCCCGATGGAAGGGTGGTAGCGCAGAGTCGAGCAACGGACCCTGGTGCGTCCGCCTTCGCTCGCAGCGAACACCGCCAGGTGCCCGCGGAAGGTATCGAAGCGGGCGTACCCTTCGCCGACCTCGATCAGCGAACCCGAGTATCCCGAACTCGGGTCCGTAAAGAAACTTTTGGCCAGTTCGACCACATCTACTGCTGGCAAAGAAACCAGTGTCTCTCTCGTCATCCTTGATCGTACCTCTCTCGCTAGCTCACGGCTGAGGACGGCTCAAAGAAGCGGCTGCGACCTTCAGCCCCGCATGCTCTCGACCGGCGACTCCTCACCGGCTACCTGAGCCCGGAACGTCTTGGAGGGCTTGAACACCGGCACCGCCCGAGCCTCGACCCTTACCGGCTCTCCGGTCCTGGGATTACGCGCGACGCGAGCTTTTCGGTTCCGGACCTTGAAAGTGCCGAACCCGCGGATCTCGATGTGATGGTCATCGGCCAACGCCTGGCGAATGGCGTTGAGAAAACCATCCACAACGGCGGCGCAATCCTTTTTGGTGATACCGGGCCCGATCGCCTGCGCGACCTGTTCGACCAGATCGGCTTTGGTCATCCCTTCCTCCAGCAATCGATGAAAGTCAACGACCGAATCTGAATACGATTCAACCTGGAGCCGCTTCTCGGCTAGCGGTGACGAAGTTGATACAGCAGCCGAGGTCCCCGGTCCAGCCCGCCTGGATTCCAGCCGTCGGACAGCGGCAACGCGACTGCGCCTTTGTCCGCCGCCAGGCGGGCCACCGAGGTCAGAAGGTCAAACCAGGTCACACGGCGTTCCTCTCGCATCACGGTTCGCGGCTCCGGCCCGAGGCCCGCCATGTTGCCAGCCACAGCTATGGCATCAACGAGGTCACCTTCTGCGTCGATCAGGCCGTACTCGACGGCGAGCCGGCCACTCAACAATCGGCCATCCGCGATGCTCTCCACTGAATCTCGCGTCAACTCGCGTTCGTCAGCGATCACATCGAGGAACTGGCCGTACACATCATCCACCACCATCTGCAAGAGCGCCCGGTCAGCCTCCGTCGCCTCACGGTAGGGGGAACCAATATCTTTATGTTCGGCGCTTTTCACAACTTCGAAGTGCAGCCCGATCTTGTCCAGCAACTCGGAGGCGATCGGGAACTCCATGATAACACCGATCGAACCGATCAGTGAACCCGGCATCGCCACGATCGTATCTGCCCCCAGCGCCGCGTAATAGGCCCCCGACGCCCCGACCGAGCCGATCGCCGCGACAACCGGATATCCGTCCTCGCGGTAGCGGTTCAGCTCCCGGTAGATCGCTTGCGACGGCGCTACCTCCCCGCCCGGCGAATTCACCCAGAGCACAAAACCTTTGACCGAATGATCGCTGCGATAGGCACGTAGCTGGCGCAGGACCAGGTGGTTCTCGGTTATGACACCGCGGAGCGGCAATATCGCGATGCGGTCGCGCGCCAGGACGCTGACTCCATCCTGCGGCGAAGCCGTGTAGACGACCAGCATGAGTCCGGCAGCGAACAGGACAACGACTCCCGCCACCGCCAAGACCACCCACCAACCACGGGCACTCTTTTTTCTAGCTTCCATTTACCTGAGGACGAGCACTCCGACATGCGCCGTCAAGGAACATGAAAACAAGGGGGGAATGGGCGCCTAAGTTAAAGTCTCAGAACGATTAAGTCAAGCAGGAGTCCGACGCTTTTCCATCAGCCTCGCGAACTCATCGAACAAGTAACGACTATCGTGCGGCCCGGGCGCTGACTCGGGGTGGTACTGGACAGCCAGAATGGGCAACCGGCTATGCCGGACCCCTTCCAGCGTCCCATCATTGAGGTTCACGTGGGTGGCCAGCAGGTCCGGCGCCCCTGGGACACTTTCTCCCTCGGCGCGGACCGCAAATCCATGGTTCTGCGACGTGATCTCGACCTGCCCCGTCCCCAGATTGTGGACCGGGTGATTCCCTCCCCGATGCCCGTACAGCAGCTTGAAGGTTTCTGCCCCGAACCCCCGGCTGATCAGCTGATGACCAAGGCAGATCCCGAACACGGGAATCTGGCTGGCTGCCAGTCCCGAGATCAGCTCGCCGACACCGCTGACCGCGCCCGGGTCGCCCGGGCCGTTGGACAAGAACACGCCATCCGGGCCGGCCGCCAAAGCTTCCTGTACGGGCGTGGTGGACGGATAGACGGTGAGCTCGCAGCCACGCCGCGCCAGCAACTCGAGACTGCGCCGTTTCACCCCGAAGTCGTAGACGGCGACCCGGAAGCGCGCCGTCTCCGTCGCCGCCACCTGATACGGCTGCTTCGCCGTCACGACCTGGGTCAGATCCAGGCCGCTCATCGCTGGATGCTGGCTGACCTGGCGCAGGATTTCCTGGGCGCCCATGTCCGCCGGCCCGATACCCGAGCGCATCGCACCCTCCGAGCGGATGTGCCGCGTCAGCTTCCGGGTGTCGATGCCCTCGATGCAGGCGATTCCATGCCGCTCCAGGTAGGCTTGAAGCCCCGCCTCGGCCCGCCAGTTGCTGAAGGTCCGACTCAGTTCACGGACGACGAAACCCGCAACCCAGGGGTGCGCCGCCTCATCATCGGCGGATGTGACACCGTAGTTACCGATCAGCGGCGCCGTCATGGTGACGATCTGACCGGCATAGGAGGGATCGGTCAGTATCTCCTGGTAGCCCGCCAGGCTGGTGTTGAACACGATCTCGCCCAGCGCCACCCCATCGGTGCGACCGCGCAGCTGTCCAGGGAAGGTGGTCCCGTCTTCCAAGACCAACACTCCGTTTCGCCCTGGCTCGCCTGCCCTGTTAGTTTGACCTGTCATGAGCACGAATGAGTTTCGGGATGTCGTCTATATCTACGCCGATGAGTCTTGCCTGGGCAATCAATACAGCGATCGAGCCGCACCCGGCGGCGCTGCCGGCCTGGTCGAAGTTTTCGACGCCCAGCGTGGTTGGACACGCCGCGATTACTTCGTCTCTGAACCCGACACCACCAACAACCGTATGGCGCTTCGCAGCGCGATCGAGGGTCTGCGTGCCATGCGACGTGCCTGCCGTATCGCCTTCTATTCCGACAGTAACTACTTGATCCGCGGCACCACAGACTGGATCCATAACTGGGCGCGCCGAGGCTGGACCCGAAAAACGGGAGCCGTCGAGAACCTCGAGCTGTGGTTCGAGTTGGTGCAGGCTTGGCAGCGACACGCAGTTCAATGGACCTGGGTGCGCGGTCATGCCGGTCATCCGAAGAACGAGTACGTCAACGACCTCGCCGTGCGATCGGCGCGCGACCAAGGCGACTCGCGCGGTCTGGTCGGCTCCGAATTCGACATTTGGATCCAAGCCCAGCAGGAAAAGGGTCGCTATCTCGAGTTCTTCGACCTTCCGCCCGACGCTCCGTTCAAGCCGGACCGGGGCCCGCCGCAGCTACCCTCCACAGCGCGCTGACAGAAAAATGGCCCGGTTGCCCGGGCCATTCGCGGTCGGATCAGTTGCCGCCGTCAGGCGGTGGCGTCTGTTCCGGCTGGCCACCCTGCGATCCGGTACCCTCTCCGCCCAGATCCAGCCCCTGCACTGCTCCCTGATCGCCCTCTCGATCTAGTAACGGCGTCGGCGCCTCTTGCACCGGCGGCGCAAACTGGTTCTCGAGGATCGACGCCGGAGCCCGCGTCCGCGCCGACAGAATCGCCAACGCCAGCGCCAGCACCATGAACGCCGCTCCGGTCACCCAGCTCGCCTTCGTCAGCAACGTGGCCGCCTGACGTCCGCCGAGCAACGTGTCCGCAGACGACGAAGCACCGCCGAACTCGGCCGCCAGGCCGCCGCCTTTGCCCGACTGCAGCAGCACGACGAGTATCAGCAGAGCCGCGTCCAGGATGAGCAACATCAGGACGAAACCGTACACGATCTAGCCTTCCGTTCCTATTCTGCTTCGAGTTGACGATCCCACGAACCTATCGTGGAACCGCCCAAGTATAAACGGCTTAGGGGTGGTGTCAACGTCAACCGCTCAGGCAGATCCTGGCGAAATCCGCAGCGTCGAGGCTGGCACCCCCCACCAGAACGCCATCGATCTGAGGCTCCGCCAACAGCTCAGCGATGTTAGCGGGTTTGACGCTGCCGCCGTAGATGATCGGAATCGCCCGGGCAGCTTCCGGGCCCAACAGCTCGCTCAACAGATCGCGGATCACCACATGAACCGCATTCGCGTCGGCGGAGCTCGCCGTGCGTCCCGTTCCGATTGCCCAAACCGGCTCGTAAGCGACCACGATGCCGTCGAGCGGCTGTGGCTCGAGCCGCGCCAGGCCCGCCTGAACCTGCCGCTTGACCACCGACTCCACTTCACCCCGATCCCGCTCCTCGAGTTTTTCGCCTACGCAGAGGACCGGCGTGAGGCCGGCGCCGCTGATCGCCGACATCTTGCGTGAAACGTCGTCATCGGAGTCGCCGAAGATGTGACGCCGCTCGGAATGCCCGGCTAAGGCGTACGTGGCACCAGCGTCTTTAGCCAACGCAGCGGAGATCGATCCGGTGTACGCTCCGGATTCCTCCCAATAAACGTCCTGCACACCGGCCTGCAGGTCGCGCCGCTTGGCGACGCCGGCACGGAACTCGGCCAGCGACACGGCGGGCGGAAAGAAAACCACCGTGCGGTCAGCGCGCTGCGGAAAGAGTTCCATGAACGTCTGAACGAATGCACGTGTCGCGCTCGGCCCATGGTTCATCTTCCAGTTTCCGCCGAAGAACGGCTTTCTCACTACCGGACCCCCTCTCGGTCGCTGAGCGCGGCCACTCCGGGCAATTCCTTTCCGGCCAAGAACTCGAGCGTGGCGCCGCCACCCGTCGAGACATGTGTCATGCGTTCTGTAAGTCCCAGACCGGCGACGGCTGCGGCGCTATCTCCGCCACCGACAACGCTGGTCGCGCCTTGATCCGTGGCTTGCGCAACCGCGCGACCGATCGCTTCTGTGGCAGCGGCAAAAGCCTCCCGCTCGAAGACGCCGAGCGGACCGTTCCAGAGGATCGTCTTCGCGTGGCTGATCTCGGCGGCAAACGCCTTGACGCTTTCCGGTCCGATGTCCAGGAGCATTTCAGCCGCTGGAATCGCTTTGCGGCTCACGATCCGGCCTTTCTCACTCTCCAGCGCCGGCGCAACCACCGCATCGCTGGGTAGTACCAGGGCATCACCCGCCCGCTCGATCAGCTTTGCCGCGAAGTCGATCAGATCTTCCTCGACCAATGAGTTGCCGGTGGGCAGCCCCATTGCCCGGAAAAAAGTGCAGGCCATTGCGCCGCCCACGCAGAGCCGGTCGACCTTGCCCAAGAGGTTCTCGATCACATCGATCTTGCCGCTCACTTTGGCGCCACCGAGGATCGCCACGAAGGGACGCTGGGGCGCCGACAGCAAGCCACCAAGGTACTCCAGTTCCATCTCCATCAGCAGGCCCGCTACCGCCGGCTTGATGTATTGGGCCACCCCGGCGGTCGAGGCGTGCGCGCGGTGGGCCGCTCCGAACGCATCGTTCACATACACATCACCCAACGCCGCGAGTTCGCGCGCCAGCCCCGGGTCGTTAGCCGTTTCCCGCGGATCGAAGCGCGTATTCTCCAGCAGCAAGATGCCGCCCGGCTCCAGATCCTGGCTGGCCGCCACCGCCTCCGAGCCTACGGTGCTTGAAACAAACTCGACATCTGCCGAGATGAGATCGGCCAGCGCTGCTGCGACTGGCGCGAGCGAGTACTTGGCCACCGGTTCACCTTTGGGGCGGCCAAGGTGCGACATGAGAACGATTCGGGTTTCGCGGCCCCGCAGGTATTCCAGAGTCGGCAGCGTCGCGCGGATCCGAGCATCGTCCGCGACCGCGCCATCCTCATCGAGTGGAACATTGTAGTCGACCCTGACCAAGGCGCGCCGTTCACGCACATGCGCATCGCTCAAGTCACGGACTGTCAGTTTGTTCAGCATGATTCCAACCGTGACACCCGACTGGCCCTAGAGCCGGTCGCCGATGTAATTGGCGAGGTCGACACAGCGAGCCGAGTATCCCCACTCGTTGTCGTACCACGAGAAGACCTTCACGAAATTCCCGTCGATGACGTTGGTCGAGATGCCGTCGACGATCGAGCTGGCCGGATTGCCGACGAAGTCCACGGACACCAGTGGATCCTCGCAATACTGCAATACTCCCTTCATCGGACCCTCCGCCCACTTCTTGAAGGCTGCGTTTACCTCGTCGACGCTCGGCGTCTTGTCCAGCACGGCCACCAGGTCTACCAGCGAGACGTTGGGCGTGGGCACGCGGATCGCCACACCGTCGATCTTGCCGTTGACCTCGGGGATGACAATGCCCGTCGCCTTGGCAGCCCCGGTCGTTGTCGGGATCATCGATAGCGCCGCCGAACGAGCCCGGCGCAGGTCTTTGTGCGGTAGATCCAACAGGCGCTGGTCGTTGGTGTAGCTGTGGATCGTGGTCATCAGACCGCGCCGGAATCCAAACTCTTCCAACAGCACCTTCACCACGGGCGCCAGGCAGTTGGTCGTGCAGCTGGCATTCGAGATGATATGGTGTTTCTTGGCATCGTACTTTTCATGGTTGACCCCGAGACAGATCGAGATGTCCTCGTTCTTCGCCGGCGCCGTTATTACCACCTTCTTCGCCCCAGCGGCCAGGTGCTTGCCGGCATCATCGCGCGAGCGGAACAAGCCCGTCGACTCGAAAACGATATCGACTTTCAGATCCTTCCACGGCAACTTCGCGGGATCCCGTTCCGAAAGGACCCGCACTTCGTCCCCGTCGATCTCCAGGTTCCCGCCTTTGGCTTCGACGCTGCCCGGGTACATCCCGTGCACGGAATCGTATCGGAAGAGGTGGGCGAGCGTCTTCGTATCCGTCAAATCGTTGACGGCAACGAAATCGATGTCTTTTCCACGGCCATCCTTCTTGGCCGCGCGCATGATCATTCGCCCAATTCGGCCGAACCCATTGATGCCAACTCGAACCGCCATGCTGAACGACCTCCATCTCGCAGTGCATTTCAAACTCAGGTCAACCCTTACATTACGATTCACGTCCGCACGTGGAAAGAGTCCTGATCAGCCGCCGTTCAGTCCCGGCCGAGCCCGTGCATAGGTCACCACGCTCACCGCGCGCGCCCCCGCCCGGCAGAGGGCGCGGACACAGTCGTTGACCGTGGCGCCCGTGGTGAGCACATCATCGACCAGTAGCAGATGGGCGTCGGCGATGATCTCGGCCCGTTCCGCGACAACTCGAAAAGCCCCCGCCACGTTCGACCGCCGCGCGTCCGGCGCCAGCCGTGCTTGCCGGCCCGTGTGACGAGCTCTAACCAGCACCTCGGCCAGCAGCGGCCAGCCCCGACGCTCTGCCAGCGATGCCGCCAACAGTTCCGCCTGGTTGAAGCTGCGTTCGCGCAAGCGCGCGCGGCTCAGCGGCACGGGGATGACCGCCGCGATTTCATTTTCGATCGCCGGACCCAGCTTCTGCAGCGCCATGCTCGCTGCCATCTCGTCTGCCAGCTCGCGCCAGCCGCCGTACTTCAAGGCATGGACCATGGCCGCAGCGCTGCCACTCATCTGGTAGGGGGCGCGTGCCACACGCAGATACGGCAACCAGCGCTCGCATTCGATACAACTGGAAGCCGGCTGGTATACTCCTATGTCGTGCAATGAGATACCGCAGCGAACGCAGAGGGGATGCCGGGGCCGCGGGGCCCGCGCCCAACACAGTCCACAGACACGGCCCGCTCCTCGAGCCAGGGGATCTCCGCAGACCAGGCAAACGGGAGGCAATAGCCGGTCCAGCCAGTGACGCAGCCCCAGCCGGGCGCGTTGCGACCAGGTGTGCCGACTTGCGGCGCTCATGCTCAGAAGTCTGAGCGGCCGGCCTCAACGAAACCTGAATTGGCCGGCGTGCCGGGCCGCAGGGCCCAAGAGAATCTTGCGGCTGTGCCTAGTCGAAGCGGGGGTTCACGACGTTGTTGAAGATCGACCCGAAGCTGTAACTGAGGCCAAAGTCGATGAAGTAGCGGTATTCGGTACCCAGCTCACGCCGTCTCAACAGCACCTCTTCGTCGGTCGCCCCCGCCCGGGGCAGCTGAATCTGATTCTTGGTGCGCTCCACCCTGCCGCCGAGATCGAACTGCAAACCCTTAACCAGTCGAACATCGAGTCGGCCTGACAACTCGAGGCTGTGCTGGCTGAAATCGTCGAGGAAGCTCGAAGCTTCGAACGAGGTGCGAATCGAACCGAACGGTTGCTTGATCGAATAAGAGATCTCGAAGTAATGGGCCAGGCGCGTCTCGCTCAGCTTGTCGAAGATCGTGATCTCCTCGTAGTCGAAGTAGTTCAGCTGGACGGCGTAGAGAAACTTCAGCTCGCGGCGGGTCGACTCGGCATACGGAAAGATGTTGTACTCCAGCGCCGGACCCAGTTCGAGCCGAAGGTCCTGGTTGCGAAAAGTCGAGGCCCGCGCCTCAACCACCCCACCGGCCGACCAGTGATCGCTCAAGCTGTTGGCGGCGAAGATCTCACCGCCATAGCTGCGCGACACACTCAAGAGTTCCGTACCGTCACTGAGCTCGAAGCGGTCCTCGGCATATGAGCCGCTGGCCGATACACTGATCTTCCACTCCTCGGTGGTGCGGTTGGCCGACAACGATCCAAAACCGTCGAAGAAGCTCTGAAGCTCTTCACCGGTGACGAAACCGCCGACGCGCACTCGAAAGATCCAGTAGTTCCAAGGATCGTCCACCGCCTCTGGCGCCGCCCCAGCCTCCGCTGGCGCCTCGTACACCACATCGAGACGCTCGGCCGCAGCCGTCCGGGCCACGTAACGGACCAGGCCAAGCTTCAGGGTGCGAGTGATCCCGGCCCGGACCTCATCCTCCGTATCCGTGTTGCCGGAATAAAATTGAAGCGAATCGTCGACCGCCTGGAACGCCTGCTGCCCGATGAACGCGAACGTGAATTCCGTGCCGCCGCCGCCCGTCCGCCGAGTCGTTATCAACACGTGGACCTGCGCGTCCTGACGCTGGCGCACATAGTTCACAAAAGTGATCTCACGCCGGAAGTGATCGAAATCGCAGAAACGGCTGCGGCAGTCGATGAAGACGCGCAGGGTCTCGGTGGCGCTAGCCGGAGTCTCCGCTTCCTGGGCAGCGACCGGGCCAGGCACGACAGCTTGCGCGGCCGCGGCGATCAGAGCGGAAAGCGTAAGTCGTCTTAGCAGGATCATTTGATACGGCTTGAGGATAGGTGTCGGGAGTCGCGGATGCCACCCCTTGGCATCGCTCATGCCAGCCCGTTCATTATCTTTCTCGGGTGACGTCGATTCGTTCTTCGCCAGCTAACAACCGGTCAGATGGATTCACCTAGCGCGACACGCGCCATCGTTCGCGAAGTACCTTCCAGTTTCGGCCGGGCGATCAAGCCGCGCGGCTCGTCTGCGATCATCGACGTGGACCGTGCGCGACAGCAGCACCGTCTTTACTGCGAGGAACTCCAGCGCGCCGGTCTGAGCCTCATCCGAATCGCTGCGGACGACAGCTATCCCGATTGTTGCTTCGTCGAAGACACGGCCATCGTGGTGGGAACGCGTGCGGTGATCACGAGGCCCGGGGCAACGTCGCGGCGTGGCGAAACTGCCGCCGTGGCCCAGGCCCTCCATGGGCTGCTGGACATCGATGAGGTTCGGGCGCCGGCCACGCTGGACGGAGGCGATGTCCTGACGATCGGCAAGCGCCTCTACGTCGGGATGTCGAGCCGCACCAGCCGAGACGCCCTTCCACAGCTCGAGCGACTATTAGCGAAGCAGGGTTACGAAGTCGTGCCAGTCGAAGTGCACGACATCCTGCACCTCAAGTCGGCCTGCACGTATCTGGGAGGCGACACGATCGTCTGGCGACCGGATTTGATCGCGGAAGCGCCGTTCGCGCAGCTGCGGAAGATCACCGTACCGGATGAAGAGCGGCACGCGGCCAACAGTCTATCGGTGAATGGAACGGTACTGGTGCCGGCCGGCGCTCCCCGCACACGGGCGATGATCGAAGCCGCCGGCTACCGCACCGTCGAGCTCGACATCTCCGAGAGCCGCAAAGCCGCCGGCGGCCTCACCTGCTCCGCGATTGTCTTTTGAGATTGAATCAGGGCGCCAGGATTGCCGCGAGCCGGTCGAGCAGACCTTCGACGGCATGCTGGATCCGATCTCGCATCTCAGCGTAGGCTTCCAGCGGCCCGCCGATGGGATCGTTGATCGGTTCGCCTGCTTCCGGCCCTTCGATGAACTCGCTGACCAGCGAGACCTTGTCGGTCTCACCTAGTGCCTGCACCGCCTCGACGTGGTTGATCGTCATGCCGAGGATGATATCGGCTCGCTCGATCAATGCGCGGCTCAACGGTTGCGAGCGGTGGCCGGAAAGATCCAGGCCGATCTCCGCAGCTGTTAGTAGCGACCCCTCCGAAGCCGGCGCATCCCATGCCGCGGAAGTCCCGGCAGAGTCCACGCTCACGTGATGCCAGCCTCGCTGCTCGAGCGCGCGGCGAGCGACCGCCTCCGCCATCGGGCTGCGACAGGTGTTCCCCGTGCAAACGAAGAGGATGTTATAGGTCGTTGGTTCGTCTCTGGACATCGGCTGCGACTATTGAAGCTCGGGCATCACGGCCTGGATCTGCTGGCGGCTCACCGGCCCCTCCCGCAGTAGGCGCGGCGGCCGCTCGACACAGGTAACGATCGTGGACGGAAGCCTACCATGCACCGCTCCCGCGTCAATGGCCAGCAGCGTTCGATCGACCGCGTCGAGGTCCGGGCGCTCCCTCAGCATCTCCAGCGCCTGTTCGACGCTGCGGGCCGGCCGGCCCCCACTGAGGTTGGCGCTGGTAGACGTCATCGGCCGCCTCCAGTGGGTGAGGATCGCCGCAACCGTCGGGTTCGGCGACACCCGTACCGCCACCCCTCCGCCAGGCCCTGCCAGACCCGCCGACGCACCGGTACAGGGGATGACCAACGTCAGCGGGCCCGGCCAGAAATGTCGCGCCAGGATCTCGGCCTCCTCCGTCCAGATCAGTCCATCCAGCTCGCCGCGCAGTGAGTCGAGGTCTGGCGTCAACAAGATGAGCGGCTGGGTCGGCTCTCGTTGTTTCACCCATGAGACCAAACGGTTGGCTTCCGGCGATGGCTCGCCGCCAAGCCCATAGACCGTCTCGGTCGGATGGATGATCAGGCCACCCGCCGCCAGCACCTGCGCCGCACGCTTCGCCGCTTCCTCCAGCTGCGAGGCGCTGCCGGCGCTGGCCAGTTCCACCAGCATCTCAGTCCCGCTGTGTCGGTGCCGGCGACGGTCCGAGGATCCGGCGGATCCACAGCTCGACCCATTCCAGGTCCTCCGGGCGCGTCACCTTCGGGTTGAGCTGCTGGCTCTCCACAACGACGACCTCAACCGCGTAGCGCTCGCACAGACCTGCACAATCCGATGCCGTTACGCCGTCCTGCTCGGCACGCCGGTGGAGGTCCTGGATCAGCTGGCGCGGAAAAGCCTGCGGGGTTTCGGCGCGCCAGACAGCCTCCCGGTCGAGCGATCGGATGACCCGCCCTTCCCCATCGACCACCTTCAACGAGTCGCTGGCGCGTCGTGCGGCGATCGCACCCCGACCCGGCTCGACCGCAGCCAAAACGCGGCTGATCGTCTCATTCGTGACCAAGGGACGTGCGCCATCGTGCACGGCAACGACGTCAGCGGAATCGGGGACGCTGGTCAACCCCAAGCGAACCGAGTCGGTACGTTCGACCCCGCCGGCGACCACAGACACACCCTCCGCGGCGAGCGACGCCAGCCAAGCGGGCGGCTGTTTCTTCACCTCCGCCGGCACGACCAGGCTCACACCGAGGATGTCGGGGTGGTTGCGAAAGGCAGCGACCGTCCAGAGGACCAGCGGCCGGCCCGCGACCGCAACGAACTGTTTGGCTTCGCCCGCTCCGAAGCGTTCGCCACGGCCAGCCGCGACGATCACCGCCCAGGCCTTAGTCGAAGAGCGCACTGACCAGTTCGGCGACCGTCGGCACCTGTTCGACGGACACCGAGCCCCCTTTGGACGGACGCTGCGAGGAGCGCGCCACGTAGGCCCGCTTGAAGCCGAGCCGGCCCGCTTCACCCAAGCGGCGATCCAGCTGCTGTACCGGCCGGATCTCGCCGCCCAAGCCGACCTCACCCACGAACACGGCGTCGGGATCGAGGACCGCGTCGCGGATCGCTGACGCCGTCGCCGCCACAACCGCCAGATCGGCTGCCGGTTCACTGAGCCGCAGACCGCCGACCACGTTGAGGAACACGTCTTGATCCGACGTGCGCAGGCGCGCGCGCCGCTCCAGCACCGCCAACAGCAGCGACAGCCGCCGCCCGTCGAAGCCCGTCGCAACGCGCTGCGGCGAACCATAGACCGAGCGGTTCACCAGAGCTTGCACCTCGACCAATACCGGCCGCGTCCCTTCCAGCGCCGCCGCCACCGCCGAGCCGCTGGCCCGCTGCTGGCGACCCTGCAGAAACAAAGCGGACGGGTTGTCGACGGGTTCGAGGCCGCCGGCACCCATTCGGAAGATGGCGATCTCGTCGGCGGCACCGAAGCGGTTCTTCGTGCCGCGTACGATCCGATGCTCCAGTCCAGTCGGCGACTCGAAATAGAGTACGACGTCGACGATGTGCTCCAACGCCTTGGGCCCGGCGATGCCGCCGTCCTTGGTCACGTGGCCGACGAGGAAAGTGGCCATCTCCCGATGTTTGGCGACGCGTTGCAACGCCGCGGCCACCTCGCGGACCTGGGCAACGCTGCCGGGCGCGCCCTCCAGCCGATCGGTGTACAAAGTCTGGATCGAATCGACGACGAGCACGTCCGGCTCCAGTTCAGCTAGCCGGTCGATGATCGCTTCCGCAGAAGTTTCCGCCAACAGCAGGACGTCATCGGTGGGCTCGGGCAAACGATGCGCACGCAGCTTCACCTGGTAGGCGGATTCCTCGCCGGAGACGTAAAGCACCCGGTGACCGGCAGCGGCCAAGCGCGCCGATACCTGCAAGAGCAAGGTCGATTTGCCTATCCCCGGCTCGCCGCCCAGCAGGACCAGGGAACCCGGCACCACGCCACCACCCAACACGAAATCGAGCTCGGCCAGCCCGATCCGCCAACGCGGCCGTTCGACGCCCGCAACATCGGCCAGCGACACGACCCGAGCCGCCTCCGGCCTGGCCCGGTCGATCCGCTCGACCGTCGCCGCGCTGCGCACCCGTTCTTCGACCAGCGTGTTCCACGCCTGACAGTGCGGGCATTGGCCCTGCCAACGGTGGGACTCCCCGCCGCATTCGGTGCAGAGAAAAAGCGTGCGCGTCTTGGCCACTAGGCGCCTTCAGCTGCGCGCCGCGTCAACGACTCGAAGCGGGTGAACTCCTTGCGGAAGAACAGGTGGACCGTACCGGTGGGGCCGTTTCGCTGCTTTCCGACGATCAACTCGGCTTTGCCCTCCAGCGACTCGCCTTCCAGATCTCCACCATCCCGCTGATACACCTCAGGACGGAAGAGAAAGAGCACGACGTCCGCGTCCTGCTCGATGGCACCCGACTCGCGCAGGTCGGAAAGCTGGGGGCGGTGGTCGCCGCGCTGTTCCGGCGCCCGGGACAACTGCGACAGCGCGACCACGGGCACGTTCAGCTCCTTGGCCACCGCCTTGAGCGCCCCGGAGATGGCGCTGATCTCCTGCACGCGGTTCTCCGCTCGCGGTCCACGCATGAGCTGAAGGTAGTCGACGATGATCAACCCAAGATCAACCTCCGCCTTGAGACGCCGGGCCTTGGCCCGCAACTCCAGCGCGGTGATCGCCGGGGTGTCATCGATCCAGATAGGAGCGGTGTTCAGATGACCGGCGGCGGTGGCGAGCTGCGAATACTCGGGGTCCGTCAGCTTGCCGCGCCGCAGACGTGACGAGTCGACCTGGCCCTCGGAGCAAAGCAGGCGCTGGACGATCGCTTCCTTTGACATCTCCAGCGAGAACAGGGCGACCGGGGTGCCGTGATCGATGGAAGCGTGCTGCATGAAGTTGAGGACCAGCGAGGTTTTGCCCATCGATGGGCGTCCGGCCACGACGATCAGGTCCGATTTCTGGAACCCGGCCGTGAGATGATCCAGGTCCGCGTACCCGCTGGGCACGCCGGTGGTAGCCCCCTTCGCCGCCTGTAGCTTCTCGATGTGCTCGAACGCCGGCCAGAGGATCTCTTTGATCCAGACGAACCCCTTACGCTGGCCCGCCTGCGAGATCTGGAAGATCCGCTGTTCGGCCCGATCGATCGTG
>JBFJOD010000049.1:0-21601 GCA_041617795.1 Gemmatimonadota bacterium | reverse complement strand
TCGGTATGGGGGGTGCGGGTGAAACGAAAGCGCAGGTTGCCCAAACTGCTTGAGGTGCCAGGCCGCACCTCGTGGATCGCCAGTTTGAAACCCGGCTCGCTGATCCAGCCCCCGTAGGCGTCTGTCCAGGCCGCGAACAGACGGCTACTGCCCGGCGGTCCCCAGACGTCGAGCCGCTTGCTGCGCGACTCCTGCTGCCCGTGTTTCAAGGCGAAGATCAGCGCTGGGATCTCAACGATATGGTCGGCATGGAAGTGGCTTATAACGAGGTGGTCGACCGTCCCCCAAGGCAGGTCAGCCCGGGCCAATCCCTGCAAGGCGCCGGCGCCGCAATCGATGATGACGCGTGTCTCTTCTTCCTCTACCCAGTGACAAGCAGAGGCTCGATCCGGGTCTGGTACGACGGTCCCGGTGCCGACCGTGATCAAACGCATCGCCAATCAGGCCACAGCACCGCGAGCGTAGTCGCTAAACTCGACGCCCACGACCTTCGAGACGCCTCGTTCCTCCATCGTTACGCCGTAGATCCAGTCGGCGGCCTCGATCGTCACGGGGTTATGCGTGATGACGATGAACTGCACGGTCGCTTTGAACTCCTCCAGCATCGCGACGAAGCGCCGAATGTTGGTCTCGTCGAGCGGGGCATCCACCTCATCGAGCACGCAGAACGGACTGGGCTTCACCAGATAGATGGCGAAAAGCAGGGCCAGCGCGGTGAGTGCGCGTTCGCCGCCGGACAGCAGGTGAATCCGCTGCGTCCGCTTGCCGCCCGGGCTCGCCGAGATCTCGACCGGCGAATCGAGAGGATCGTCCGGATTTTCCAACCAGACGTCGCATTCGCCGCCTTGGAACAACGTCGCGAATGTCCGCTTGAAGTTAATCCGTACTTCCTCAAGGGTCTCCAAAAACGCGGCCGATGCCGTCTCGTTGATTTCACTAATCGTCTGCCGCAGATCGTCTCGAGCTTTGGCAAGATCGGCTCTCTGACTCTCGAGAAACTCCAGGCGCTCCTTTTCATCCTGGTATTCCTGTTCCGCCAGCATGTTGACCAGCCCGATCCCACCCAAGGTTTCCGCGATCTCGGTCAGTTCAGCTCGCAGCCCGCCATACTCGCCTTCCGCAGGCTCCACTTCGTTTGCCAGTTTCTCGAACGGCCGACCCCATTCATCTTCCAGCCGCTCTCGCGTCCGCTTGAACTCTGCATCGATCTGCGTCAGCTCCAACTCGAGTTCGTGCCGCCGATCCGAGTGGCTCCGCTCTTCCTGCTGGACGCGGCGCAGCAGCGTTTCCAGGTCGCCAACCCTTTTCCGCAGATCCTCCGCCCGTTCGTCCATCTCGCGTGCGGCCGTCTGGGAACCCTCCCGCTCTTCGAACAGCGACTCGAGATCCCGGGCCGCCGTTTCCAACTCGCCCTCTGACCGCGACTTGACTGCCTGGAGCTCCTCGGCTTCGCGGTCGATCCGCTCGGCCCGATCTCGCGAACTCTCCACCGCCTGCTGTTGCGCCCGCAGCTCGCGCTCGGCGCGATCGAGGGCTGCAGCCGCACGAGCTTCATCCAGCCGCACCTCTGCCACACGCTCGCGCAGCTGTTCCCACTCGCTTCGGATGGCGGCAAGCTGCTTGGGATCGGGTACCGACTCCGCGCCGACCGGTCGCAACGATTGCAGAGCGGCCGACTCTGAGGTCTCTCGCTGGAGCGTGGCGATACGTTCGGCTTCGAGTGTCTCCATGCTTGTCCGCACGCTCACCTGTTCCTCACGAGCCCGCGCCAGCCGCTCCGCCGCTGCTTCGGCCCGGGCGGCCAGTCTTCCGGCTTCTTCTTCCACCGCTCGCCGTTCGCCGGCGAGACGCCGCAGCAGATCCGTTTTCGCGACTACTTCGTGGTCCTGCGTTTCGACTCGCTGAGTGACGCGGCCAACTTCAGCCTCGAGGTGCGACTGCTGCGCCTCCAAGCGCTCGAGTTCAGCCTTGCGAGCCAGCAGGCCGCCGCCGGCGTAGGGTCTCCCCAGACGAAACGCACCCAGTACATCGCGGCTCTCACGTGGCCCGATCCAGGCGCTGTCAGCTTCGAGGAATCCGTCGCCGACGCTTGCGCCGCCCAGCAGCGATCTGACCCAGGCGGCACCCGGCCCGCGCGCGCGAATTCCGTGGGGCAGCTCGACGTCGGCCCCGGCCGCGTCCGGAAGTCGATCCAGCGGCAATAACACGAGGCCGCCCGGCCCGGCGTATTCCTCGAGGAACCAGCGGCGGATTCGGCGCACCGCCTCCACGCCATCCACTACCAACCCCTCCAGATAGGCGCCCAGGTAGGCCTCGATGCCATCGGCGAAATCCTCCGGCACCTCCAAGCTCTGAGCCAGTATGCCCCGGATCCCCAGCTCGCCGCTGCGTTCCAACGCCGCCCGTACGGCCGGGTTGAACCCTTGCTCACCGCTGGCCAGCGGTCGGAGGTCAGCGATGAGCGCGACCGTTGCCTGGAGACGCTCACCCAGGGCCGCCTGGCGGCCGCGCGCCTCCTCGTATTGCGCTTGCAGCTTGGACAACTCCTGTCGGCCGCTCTCCAACTCTGCCGACAGACCCTCCAGACGGTGCTGCGCCGCCGCGGCCTTCTGGCGCGTTTCCCCTTCTACGCGTCCGGCTGCCTCGATGGCCGACATCAGGTCGGCATGCCGGCGCTGCGCGTCCTCCAAGCGGCGGGTCAATTCGATGGCCTCGGCGCGGGCCGCTTCCCCGCGAGCCTGCAGCCGGGCGCGCTCTTCGCGGTAGTGCTGCCGCTCCGACTCCACCGCGGCTTCGGCCGCCTCCATCGCCTGGCGTCGCTCGGAGACCTCGGTAAGTTCGACTTCCTGCTGCCCCAGTTGATCGCGCAATGCGCTCAAACCTGAGCGGCGCTCAGCGACGATTTCTCGCAGGCGTTCGACTTCCGTGCTCAAGTGCTGAGACGCCTCGTCGAGTTCGCGCCGTTCAAGTCTGAGCTGTTCCAGCCGCGCGCTGGCATTGCGGGCGCGCTCCTCAGCCAGCAATCGCTCTTGCTCCCGCGCCGCCAGGCGATCGCGTACTGCCATGACCTTTCTGGCGGAGTCAGCTCGATCACGCTCGATGTCAGCGAGTCGGGTCCGCAGCGCCTCATGCTCTGCCTCCGCCGAACGCAATCGCGCCGCGTCCTCGACCCGGGCTTCTCCAAGGGAGCGTAGCTCGCCGTCGATCTCGCTGCGACGCTGCTCCAGCCGGGTCAAGTCCGTTCTGGCGAGGCCGAGTTCCAGTGCGAGCTTTCGCTCACGCATCTCCAGGTAGCGCCGGGCCTTGCCGCGCTGGCGCGCCAGACTCCGTACTTTCGTCTGCACCTCCGAGATCAGGTCATCAACGCGAGCGAGATCCGCATCAGCCTCATCGAGTCGGCGTGAGGCTACTCGGCGGCGCTCTTTGTAGCGTCCGATTCCCGCAGCTTCCTCGAACATGGCGCGACGCTCCTCCGCCTTGTCGCTGAGGATCGCGTCGATCATCCGGCCTTCGATTATCGCGTAGGCGTTGGCGCCCAGCCCGGTATCGCGGCAGAGATCCTGGATGTCGCGAAGCCGGCAGAGCGTACCGTTGAGGCGGTATTCCCCTTCGCCACCCGTGTGAACCGTACGGCTGATCTCGACTTCAGAGTATGGAACCGGCAGCAGATGATCGTCATTCGATAAGCGCAACGTGACTTCCGCGCGATGAATTGGCTTGCGCCGTTCGGTTCCCTGAAAGATCGCCTCCTCCATCCGCGAGCCGCGGATAGCGGTAGGTCGCTGTTCTCCGAGCACCCAGCGCAGGCCGTCGGAGATATTCGATTTCCCGCAACCGTTGGGTCCGACGATCGAGGTAATTCCATCATGGAAGCGAATATCCGCCGCATCAGCGAATGATTTGAAGCCGTGGAACTGGATACCGATCAACTTCATCGCGACTCTAACCCCACCCTTTCGATTAGTTTTGCATCCAACCCGGCGAATCCGGCCTTCGCGATCCGCTCCTCGAGCGGAGACGCATCTTCCGGCTTCTCATAGCCGCCGGCATAAACATGGTACGCGGGCGCATCGCCAGCCACACGTGGTGTGGCCGGGACCATGTAGGACGGCACGCCGCCCGCGGCCAGAGTCTTCACGACGGCCTCCGCATCATCGGCGGTCGGGTAGGTACCGAACCATAGCGCCAGCCGGGCCGGTCGCACGTCCCAGTTGTTGACTGACTCCTTGATTCCCTGGCGGGCCAGCTGGGCCATCAGATCAAGGGCTTGCTGACGTTCCGGCAGCAAGCCCGCAAAGACGCGGTAGTAGACGACACCGCGCACCGGCGTCGGGGCTACGTAGACCGGCAACTGAGGGCTCGACCAATCCTTCCTGCGCGCTACCGCATCTTCAAACGAACTGAACGAGGCGATAAGGACCGAATAGGGAAGCCCGACGTCCTCCGGGCGAGGACCCGGATCCAGCGGGGGCGGCTGTTCAGCCACCACTGGTTCGCGGGTCGGCTCGGGTTCGGCGGGTGCGATAGCGCTGGTCTCCGCGGCCGCCTGCACTTCGACCGCTTCACCCGCGGCACTGCCGCCGGCCAGCGCTTTCCAGACAGCCAACGCGAGCACCGCGGTGACAGCAACGGCGGCAACCGGCACCACACGCCTCTTGTGCCTCAGGGCAAAGCCGGGGATGAGGCTGCGCAACCGTGCCGGCGGCGGCGACAGCGCCTCGGGGAACGGCGGCGCCGCGAGTGGCGGCAGCCCGCCGTCCTCCGGCTCAGACGGAGTTGGCTCCGCCTGGCCCTCTGTCAGGAGCTCCTCCTCGTGATCCGCCGCGGAGGCCTCAGGCGCCGCCCACGGCAGGTTCCTGAAGGCTTCCTCCTCTTCGCGAACGTCGGGCGGCGCCAGAAATTCCGCCAGCCGCCGTGCATCCCTCGGTAGCTCGATTTCCCGACCGATTGCATTCAATACGAGGCAGGCCTCGAATCCGGGGATGGGGCCCGCGTTTAGCCAATCGGCCGCATTCACGCTCAACAGCAAGTGGGCGCCCGCATCGGCCAGCTTGTCCGATATCTTCTTCCAACGCGGATGTTTGAAGAGCACCTGCAGAGGAGGTGCGGCCGTCCCGGTCGATAGCAGGTAGAAAGGTTCTCCCTCGGGGCGACGTGCCACCGATGAGAACGAGACGCCCCGGAACAGGATCTCGACCATTCCGGCGCCGGCTTCTACGTTCAGAGTGGAGGCGATCGAGGCAGCGCTGGGGTCTTGCAGATCGACCACGATTACTTTGGGTCGCTGCGTCGCCAGCTTGCGAACCAGCTCGATCGCCGTACTCACCGCCCAGCGCCTTTGACTGGGGGTGTCGGCCGCGAGAACCAGCGTGGTCGCGTACGGCCAGATCAGGTCGGCTTTTGCATCCGACATATCCAACTTCCCCACCTCCCCATCCTCACGCCTGACATTTCGCCACGTGCGCTCTCAGCAACGTGGGAATCTACTTAGCTTTCAGGGTTTTCCACCGAGAGAATCCATGGCTTGTACCCGTAGCGGGCGCCGAGCGTTCTTGCCGCTTCCTCCGCGGCCTCGCGCCCGGGATAAGGGCCCGCCATAGCCCGAAACCAGACCACACCCATTACATCGACATGGCGGTCGACTGTAGCGGGAAAATCGACGCTCAGCAGCCACTCCACCAAATCGTCGACGCCTTTCCTGTCGCGGGCCGCAATCACCACAGCATAGTAGCCCGGAGACGCCGGCGGTGGCGAGGCCGACGCCGGCTCCGACCCTGCCGAGCTCGTGCGGCGCCGATCCTCCTGTCCTTCCTCCTGGCGATCCGCAACTTGCGGAGCGCGGACCAGCCGTTGCGCCAATTCGGTCCGCGGACGCGGGGGTTCCCATGAAACAGTGAACCAGACACGCGGCTCGGCGACAGCGGCGCGCGCGATCTCCTCCAATCCCGGAATGCTGTACAGAACCAGTTCCGTCTCCTCTTGAGTGACCAGCCGACCACCCGGCAGCACCGCCGGAAGGCTCTTTTCCCACTTCGCCGGGACCATGCCCAAATACTTGTCGATTCCGACCTGCACAATCATAACGCTATCGGTCTTCTCCACGCGGGCCAGCAACACCGCCCCGTTGATCCCGAAGCGAAGCGCGGAGGCCGGACTCGGAAGCTTGACGCGCCGCAACCGCTTCCCGCTCAAGTTGTCAATGACGTACAAGTTACGCCCTGCCACGACATACAAACGATGTCCCGATGGAGTGGCCGCGACGAGCCGGGCGGCCTCCGACAACTCCATACTCCGACGCTCGTCCAGTTGCGGTAGTCCCAGCTCGTGCAAGGCCGGCTGTTCTTCTCCTTCCATCAGATAGAACAGCCGGTCTCCCCACGGCATGACGGCCAGGTCGGATAGGCCGTTGACCGTTCGCCTGCCGAGCATCGCGCTATCCGGCGGCGCCAGCACCAGCAACTCCAGTCCGCCAGCTGTCTCGACGGCGGCCAGCAATCGTCCAGAACCTGCGGATTCGAGCCGCTGTAACCGACCGCCCAGCTCGAAGCGCCAGCCGCCGTTCTGCGAGACCGACTGCAGCGTCTGCCGATCTGGCGCCAGCACGAGGCCTGCACCGCCTTCCAGAACCACTGCCTCTTCCGAGCTACCGAAGCCCCTGAAGCTGTTCAGATACCCTGAGGAGTAGTCGTAGCGCCCGACGCGCCCATCGTCGAATTGCAGCCAGATGGCGCCCACTCCCGGCCAGCCACGTTCGACCTTGCCGAGTTCGGGAGGTGACCAGGTCGGCGATTCCAGATCTTCACCCTCCCGGTAGGCTAGCGCACCACCGGAGCGGGGAAACCCGAGGACGCCCCAACCCTCGGCGCTACCTAGCCAGGCGGCGCGTGCCAGCGCGGAATCGCCGGCGCCAGCCGCGTCCTGTGACCTGCACGACCAGACGGCGGCCGGCATCAGGCACACCAGGCCGGCTAGCAGCAGCATATTCTTCGGCCGATGCAAGCTCAGATCAGTTTCCGCAATTGAAGTTTCGCCGGGCGAGGCTGAAGTTCCGTGGCATGTTCCAAGATAGGCGCGGTTTGGCCTTGATTCAAGGCGGGCGACGAGTAATCGGCGGCTAGAACGTCGGGCCGAACGACAATGACCAGATCCCGTTCCCGTGGTCGGGCCGGTCGAGCGGGATCGCGTAATCGACCCTCAAGACGTTGTACAGAATGTTCATTCTCAATCCAATACCATAGGCTTTCACCGGTACCCTTACATCGTAGGGGTCGCTGCCGCGAGCACGGGACCAATTCAGTTGCGCGAACGAGTTGAAGGCCACTCCCGCGTCGTAGAACAGCACTCCATCAAGAGGCGGCAACCCGAGTGGCACTACGCCGAAGTCGAGGAACGTGAGAATCGGAAAGCGAAACTCAGCGCTGGCCAGCACAACGCTGCTGCCGATCAACTGATCCCTTACCGGGCAGATCGTCACAGCGACTTCCGTGATGCGACGTGCGGACTCCGCGCATTCGGCAGCGTTGAAAGAGCTGCCGTCGTAGCCCCTAATGAAGTACGGGCCGCCCCAGTAGAGGCGGAACTCATCTTCGCCGGGCCCCGAGCGCGAGTACCCGGTGAGCCGCGTCGCCAATGTGAAGCGGCCGCTGAGACTCCAATAGTTGCGCAAATCGAGTGTGACGTCGGTTATTTCCACATCACCGAAGAACTTGCTCACAGCAACGCGATAGCGACGTCCTGCGATCGGGCCCGTAAAACCAAACAGCGAATTGTCCCAGACAAGCGCCAGCCCGGGCCCGGCAAATACCAGATTCTGCAAGCGTGTGGTAAACCGGTCGAAGTCGCCTTCTACTCCCGTCGCGATCCGCTCGACCACGCTATCGCGGCTAACGTAGGCACCAAGCACAGAGAATTCGAGCCGTTGAAACGTGCTCAGAGGATAATGGACGTCGGTGCTGAGGATCCTGTAGACATCACGGATGAACCGATCCTCAAAGAGGAGCTGGTTCGACGGATCGCGCAACTGTATCGTGCCGCGGAATCGATAGAGCGGATATTGCTGGTACGCCATGGAGACATTGACCCGCTCGCGCAGATAAGAGTAGCGGGTCAGCAAGTAGGCATCGTTAAACGAGCCAGCGATTTGGCCCCAAAGCAAAAGGTTGTGATCGCCCAGAATATCTGAAAGCAGGATGTAAGAGCCACCGTAGACGCCGTTCCCGAAATAGCCGCCGACCTGCGCGCCGATGACGGGTTGCCCGATAACGTCTGGTGTGAGTTTTGGATCGTAATCCCGCAGCTCGAAATCGGTGGTATCGGGAAGTCCCGAACTGGCGTCCCGCAGAAGGTCGGCCACCGTCAATTCACGTGGCGGCTCTACCTCCTCGCCTGCGGGCATGCGGGCGGACGCGCGGAAACCTCCGGGGACTCTGTACAGAGATTGGCTCGAGGCACCGGCCTTAAGGGCGATCGCGGACGCGAACTCGAAGCTCCCGCCGGCAGCCTCTGGCAGCGGGCCTGGCGCTGCGACCGGGAAAGCCGTCGCTGATTTGTCGACCGGTCTCGCTTGCCCGCGCGGATTATCGACGGTGTAGATGTTGTAGCCCGCACCCTCGAAGTAAGTGAATGCGAGCCTGTCAGCTTTCGCCGCCCAAGAGATCGCCGGGCTCATGGGCAGGATGCCACTGACTCCGGAGAGGAGATCCGTCACCTGGTACAGCCGGGCCTCTTCCAACGACCAGATGAACACGTTGTTGACACCCGTGCGGTCGGAGACGAAGGCAATCGACTCCCCGGTCGGGGACCAAGCCGGGCTGATGTTCTTCCCTTCCCCTTGCTGCGCCAACAGCTCCACGTGCCCGCTACCCACATCGTACAGCGCGATTCTGAAGTTTCCGAAGACGAGACTTTCGAAATCAGTCACGTCGCCACGGTCGGTGGCGATGGCAATGAACCGGCCATCCGGGGACCAGGCGGGGTGCATATCAGCGTACTTGTCGTCGGTCAGCTGCTGGAAGTGCTCTCCACTCACATCGACGACGTAAAGGTCGCTCACCCCGCCCTTCAATCCCGTAAAGGCGATCCGCATGCCATCCGGCGAAAAGCTGGGGTTTTGCATTCCATCCACGTCAGCGGTAATCCTTCGCACCACTCGACGTCGCCTGATGTCGTAGACGTACAGCGCGTCGCGTCCGCCGACCTTGGCGACAAACGCGAGATGGCGGCCGTCACCCGACCAGGCGGCTGAAGAATTCATAAAGCGTAACGACTCGAAGTCAGGCGACCGGGCAGCTTCGACCAGCCGGCCCTTTATTTCGCCATCCTCGGCCGAGGCCAACCAGAGATCGAAAAAGGAATAGAGCTTGTTGCCACGGTCCGAGAGGTAGACGATCTCATGACCGTCGGGCGAAAGTGCAGGTGCCAAATAGGATGCGAATTCACTGGATCGCGGCCGGAAGGAATGACGGGTGATTCGTTTACCCACCTCCTCAGCATCGGCGAACCGGGCGACCTCCGGCAGATAAATCGTTCGCAGACTCTCGATCCACTCGTCTGACAGTTGCTCGATGCTGACGCCAAGCGTGACCTGGAAAGCACCCGGAACACCCAAGCGCATCCCCCGTTGCAGGAGCAGCCCTATGGTCTCGTCCCCGAACTTGGCTCCGATGAACGCCCAGACCGACTGACCGAATCGGTAAGAGAGGTAATCGCTGTACAGCGACATTTCAGGGATCGTCCGCAGATACCCCGACATAACAGCATCGCGTAGCCAGGCATCGGTGTGAGTGTCCAGCTCACCTATTGCCAGGTACTCCGCCATGCCCTCCATGAACCAAAGCGGGATATCCAAGTTCAGCGAACCCAATTGGCTGGCCAAGCCGCGCGCGATCACCTCGTATTGGAACGCATGGACGAGCTCATGGGTCAGCACGTGCTCGAACTCCGCATAGGATCCGGTGAACGGCATGATGACCCGCCGCTTCGCGAACTCGGTCACGCCACCGGTTCCCTCCGCGATGAAGCCCGGCAGCGCGTTAGTCTGTTGGAACTCGCTGTGCGAAGCGTACAAAATGACGGGTTTTCGATCCTCGAACTCGATCCCGAGTATCCGGCTCAGACGATTGTACGATCGCTCCGCCAAACGCGCGGCATCGAGGGCGGCCTCACGTTCCCGAGGGTAGTAGTAAACATCGAAGTGGGCTGTTTGGATGACCTGGAAATCGAAGGTTCGGTGCTGAAGCTTGTTGCGGCCGAATTGGCTATGGCCAGGCTTGGGCAAACAGGCTAACAGCAGGAGGGCACAAAGAACCAGGCGGGCGGTCCGAACCAGCGGCGCGTCACGGACCGCCGGCCGCCTCATTGCTCTTCCACCACCAGCATCGGCGCATCGCCCCAGAGCCGCTCTAGCTGATAAAACTCGCGGACGACCGGGTGGAAGACATGAAGGACTAGATCGAAGTAATCAACGAGAACCCAGCGTCCAAGTTGCTGACCTTCAACGCCGGTCGCCCGGGTTCCGGTGCGTGCCAGCTCATCAACGACGTGCTCGTAGATCGCCCGAACGTGGACCTCCGAGTCGCCCGACGCGACCAGGAAGAAGTCGGCGGCATCAGAGAGGCCGCGCAGATCCAGTACGATTAGCTGGCGAGCGTTACGCTGGAGGCATAGCTCGAGGGTGCGCCGGACCAGCGGCGGCAGATCAGCTTCGCGCAGCTGTCTGCCGGTGACCGGCGATTCGAGCTCTGCCATTCAGCCCCCTTCAAGTAGCGAACGTCAATTCGGTGGGTGCGACCGCCTCCGCGAGCCCTGCTCCGAGTTACTCGGCCTGGTAGAACACGGCCCAAGCGCCGGGCCCCGTGTGGGCGGAGATAACGCCCGTCGTCGGGCGTACCAGGATCTCGTCAGGCGAATACTGGCGCTGCAGGGCAGTCGCCAACTCGTCCATCAGCTCGCTGCCCAGCACGTGGCCGACTCCCATTCGCAGCCTATTGCGGGTTTGCGGGATACGGTCGTTCAGCAGCTCAAGCACGCGCGGAAGTAACGCCGCGCGGTGACGGACCTTGTCCACCGGCATGATGGCTCCATCCTCGTCGACGCTGAGCACGGGTTTGAGATCGAGCAGGTTACCCATAAAGGCGCGGGCTTTTCCGACCCGACCGGATCGCTGAAGGTAGGTCAGCGTGTCGAGCGTGAGCAGCAGCCCTGACGTCTCGCGCAGGCGTTCCAGTTCGCTGATGATCTCCGCGACCCCCAAACCCTTCCGCGCCAGCTCTGCCGCCCGCAGGACCTGGAGACCCAGCCCCAAAGAGGCCGAGCGTGAATCGTGGACCGCCACGCTCGCCCCCGCAAAGCGCCTGGCCGCGACGCGGGCTTGCCCCAGCGTCCCCGACAACGCGCCGGAAACGAATATCCCCAAGACCTCCTCTGCCGTTTCCGCAGCCCGCGTGTACGCGGCGTCCAGCTGTGCGGGCGACGGCTGCGAGGTGGTCGGGCGCGGCTGTGTGGGATCGATCAACTTCTTGAGAAACTCGTCGTGCGTAATCTCGACCTGATCGAGGAAAGCTTCATCACCGAACATCACGGTCAAAGGTACAACTGTGATGTCGTGCTCCATCACCAACTCGCCAGGTAGATCGCAGGTCGAGTCCGTCACGATCGCCACGCGTTGACTTAGCTGCCTGCGCCGAGCGCGGTGCTGCTCCCTCATATCCTCGGCCTTGACGCGCTCCACAGTCGCACCCAGTTCCGTCAACGCTCTCTCAACATCGCTTGGCTCATTCGTGTGGATATGGATCTTGGCGACGGAACTCGAGCGGTTGACGATCAACGAGCCGCCGAGATCGCGAACGGCGGAGGCTAACACTGGCTGCTCCGGAAGTGGATTGCCGCGAACCAGGAACTCCGAACAATAACGGAAGGCGCGATCGCTGCTCTCAGGGAACTCGATGGCGGCTGCCGCATCTTGCGTCGCCACGTCTTCGAATTGGAAAAGCTTCGTTTCGCCGGCTGTCCGGTGCACCAGCGAAACGATTCCCTCTACGAAGCGAACGAATCCTTTGGCTCCCGCGTCGACGACACCAGCCTCCCTCAATACGGGCAACAAGCGGGGTGTTCGCTCGAGAGACTTCCGAGCAGCACGCAGAAACTCCATGGACAGCGTGGCCAGATCGTTAACCTGGCGAGCGTAGCGCTCGACCGCTTCCGTGGATTCTCTGACAACTGTGAGGATGGTCCCTTCGACTGGTCTATCAACGGCTTTGTAAAGCGAGTCCGAGGCGCAACGCATCGCGCTCGCCGTCGCTTCAGTCCCCGCCCGGCTCACTCCATCAAGACCGTCGGCGAAGCCGATGAAATAGTGGGAGAGCATCATGCCCGAATTGCCTCGGGCCCCCACTATTCCGGCCTCCGCGATGCGTGAGGCCATGCTGGCGACAGACGACTCATCGACGCCGGACACTGCCTCCGAAATCGAGCGGAGCGTCAGCGCCAGATTTGTCCCCGTATCACCGTCGGGGACGGGGAAAACGTTTATGCGATCGAGTTCGGCACGATGAGCAAAAACGTGCTCTGACCCCGCCAGAAACAGGCGCTTCAGCCGCCGGCCATCAAGATAAGCGATACCCAGACCTTAAGCTCCCTCTTCTTTTACCACCCAGACTTTCACAGAAGCCTCAACCTCCGGATAGAGGCGTAGCGGCACGGAATAGACTCCGAGCGCTTTGATCGGCTCCTTCATCGTGACATGCCGGCCATGGATATCAAATCCCTGCTCCGACAGCCGTGAGGCGATATCGCGTGGTCCAACCGAGCCGTAGAGCTTGCCCTCATCGGCGGCCAGCATCGAGAATGTAATCGAAAAACCCTCGACTCGCGCGGCAAGCGCCATTGCGGCTTCCCGGTCGCGCTGCTCGGCCGCCAGAGCCGCTACCCGTTCTTCCGCAAGCCGATGGCGATTCTGCTCAGTTGCAAGATAGGCCAACCCTTGCGGGAACAGGTAGTTTCGGGCAAAGCCCGGCTTCACGCTCACGACGTCACCGACATCGCCGAGGTTATCGACCTTTCGCCTCAATATGACTTTCTGATGTCTAGCCACGTTATCACTCCAGATTTTCGCTAGTCTCTACAGAAGAGCAGCTGTCTTATCACTGGCTCCTGTTCTCACGAACTGGAAAACGGCCACGCAAGTTCAACCACGTGTCACCTAGTCCCACAATCAGCGCCACCAGTAAGACCAGTGCAAGGACCGGATAGAGAAGCACGACCAGGGCGCTGCCGATGATTCCGGCGGTGACGGAAATTCCTCCCACAAAGCTCAGCAACACTGCGAGTCCCCGCAACACGTACAATGCGCCCATAAAGAACAGCGCGTTGCCCCCGACACGCTCGGCGATCTGTCCGACCGGCGCCACAACCAGCGCCAGACCCGCGAGCCAGACCCATACCAGGTGGTCGTTAAACCGGAAGCCCCGGAGACGGCCGAATGATTCCCGTATTTCACCGGCCAGCCAGGCACGCAACGTGACCGCCAGGCCCAGAGCGCCGAGCGAACTGACTGCCAGAATAGCCGGGAATAGCGCCACTTGCACGTCTACTACCTTCGCCAGAACGATCCGGGCCGGGTCATCCAGCGAATCGCCCAACAACGTGACCGCCATATCGGCTGCCTTTGCGGCCCGCATCGCCATCAAAGTATCGACGTCGAGCCAGGAGCCGGGGCTGGTCAAGAAGATCACAGTGACCACCGAGACGCTCAGACCGAGTGTCGCTAGCGCCTGAGCCGAGAAGCTCCAGCCGGCTCGCCAGCTGACAAGCCAGACGAACACCCCGCTCAACAGCAGCGGCCAACCACGCTCGAACCACCAGAGTCCCGAACGATCACCCAAAAACACTGTCACAACGATTGCGCTGATGATTACGGCCGACCGAAAATCGCGCGGCCCCCTTGCCATCAAGAGCACCGCCAGGCAGATGCCGGCCAGCACGAGCGGATGCGTAACGGCGAACAAGATCGTGACCAGCGCGAAGCCGAGGCCTCGAGCCAGCGAACCACGACCTGAGCGCGACGTCTTATCGCCGGTAATCTTCAACGTAAGGAAGCAGGGCGAGGTAGCGGCCTCGCTTGATCGCTCGGGTCAACTCTCGCTGATGTGGGGCACACGTGCCGGTTATCCGGCTCGGGACGATCTTCCCGCGCTCGGTAATGAAACGTGAAAGCAGCTGCTCATCCTTGTAGTCCACGAGCAGAATCTTGTTCTCGCAAAGATGGCATGGTTTGCGTCGTCTTCTCATCTCGCCGCCTGTGTTATTCGGTCTTGGAATCGTTGAGCGATTTACGGCTACTCAGCGGACCTAGTCATCATCATCGTCATCGTCATCGTCATCGTCATCATCATCATCGTCGTCGTCTCGGTCATCAGCGTCGCCGTCTTCATCATCCTCCGAGCGGAATTTCGGCGCCCGCACCGACGAGCTTGGCATCGGCAGCTCGCCTTCGGAGAGCACAACCAGGTGCCTCAGCACATCCTCATCCAGCTTTATGGCTCGCTCGAATTCGGGCAGGCTGGCGGCATCGGTTCGGAACTGTACGACCACGTAGTAACCGTTGTCGTGCTTGCGAATCGGGTAGGCAAGCTGGCGCTTGCCCCAATGTTCGACAGCCGAGATCTCACCCTTGCCGTTCCCGATGGCCAGTTTGTTGAACTTCTCCAACTTCTGATCGATGATGGAACGATCCAGGGCTGAATCGAAGATGTAGACGATTTCGTAATCGCGCATGGTCACCACCCTTCGGTCCGAGTTCGGTGGCCCGAACTCTTTGGGCCCCGCCCGGTGAACGGAGCGGAGCAGGCTATGTGCGGGGTTGCCGCCTCAAGAACGGCTTAAGATACCCGAGACAGGCCTATTCTTCAAGGCGGCAGGCCGCTTCAGGTCTGTGCCCGGAACAGCAGGATGTCGCCATCCTCGACGATGTGCTGTCGCCCCTCGGCACGGACCAGCCCGGCCTCCCTGGCAGCCTTGAGCGAGCCGACCTGCTCGAAGTCGCTGTACTTCACAGTCTCAGCGCGGATGAAGCCCTTTTCGAAATCGCTGTGCACGACTCCCGCGGCCTCGGGCGCCAGCGCCCCCCGGCCGATCGTCCAGGCGCGCACTTCTTTCTCGTTGAAGGTGAAGAAAGTGATCAGATTGAGCAGGCTGTAGGTGGCTTGAATCAGTCGCGGGATCGCTGGCTCCGACAGCCCGATGGCCTGCAGGTACTCGCGTTGCTCCTCCGCTTCCAAACCCAACAGTTCTGCTTCCAAGCGACAGCTGAGCGGCAACAGGTGATCTTCGCCAACCACTGCTGCCAGAGCGGCGAAGTGTGGATCTCCAGCCGACGGCGAGCTCTCCGAGACGTTTGCCACGTAAAGGACGGGCTTGCTGGTCAAGAGAAAGAGCGAGGCGACGATCTCCAGCTCCGCCTCGTCGCATTCCAGATTGCGAGCTGGCTTCCCGTCGTCTAGCCAGGCTTCTAGCCGCTTCAGTAACTCAAGCTCGCGCTGAGCATCTCGGTCGCCGCTGCGGGCAGCGCGTTCGACGCGTTCCTCGCGTTTGGCAATTGTCTCGAGATCCGCCAACAACAGTTCCGTTTCCACGATGGCGACGTCGCGAACCGGGTCCAAGGAGCCGGCGGGATGTGAGACATTCGGATCACCGAAGCAACGCACGACGTGGATCAAAGCCTCGACATCGCGAATGTGAGAAAGAAACCGGTTGCCCAGTCCCTCGCCGCGATGTGCGCCTTCAACCAATCCGGCGATGTCAACGAATTCGACCACCGCCGGCACCCTGCGTGGCGGCGCCACCAGCTCGTACAGCCGGTCGAGGCGCCGATCGGGCACCTCGACGATACCGATGTTGGGATCGATCGTCGTGAACGGATAGGCCTCGGCGGGCACGGCGGAGGCGGTGAGGGCGTTGAAGAGGGTGGACTTCCCGGCGTTGGGCAGACCCATTATCCCGGCTTTCAACGCTCGACTCATGGAAGATCTGAGATTAGCCGCTGCGGTTGACTGCGAAACTCCGGAAGCCTAGTCGGCCTCCGGAGCTCTCGCTTGAACGCTCGCTCAGAACGGTGTCAGGCCAGCCTCGCGAAGAATGGCGCCAGCACCAAACTGACAACGCTCATCAACTTGATCAAGATATTCATCGATGGACCCGACGTATCCTTGAACGGGTCACCCACGGTGTCACCGACCACGGCTGCCTTGTGCGGTTCGGAGCCCTTCCCTCCCAGTGCCCCTGCCTCGATCAACTTCTTGGCGTTGTCCCAAGCACCCCCGGCGTTGGCCATGTAGAGGGCCAGCAGAACCCCGGTGAGCGTCGCGCCGGCCAGTAGTCCGCCGAGGGCCTCCACTCCGAGCAAGACACCTACGATCACCGGGGCGATGACGGCCAGCGTACCCGGCAAGATCATCTCCCGCAGCGCGGCGCGCGTCGAAATATCGACGCAGCGCGCGCTGTCCGGCTTGGCCTTCCCCTCCATGAGGCCCTCGATCTCCTTGAACTGCCGCCTCACCTCGGTCACCATTCCAGAAGCAGCGCGGCCCACTGCCGTCATCGTCATCGCTGCGATCACGAAGGGCAGCGTGCCACCAATCAGAAGTCCGATGACCACCATCGGATCGACCAGGTTGATGCCGCTATCGAGCAACCCGACCGCCGATGAATAGGCGCTGAATAGCGCGAGCGCCGTGAGCGCCGCAGATCCGATGGCGAAGCCCTTGCCAATGGCGGCAGTCGTGTTGCCGATCGCGTCCAGGCTGTCGGTGATGCTGCGCACCGCTGGTCCCAATCCGCTCATCTCGCTTATGCCACCGGCATTATCAGCAACTGGCCCATACGCGTCTACCGACATCGTCACGCCCACGGTCGCTAACATCCCGACGGCAGCGATCCCGATTCCGTACAGTCCGGCAAACTCGAAGGCCAGCCAGATGGCAGCACAGATCAGCAGAACGGGTATGGCGGTGGAAATCATGCCGACGGCCTGCCCGGCGATGATGTTGGTGGCCGCACCGGTTTGCGACGCCTCGGCGATCTTGCGGACCGGACCCGCCGCCGTGTAGTACTCGGTGGACAATCCGATGAAGATACCGACCAGCGAACCGCCGAACATCGCCCAGAACGGACCAAGTTTTCCAAACTCGCTGCTGCCGGCGAAGATATCGAGCTGCAGCGTAAGCCAGGCTGCGGCGCCCCAGAAGAGCACCGCCGCGATGTACGTGCTGTTGCGGAGGGCGGCCGCAGGGTTCGTCTTCTCCATCAGCTTCATTGAGAAGATGCCGACGAAGCTAGCCAGCAAACCGAACATCACATAGAGGATCGGGAGCGTTATCGCTTCTAAGCGTTGGGTGGACAGAATCTGCACCGATGTCGCACCGATGGCGATTGTCGCAATGACGGATCCAACATACGACTCGAAGATGTCGGCGCCCATACCGGCCACGTCTCCGACGTTGTCACCGACGTTGTCCGCGATCGTCGCCGGATTTCGCGGGTCGTCTTCCGGGATTCCGGCCTCGACCTTGCCGACCAGGTCGGCACCGACGTCAGCCGCCTTGGTGTAGATGCCCCCACCCACTCGGGCGAACAGCGCAATCGAGCTCGCCCCCATGGCAAACCCTGCAATGATCTCGCTGAAGGTCTTGAAGGCCGTATCGCTTGTGAGGCCACTGGAATAAACGAACAGGGTGACCCCGATCCCCAGCAATCCGAGGCTGGCCACCGACAGCCCCATGACCGCGCCACCATTGAAGGCGATGCGTAGCGCTTTACCCTGACCCGATTGACGTGCCGCCTCTGAAGTCCGCACGTTGGCGATCGTCGCGGCGTTCATTCCGAAGAAGCCCGCCAGCAGAGAACAAACCGCCCCACCCACATACGCCGCGGAAGTGGCTAACGAGTCGAGAGCGAAGTACAGAAGCCCGGCGACAACAATGATGAAGGGAATGAGGACAGAGTATTCTCTTCTCAGGAATGCACGGGCACCCACCTGGATCTGATTTGCCAGTTCGGCCATCAGCTCCGTTCCGGTCGGCTGCCGCTTCAAGTACACATAGATGAACAACGCCACCACCAGACCCAATAAGCCTGTGGGCGCCGCAAAAGACACCGCGAGATTCGTCACTGACCCTCCTTGACTTGCTACGCTTTATTCTTGAGAGCTTAAAGGTACGTTGTAGCGATTCATCGCTATTTCGACTCCATCCCGGGCCCAAACCTCAACACCTTCCACGAGCCGCGGGAGTTCAGCCAGCACAGCATCTTCGTCCGCCGGATCGTCGAATTCCGACAAAACCCAATCTGTCAGAGAGACACCGGGAGGAGCCGAGCCCACGCCGATTCGCAGCCGCGCGTACTCTCGAGTCCCGAGCGCGTCCTCGACCGACTGCAGTCCGTTGTGGCTGCCCGCTGAACCGCGCGCTCGAAAGCGTGGCTGGCCTGGGGCCAGAGCGACATCGTCCACGACGATCAACAGGTCGCGCTCGCTGTCGATAGAGCCGGCGTCGAGCAGCGCACGCACCGCGATACCACTGCGATTCATGTAAAGCGTCGGCTTTATCAGCCAAACATCGCCGACACCGGACACCATGGCAGTGGACCGAAGCCAAAGATCCTCTTCCTGGAACGGAGTTGCAGACCAACGCTGCTTGAGCAGATCGACGAGCCACCACCCGACGTTGTGGCGCGTGGCATCGTAGCGGGCTCCCGGATTGCCCAACCCCACCACTGCCTTCAGAGCTATTACTCCTCCTCCGCCGCCGCCTCCTCCTCCTCGGCGGCCTTGCCGCGACCCACCAGTTCGGGCTCCGCTGCCTCCTCCTCCTCGGCAGCCACTTCCTCCGGAACCTCTTCCTTGTGGACGGTCGGCGGCACCACAGTGGCGATGGCCGATTCCAGGTCGCTGAGGATTTCCACGCCGGCCGGCGCCGTCAGGTCGGCAACCGTGACGCTGTCGCCGATGCTGAGCGCCGAGACATCCACTTCCAGAACCTCAGGAATAGCAGACGGAACGCAGCGGACCTCCACCTCGTGCCTGAGGCGCTCCATGATTCCACCCTCTTTGACGCCCGGCGACAAACCTACGAGGCGGATCGGGACGTCCAGCTTCACCTTCTCACCCTTACGAACCGCCAGGAAGTCGACATGCAGCAGTTCTGGCCGGTAGGGGTGAACCTGAACTTCGCGGATCAGAACCTGAGAAGTCTTGCCATCCTCCAGTTTCAGGTCGATGAGCGTGTTCTCGAACGCCGCCGAGGATAACAGCTTTTCCAGTTGCTTGAATTCGACCGCGCACGCCCGCGTCTCCTCACCGTGCCCGTAGACAACTGCCGGTACCAATCCCTGCCGCCGCAGCGACCGCGCCGCACCCTTTCCAGTCGCGGACCGAGCCTGAGCTTGCAGCTTCAACGTTGTAGCCATCTACTATTACCCCTGTTTAATCTCGAAGTCTGATCCACGGCCAGATCAATCGAACAGGCTGCTTACGCTTTCGTTGTCGTGGATATATCGAATCGCCCGCGCTAACAGACTGTCCACAGACAGAACCCGCAGTTGTGGCCACTTCTTGGCCTCTGGTAAGCTGACCGTATCGGTTACCGCCACTTCTTTCACTGGCAGCTGCGAAAGCCGTTCCACCGCCGGGCCGCTCAGCAGCGGGTGACTGGCACACACGTAGATCTCTTTAGCGCCGTGGTCCTTTATCGCCTTCACGGCTTCGGCCATCGTCCCACCTGTATCGATCATATCGTCGGGAATCAGGCAGTTTTTCCCTTCTACATCTCCCACGACGTTCACGACCTCGGCCACGTTGTGAGCGGGCCGACGCTTGTCGATCATGGCGATTTCGCCGCCCAGCCGCCGGGCATAACCCCGCGCCATCTTCGCCGCTCCCACATCGCTGGCGACAACTGCCAGCGGTGCCAGGTCGCACCTGCGATAGTGATCGACGAAGACCGGAAGCGCGTACAGGTGATCGACCGGAATGTCGAAGAACGCCTGAATCTGGTGCTGGTGGAAGTCCACCGACACCAGCCGGTCCGCGCCCGCCGTATCGATCAAATTGGCCATCAGTTTCGCCCCGATCGCCACCCGGGGCTGATCCTTCCTGTCCTGACGGCCGTACCCGAAGTACGGGACCACTGCCGTAACTCGCGCCGCCGATGCCCGCTTTGCCGCGTCGATCAACAGCAGCAGCTCGATGATGTTCTCGGCGGGTGCTCCTGTCGGTTGGATGATGAAAGCATCCCGCCCCCGCACGTTTTCATCGATGCGGACGAAGATCTCGCCGTCGGCGAAGCGTTTGATCGTCACGCCGCAGAGTTCGACGCCCAACTTCTCGGCGATCCGCTCGGCCAGCGGCCGGTTGGCGGTCCCCGAGAGTAGCATCATCTCCCGGCTCTTCGGATCGATAGCTGAAGTATCGTTCACCGGATAACACCCATGGAAACTGGGCTGGCAAGTTATCCCGGCCCCATATACGCGTCAACTAGCTTCAGCGTCGAAAAGGGGGTTCGCGGTCGCCCGCCCCGAGAACGGGTACGTCCAGCCCCCCACAGCGCGACCGGCCCGAGCCTGCCCGCCTTGTCTGGGCGCGGCGCCCGCTCCACATTTCCCGCCCCATGGGTATGTCACTCGTTGTATTCGGCCTCGGCTTGGTCGCGCTGTATATCGGTGCGGACCTCATGATTCGCGGGGCTTCCCGGCTGGCGCGCCAGCTTGGCGTGAACGCGCTGGTCATCGGCCTGACCGTCGTGGCGATGGGTACTTCCACACCCGAGCTTCTGGTCGGGGTTGTCGCCTCCGCCCGCGACAGCGGTGACATCGCCATCGGAAACGTGGTCGGCTCCAATATCGCCAACATCGCTCTGATACTCGGGATCGCTGCGCTAATCCGGCCGGTGCGTATCCAGATGCGGCTGTTGGTTCGCGAAGTTCCCATAATGATCTTCGCGGCGGTCGCCTTCTACCTGTTCGCGTTTATCGAAGGGGGGCTCAACCGCTGGGACGGGCTGGCGCTGCTGGCCGGCTTCGTCGCCTATACGCTCTATCTGCTCGAAAGCGCGCGCCGCGAGTCGCCAGCGATCGAAGCGGGGTTCCAGAAGTTCGTGCCGGCCGGCGGCACGCTCATAGGCCACATTCTTCTCACTGCCATCGGATTGGGTACTCTGCTCGCCGGCGCTCACCTCGTAGTAAAGAGCTCCCACGACGCCGCAGAGCTCTTAGGAATATCCGACCTGGCCGTCGGGCTCACCCTGGTAGCGCTAGGTACCTCACTCCCGGAACTGGCTACCGCAATCGCCGCGTCCATTCAAGACGAGGGAGACATCCTCGTCGGCAACGTCGTCGGCTCGAATGTCTTCAACACCCTTGCCGTCCTCGGCTGCTCGTCGCTCGCCCGGCCGATCGCCGTCTCCGAGGCGGTGATCAGCGTCGAGGGCCCTGTCATGCTGGCCGTGAGCGCCCTCCTGCTTCCCTTCGTCTGGACGACGCTCCGCCTTACCCGGCTGGAGGGAACGATACTCTTGGCAGCCTATATCGCGTTTGTGGTTCTCCTCGCCTTGCC
>JBFJOD010000048.1:0-21845 GCA_041617795.1 Gemmatimonadota bacterium | reverse complement strand
GTCGGACAAAAAGTCACTCGATCTTCCTGTCTTGCCAACCACTGGTGACCCAATCCTGCAGAGAATCGGACCATACTGCCGCCTCCCACAAGACCCGCGCACCGGATTCGACTGGCCCCAGCGGCATCCATCTTTGAAGCTCGTGACCGTCCGCTTGTAAAGCCTCCTCCCAATATTCATCGTCTACGGCGTACTGAACGAATACGCTGTATTCCTCGGTCTCGGGATTCACGACGCGCACCAATATCGCCGCTTCCTGCTCCTCGGCATCACCTCGAACGAACAGATCGGCCTGTACTATCGGCAGGTTCGAGAAGTCGTGCTTGGCCGCCTCGCTCTCCAGCGCCACCTCCCAATCCGCCTGTACGGCGTCGCAGTCGAAGCCGGCGTCGCCGAGTGCCGAGCATAGGTCAATGTTGTCAGACATGGCCTGGAGCAAAGACTCGAGTCCCGGTCGCCCGTACTGGCTAATGAAGTTCACGACAAACGAGTAGCCAACGGCGCCGGCGACGTTTCGGCCGAGCTCAGCGACGGCAAGCGAGTACCCTTCCATGTACTCGAGGTAACTCGCCTCTTGAACATAGGCATACGCCGCCCATAGCCAGCGTGGTCGCACGATACCCGCCGCACGCTCATAGCGTTCCGTCACCCAAGCCGCTAACCCTTCGTTGAAGAACGCATAGCCGTCTGCATCATAAGTCGCGCCGACGATCCGGCGAGCCGCGACGCGTGCCATTCGATCAGCGAGTATCAGCTCGACCGGGCCAGCATAACGCGAGTCGAATACCAGGTCTGCGGCGGTTTCATTGCTGGCTGAGTCGGCGGTGAGCCAGATAGAGAGCGAGGCCGGCAGGGCATCGAACAGCAAACTGTCAACACCGTAGTACACCGCTTCTGCCCGACCGAGAAATGCCCTGACGTCAGCTTCATCGGCTACCGTATACGCCACATCAAAGCGACTGGTGCGAATCCGCCGAGTCTCAACCTGCTGGGCAGAGGACGCCGCCGCCGAGCCGACGCCTGGTTCGGTTAGCGAGGACATCAGCACCACCGCCAAAACCGTTGCTCTCATCGGCGATATGACCAAAGCGCACCGCAGTGATGGCAACCTCAGGAAAAGCTTCGACCGACCGATCACGCGGCTCCGTGCTCCAGCTGGCGCCGAGCGGCTCTAACGGTTTGGCAATGGATCTCGACCGTGTCTTCGAATCGACGCGCGTAGCCGCCGGCCAGCGTGACGGCGACTGGCACATTGGCTTCACGCAGCAAGCGAAAGACCAATTCATCGCGCTGGCGCAAACCGGCAAGCGAGAGGTTGAGACCGCCAAGCTGATCCTCCCGATACGGGTCGGCACCCGCCAGATAGAACGCCAGGCCCGGGCGGTGGTCGGTGAGGATCCTGGGCACGTGTTCCGAGAGCAGCGCCAGGTACTCGACGTCTCCCGTCCCGTCCGGCAGGGCGATGTCGAGATCGCTTGGCGGTTTGTGAAGCGGGTAGTTGTGCTCCTGGTGAATCGAGAAAGTGAAGACGTTTGGATCATCGCGAAAGATGGCGGCGGTACCGTTGCCGTGATGGAGATCGCAGTCGATGACCGACGCTCGTTCGACTCTCTTCTCCTGCTGCAGATCGCGAATCGCAATGGCCACGTCATTTATCAGACAGAAACCCTCACCGTGATCGGGAAACGCATGATGGAATCCACCACCGAGGTGAACCGCGATTCCCCGATCAAGAGCGAGGCTTCCAGTCAGAATAGAGCCGCCGGTACACAACCACATGGCATCTCGTAGCTCCGGAGAATACGGCACCTCGAGCACCATTACATCCTGCCACGTGAATCCGTTCTCTTGGATCTTTCTCAGGTATTCCGCCGTGTGGACCAGGGCCACCTGATCGTCCGTCACGGCGACGGGCTGGTGAATATCCGCCGCGGCTAGCGTGCCTTCGGCGATCAACTTGTCTCGCACGGCGCGGTACTTACGCGTCGGGAAAACATGTACCCCGATATCGGCTTCGTACGCCTCATGCCAGACTACCGGCAGTTTGCCAGAGCGATCCATCTCTCGGACTCTCCGTGGAGTGGCCTTTTCGAGCGGCTCTCCCTAACAGATCAGAATACCCGGTCGAAAGCTAGTCGGCGCGAACGCCGAGACCAGTCAAGCGCCACGCCGGACAGCGGGAGTGGCGCCGGGCAGCCAGCCGATTAACTTGTTGCGCATGAAGAAGCTACTGAAGAAACCAGCCTGTTCGTCACCCGGGTTGATGGTGCTGCTCAGCTTAGGCCTCGTCGGTTGTCCGGCCGAACGCCGCGACTCCTACGAATCCCTGGTCGCTTCCGTGGTCGACGTCGAACACTCCTTCGCACAGGCTGTGGCAGAGCGCGGGATCCGCGACGGGTTCATCGCCTTCTTGGCGGAAGATGCGATCCTGTTTCGGCCTCGGGCCGTCAACGCACAACGCTGGTTGGCCAGACAGCCGGCCACTCCGGGCATACTGGCCTGGGAACCTGCCTTCGCCGACGCCTCGGCGGCCGGTGACCTCGCCATGACGACCGGGCCATGGGACTACCGGCCCGATCCAGCACAGCCGCCGGTCGGTCACGGCAACTACCTATCGGTATGGAAGAAACAAGCGGACGGATCCTGGAAGGCCGTCATCGATCACGGCACCTACAACCCACCGCCGGACGAAACGACGGTCAAGCTCGAGACACCGGCACGACCCGCGCCGGACACGCCGTGGCCAAAACGCCAGGAGTTGACGGCGGAACTGCAATCTCTGCTGAAGACCGATAGTGCGTTTGCGGGTGCCTCAGCGGCCCAGGGAAGAATGCAAGCCTTGACCGCGTACGTGACGCCTAGCGTGCGGATCGTGCGCAACGGAAAGCAGCCCCTGACCGGGATCGAAGCGATCCGCGATCTGGCCGGGGAGGATACGGGTACACTGACCTGGCGGGTGGTGGGCGGGGACATCGCGCGGTCCGCTGACCTCGGGTACACCTACGGCGAATACACGATCAGCGATCCAGCCTTGGAAGAGCCTCTTGAAATGGGCAATTACGTTCGCATCTGGAGGCGCCAAGCCAATCGCAGTTGGCGTGTGATCGTCGATCTGATGAGCCCCCTGAGCCCGGCCAGCGAGGCAAGCGCCGAGTGAGGCAGCGGCAGATCTCGATAGCCGGTAACGTTCGATGATGAGCGACCCTAGCGAGCCACGCCGCCGCTACGGCGAAAAAGAGATCGGCCTCATCCTTAAGCGCGCCACCGAGCTCCAGAAGCAAGAACCCACTTCGAGTGCCGAACGCGGAGGCCTGACGCTCGCCGAGCTCGAGGAGATCGGTGCCGAGGCGGGGATCGATCCGCGCCTTCTGCGCCGGGCCGCGGCCGAATTGGACACTGGCGCGGTCGGCGCCACCGCTGAGGGCCTGACAAAACTGGTGGGCGCGCCTCTGGCCATCCAATACGATCGCACTCTGCCCGGTGAGTTGACCGAAGCCGACTTCCTGTCCTTGGTCCCCGAGATTCAAAAAGTCGCCGAGGGCCATGGCCACGCCGGCTTGCTGGGTAACACGCTGACCTGGCAGTCGCGAACCGACGAAGGCCAACGAAGCTTGCAGATAAGCGTCAGCTCGCGAGACGGACGCACGCAGATCTCGATCAACGAGCGGTTGGGCCAGCATGCCGGGGCATTGTTCGGTGGTCTGATCGGAGGCGTTGGTGGTGGCGTCGGCCTCGGTGTCGGGCTCGGCGTGGGGCTAGGTGCGCTTCAATCGGCGCTTTTCGCTGTCGCTTGGCCCGTCGGAGTTGTCGTCAGCTCGTTTACTCTTGCCAGGTCGATCTATCGGTCGACCTTTAAGCGTCGTAATCGTCTCCTGCGTGGATTGCTCGACAGGCTCACCGAGCGCGTGGAATTTGTTACCGCACAGAAGACGCTCGCGTCATCCGCCGAACGGCGCGAGATCCCGGGTTCGCAATCCAGGCCTGATCCAGAGAATCTGGACTGACTGGCCCCAAACGCCTGAAGAATGTAAACTTACGCTGACCACCTGCCCCAAGATCACGCTCCCACAACCTGTTGCAAAGGCGGTTAGTAAGCTGGGCAGTTAATCTCTTACTGCTGTTATTGATGACAGGCAAAAGCCGATCCGTCGGAGACGACCTCAATAGGCATCTCGCCGCACTGGAAGCGGCGGCCTCGCTGCTGGCTGACCGCCGTGACGAGGCCTTAAGCTCCGCCAAACGTATTGCGCGGGCGCTCGCCAGGCTGGGTGATGCGGCGGGAATGCCAGAGCTAGGCGCGGCTGCCCGCGGTTTTGGCGAAGCGCCCGAGGACGAGGTCGAGGCCAGCCTGGAGCGGCTGTGCGCGCATTTGAAACGCGAGATCGCCAGCGCAGCGGCGCCGCAGGGTACGGTGCTGATCATCGAAGACGATCCGCTCCCTGCAAAGCTGTTGCAGGTCGCCCTCAACGCCGTCGGCTGGCAAGTCGCGGTCGCCGGGACGGCAGCCGACGCCGAGACCGTGCTGGCACAAGCCCCGGTCACAGCCATCGTCCTCGACCTCGTGCTCCCGGATGCCGACGGCCGCAATGTGCTGCTGCGTCTGAAAGAGGATCGAGAGCGACACTCGATCCCGGTCTTCGTCGCCTCGGCCAGATCGGATCCCCACGTTCGGGCAGAGTGCCTGGCGCTTGGCGCCGAAGATTTCCTCTCCAAGCCGGTAAACGCCGATCAGCTATTGGCGGCGATCGCTGCGCATGCGGTGAGTCCTTCTCGCGCCCGGCGCGAGCCGGGCGGCGAGGTTGCCGGGAGGATGGATCTCGCAAGTGCTTACTCAAGAGAACGGACTGAGAACAGCGTCGTTGGCCTAATCGGAGCGGCTCGGCGGCGGCCCGAGCGGGAACCACGCGATCGCTCCTCGCGTGACGCGGCACTGATGCGCGCTGGCCAAGCCATTGCGCACCAGCTGATGGATGGAGGCTTGGTAGCACGCTGGGATGTCGACAACCTCGCGGTCCTGTTCTATGACGCTGATGTCGCCGAGGCCCTGCGCATTCTCGACGCGGCCCGTGACGAATTGGCCGCTGCCAGCGACGGAGAGATGGATTTTTCCGCCGGCGTCGCGACTGCCGGCGAGGATGCAAAACTCGAGGAAGTCATCGAAGCGGCGGGTCATTTGCTCTATCTGGCGCAGACTTCCGAAAGTGGCCAAGTCATAAGCGACCCGAAACAGGTTCGTCCACCAAGCGTGAAGATCCTGCTGGCTGAAGATGATGAGGTGGCGGCCAAGCTGCTCGTCTACCGCTTGACCCGGGAACCGGGTTTCGAAGTGTTGCATTGCGGCGATGGCAACGAAGCGCTCAAGACGGCGGAGGAACATAGCATCGACTTGGCAATCCTGGATGTGAACATGCCCGGAATCACCGGCTTCGATCTCTTGACACGTCTGCGCGAGATACCTCGCTATTCCAACTTGCCCATCGCGATGCTCACAGCCCTGGGCAGCGAACGGGACGTGGTGCGCGGGCTCGAATTAGGCGCCGATGATTACATCGTCAAACCATTTTCGCCGACTGAACTCATCGCTCGCGTGCGTCGGCTACTCGGCCGGCCGGTGGGGGCCGCCTGATGCAGATGCCGGCCTTTTTGCCGCTGGCTGACCTCACTCTCCAACTCGTCGCTCTCGCCATTTTGGCTCTGCTAGCCTGCGCGATGGCGTTCACCCTTGCCGCCGCCTGGATCAGGACTCTGAGCAACCGGGAGGCCCAGCGTTGGCATCGGCTTGAGCTTTCCTGGGAGCCCGTAATGCTGCGCGTGCTGACCGGCGAAACGACCGAACACCAATTGCACACTCTGGTGCGGCGCAAGGACCGCCGTTTCTTCGTAGGCTTCCTGCTGCGCTACGCCCGGCGTCTGCGCGGCGTGGAGGGTGAGACCGTCCTCAGACTGGCCGCCCCGTATCTGTCGGTGATCGTCGATGATCTGCAGCGCCGCAGCCCGGAACGACGTGCCTACGCGCTGCAGACACTGGGAGAGTTGAGCGTCGCCGAGTACAGCGAGCGATTTCTCGAGGCTTTGGAAGACGCTTCCCTGCTGGTGGCGATGAACGCGGCCCAAGCTTTGGCGCGCCACTACGACCTAGCCTATGCCGATCGCCTGCTGCGCAGCATGGAGAGGTTCGAGAACTGGAGCCTTCGCTACCTGGCGGCAATGTTGGCCAACATGGGACCGGAATCCGCTTCCAAGTTACGGGCGACACTCAGCGATCCCAGTCGACCGCCCCGTGTTCGGGCCGTTGTGGCAAGAACCCTGACATCTCTGAGTGACCACCAATCGCTCGACATCGCAACGCAGATCATCGAGTCAAACAACGAGAACGATCTCGTTATTTCTGCCCTCGGCTTGATCGAAAAGGTAGGTGGCCCCGAGCAACTGCCCGCCGTGAGGCGGTTGCTCGAATCCACGGATCCAGCCATCCGCGCTCATGCCGTCACCACGTTGGCACGTCTCGGTGCCCCAGAAGATGTGGACTTGGTCCGTCGCCAACTAGATGATTCATCGAACTGGGTCGCGCTTCATGCAGCGGAAGGCTTAGAAGAGATGGGACAGGTTGAGCTATTGGCCAGTCTCGGTGCCTCTGACCATCCGCGCGCACTCGCCGCACGCGAAGTGATCTGGAAGGCTATCGTATGATCGTCAAAGTGGGATGGACCGCGCTGATGGTCGTGAACGGGCTGGTGCTGGTATACTTCATCTTGCTCAACTCAACTTACTTGCTCACCAGCTTTTACGCCTTCCGTTCGTTGCGCCGCTACAAGTTACGCCTGAAGACCGTGGATGTGACCGAACTGCTGCGCTCGGGAGCTGCGCTGCCCGTCACGATTATCGCGCCGGCTTACAACGAGGAAGCCACCTGTGTGGAGGTCACGCGTGGTCTGCTCACACTCGAGTATCCCGAGTATGACGTCGTCATTGTAAACGACGGATCAAAAGATCGAACTCTGGAGATCCTCATCGAGGCCTTCGAGCTGGAACCCGCCCCGCGCTTTCCATCCGCCAATATCACCACGGCGGCAGTTCGACAGACGTACCGCAGCAGCCGCTACTCGAATCTCTGGGTTGTGGACAAAGAGAACGGCCGGAAAGCCGACGCCATCAACGCCGGTCTAAACTTCGTCCGCACTCCGCTGTTCTGTGTAATCGATTCGGATAGCCTGCTGGAACCCGAGGCATTGATGCGGGTCAGCCGGCCTTTCCTCGAAGACGCGCGGACGGTGGCTGCCGGCGGGATCATCCGTATCGTCAATGGCACAAGCGTTCGCGCGGGACGCGTTGGCGACGTGCGCCTGCCTCGCAATCTGCTCGCCCGCTTCCAAGTGCTGGAGTATCTGCGCGCCTTCCATGCCGGACGGCTCGGCTGGGCCGAACTTAACGCCACCATGATCATCTCCGGGGCCTTTGGCCTCTTCCGCCGTTCGGTCGTCGTGGAGGCCGGCGGATTCGCAACCGACACGGTGGGTGAAGACATGGAACTGGTGGTGCGCCTACATCGGGACCTGCACCGGAAGGGGACGCCGTACCAGATCGTTTACATTCCCGACCCCGTGGCCTGGACGGAATGCCCGGAGTCGTTGCGGGGATTGGGTGGTCAGCGAAACCGCTGGCAGCGCGGTCTATTCGAGGTCTTGACCCGTCACCGGCGACTGTTGCTGAACCCCCGCTACGGGGCGGTCGGCATGCTGTCCTTCCCCTACTTCTTCTTTCTGGAGCTGCTCGGCCCGGTGATCGAGGTTGTGGGCTACATCGCCTTCACCGCGACCTTGCTCCTCGGTCTCGGCTCCTTACCCTACGTCGTGGCCTTCCTGGCGCTTGCCGTGGTTTTCGGGATGGCGTTGTCGGTTGGCGCGATCGGCCTGGAGGAGCTGACGTTTCGGCGCTACCACCGCACCGCCGATTTGGCCGCCCTGTTCTGGTTGGCCATCGCCGAGAACGTCGGCTACCGCCAGCTGAACTCCTGGTGGCGGATCAAGGGCATGATCGCCGCCCTGCGCGGCAAAGAAGAGTGGGGTGAGCTGGTCAGGAAAGGGTTCGCTAGCGCTGAGTGAGCCCTTCAAGATCGCGTCGCCTGCGAGCGACCGTTCAGCCTAGAGCAGCTGCTCCAACGCGATGGTAAAGCCGATGCGGTTACGCGAGCGCTCGAAGCTCAGCTCCTCGTATTCGTAAGAAATCGACCACCGGTAGTGAGTCCGAGTCCCCAGCGGGTGCTTACCGCCTAACTGCAACTGAAAGTCGTTAAGTCGATCAAGCTCTTGCTGGGTCACGCTAGGACCAAAGCCGTTTCCGTAGACCACGATAAGCCCGACGTAGTTGTCTGCGTCCACATAGTACCGTCGTGTAAACAGTGCTAGTGACCACGATACCTCGCCGTCATCAAAAGCGATGAAGGGACGCAAGGAAGTCCAGTAATTGCCGTAGTACTTGCCGATTGTCCCCGTCAGCATCGGAATCTCGTTCGCTTCGAAGATCAGATAGCGGAATCCGGCCGAGCTCTCCCACGCTTCTGGCAAGTTGACCCACAGCTCACCGCCCATGCGCCATTCCGGGAACGACGATGAAGAGGGAGAATACCCTAAGTTCAGATAACCGTAGACCGACCGCGACAGGAAAGGATAGGCGTCCGCTTCGACCTGTATCGCCGATTCATCAAACCGATTAGCGATGTTCACACGCGCGATCAGCGCCGCTGCCGCATCCTTGCGCTCGAACCAGGCAGAGCCGATGTGCCACGCATCGACATTTCCATCGAAATGGTAATACGAGTAGGAGGCCCCTACCTCATGCCGAGTCGGCAAGACGCGCCGCTCTTGAGTCCTGACAATCGGTCTCGGGGTCAGCACACCCGCCGCGGCAAGCGGTGAGGATGTTTGAGAGTCTGCGGCCCGCGGCACAAGCAGCGCGCAGAGATACAGCAGAACGAACGGCGCTGCGCTTCTCATATGCCAGGTTGCCAGCCGGGCAACAGCATCGCTACACCGAGCCGTAGAGCTTTTCGAGTTCCTCGCGCGGCACAGCGCCCGTCCTTCGCGCCACCTCTTTGCCCTTCTTGAAAACGATCATGGTGGGTATTCCACGGATATCGTAGCTCTGGGCAGTCCTCGGACATGCATCCGTATCCAGCTTCACGACCAATACCTCACCAATGTGGTCATTGGCAAACTCGTCGAGCACCGGAGCCATCACCTTGCAGGGGCCACACCAGTCGGCATAGAAATCGACCATCACCGGCACTTCCGAACCTTTGATGACATGCTGAAAGTCGTCGTCGTTAACCTTGACCGGCCGATCGAGAAGCATTGGCCTGCCACAGCTACCGCACTTGGGATTGTGTCTCACGCGGCTGACGTCGACTTTGTTGAGCGTCAGGCAAAACTGACAGCTGACCGTCACTTTGCGAGTCTTTTCGCCTGTCTTTTCCATCATCTTATGAGTGCACCTTGCACGCCAAGGGCTGATTTCGAACTAATCAGAGGGAATATAGAGACCATTGAACACAAGCTGCCAGGTCTGACCCGCGTCCCGCGACACCTCCCAGATTTGCCGCACGCTCTGATCGGCTTGGGGTATCCAACTGATGCGGTCGATTACTTTTCCCTGCGGTGTTTCCCGCTCGCCAGACAACACCATCTTCCCGGCTTCCAATCCACCGCTCAGCCGCAAGTACAGTCCAAGCCCAACCCAGAGCTGGTACCATTTCCCAGTCGCCGGCTCATACCAGTTAAGGCTCGTCCCGTTGTTGCCGTTGGCGCCGCGCCAGTATTCGTTCAAGCCGCACCCGTTGGCCACTCGTGTGATCTTGTTGCTGCCGACGACGTTTCCGCTGGTGTCCGCCACTTGCCAGTCGCCAATCCAGAAGTCGAATTGCCGGTGCTCAGGACCTGAACAGGCAGCGATGATCGACTCTTCCACTGGCTGGGCGGGCACGCCGGCATCCTGGCCTCTGACCTCGGTCGCTGGGAATGCGATGAGCGCAAGGATGGGAAACGCCGGAGTTAACCTCAGCAACTTGCACCTCCTGGTGGAGTTTCGCTGCAATTCAATGAGCTGGATAGCACGCCGACTGAGAAGCCGCACTTATGACTACCGCTCGCCGCGCCGTGCCTCGATCCTGACAATCGTGAAGATGATCAGACCCAAAACAGCAATCAGCAGGTTTGTAAACAGGAACGCTACAAGCACATCCTGGAAGTAGTTCGGATCGTCGAAGAACCAGTCGGCAAAGTTGAAATCACCACCCGTCTTGCTGGGGGTTACCGGTATCACCGCGCCTATGACCAAAGCCACTGCCTCGACAAACAGGATGATCTTCCAGATCGGCAATCGCTCGCCTTCGTCGGCTTTCATTGCCTACTCCAAGGCCTGCCGCCGCCTGAACTTGGCGGCGGCAGTCGCCTTTGGTTCCAAATCGTCGGTCCGGCTTAGTCCTTTGGCTTGAGGATCCTATCGATCCTCACGACGGCATCTTGCAGATGTAGACGCGTGGCTCGATCCATGCCGCCGCCTGCCAATGACCGGTTGATCTCTCGCTTCAAAGTCTCAAGCTCGCCGCGCACGAACGGCCGGATGTCCGACTGGGACACGTTGACACTCGTTACGAATCCCGAGAAGAAGCTCGGAACTTGAGGTGGCTCCTCGGTCATCAGCCACTCCATCCGCTCCAGGTACCCGCGCTGCAAGTTACGCCGGTAGACACCGACCGATCGCCCGGCGCGTAGCTCACTCCACACCGAGTTGCGCAAATCGCCCAGCATCTCACCGAGCGTATAAGCATCGCCACCGTTCCGCGCTTCCGACTCGATCAAGCGTTGCATCCGGCCGGGATCCAGCACGCGGTTCAGTGCGCCTACCTGGGCAGTCCGCATCCGCTCGACTGTGCCAACGTTCTCGATACGTCGAAGCAACTCCTCGCTGACCATCCAGGTTGGCGGCGTAAACGCCTGCTCGGCAAAGAACTGCATGGCACGCTGCTGAGTCGTCTCTGGTACGAACTCGTAGACCGGCCCCTGCTGGCTGTAAGTCTTACGAGTCTCGATCACACCGCCGATGTTCGCCGCCACATGCCCCATGTAGCGATTCCACTGGGCAAGCACCTGTCCATAAAGCTCTTCGAGCTCGGAGTAATCTTCCATATCACGGTATGACCACTCGATCAGTCTTGGGACGATACGCTTCAGGTTCGCGATGCCGTACTCACTCGCTCGCATCGCATCATCTCCGATCGCCTCGGTCAGCGAAGTCGGGTCGATGGCGCTGGGATTACCGAAATGATACATCGGGTTGTCGTAGTTCTCCCGGACCCAGCGGTCGAGCTCGGCCCGCTCAGCGTCCGTCGAGCTCGCATCGACTATCGGCCGGTAACCCCACATGATCGAGTACTTGTCGTAGGGACCGATACCAGGCAGGAAGCAAACCCCCTCGTCCTCGGGCTGTGCAACATAGTTGAATCGCGCGTAGTCCATGATCGAGGGCGCGGTACCCATCGAGCAGGTGAAACTGGCTGAGCGCAGCGAATCCACGGGATACGAGGCGCTGGCCTTCATGTTGTGAGGCAACCCCAACGTATGACCCACCTCATGCGCTGACACGAAGCGTATCAGCTCACCCATGACGTCATCATCGAAGGTCACACCACGTGCCTTAGGATTAGCCGCGGCCGTCTGGATGAAGTACCAATTGCGTAACAGGTTCAGGACGTTGTGGAACCAGCCGATATCGCTTTCGAGAATTTCGCCGGTCCGCGGATCGTGTACATGCGGCCCGTAAGCGTTCTGAACCTGCGAGGGGAACCAGCGGATCACTGAGTAGCGAACGTCCTCCGGGCTGAACTCAGGGTCTTCCTCCGGACTTGGTGGATCCTTTGCGAGGATCGCGTTCTTGAAACCGGCTTCGGCAAACGCGACGTTCCAATCCTCGACTCCCTGCTTGAGGTAGGATCGCCACTTCTCCGGAGTGGCGGGGTCGATGTAGTAAACGATCGGCTTGACCGGCTCCACCGGCTCGCCGCGCAAGAACGCCGCCGTATCTTTCGGTTCCAGTCGCCAGCGCGTGACGTAGCGGCGCGTCGTCGCCTTCTGGTCGCTCCGTCCGTAGTCTGTTTGCGCGACCGAGAAGAACCCGACTCGTTGATCGTACATGCGCGGCCGCATCATGTCATCCGGCAGCAGGATCATCGAGTGGTTCATTTCCAAAGAGATAGCACCGGTAGATGAATTCGAGGGCGGCTCGGATGCGTTGTAGGTCATCACCACCCGTACCTCGATGTTCTTTGGAAAGCTCTTTGCCCAGTCGATAAACGTGCGGTCCTTGTCGAGGTTGCGAACCTTGAAACGGTCGCGATTGAACTTGCTCAAGCCAAGACTCGGAACGTCCGACGTGAAGAGGTCCGTCACCTCGAGCACCAAGGCAGATGTGTCGGTCTTTGCGGAATCAACTTTAAAGGCCGCTATCTTGAAAGCATGGACGATAGGCTCGAAGTTGGAGTTTCTGACTGCTTCGTAAATCGGCAGCGAGTCATCCGCCACGTTCGTGTAAGACACAATCCTCAACAGCACCTGGCTTTCGTGGCGCTGCCAACGCACCGTCTGCGTGTTGTTCTTCTCTCCGCCGTAGCCGAGATTCTGCGCCGTTCGGGCTCTCCGCGAAACCAGCAGCATCTCGCGCTCAAGCATCTCCAAGGGGATCTCGTAGTACAGCTTGTCGTCTACCCAGTGAACGACGAACAACCCGGAATCGCTTTTCGCCTCGGCGGTTATGACCTGGCTGTAGGACTTGATCTTGTCATTATCCCTGTCCCTCGACTCCTGGGCGGCGCCCTGGGGCCTCGGCCCCGTCTGGGCGCGGCCCTTGGCGCAGGCCGCAATCGCAAGAGTGGCCAGAAGGATGACGGCTGTAGACGATACACGTCGCATGGCTGGCTCCCAGCATGATGTTGGTCCGAAACGACATAACTCGAGTGGTCGGAAATTAGACGGCGGCGCCGTCCGATGCCAGACGGCCCCCGCGGATCAAGGACGGGCCTGACCCGGCTGCCGGGCGGCGTCGAAACGCGCCGGCTCGTGCAGCTGCCACCAAGCGCGGGCGTCTTCGTACGTCCAGCTACCATCGCATTCGCAGGCGTCCAATGCCTCGCCCAGATCCGCGGCCGACCCATAGCGATCGCGCGGCTCTTTTGACAAACAACGCATGATCACGCGTTCGATCGACTCGGGAACTGTAAGCTCGGCTCGCCGGGAGGGGGGAATGGGAGAATCGTGCAAGTGTTGCCGGCAGATATCGATGACGTTATCACCTGCAAACACAGGTTCACCGCACAGCAGATAGTAGCCGACAGCGCCCAGCGCATAGAGATCCGAGCGCGGCTCTACCTGATCGGGCGAACGAATCGCCTCCGGCGCCAGATAAAGCGGCGTTCCCAGCAACATTCCCGGCTGTGAAAGACCCGTTGCCACGTCACCCGCTTCTTTGACCAAGCCGAAATCGAGTACCTTCACGAAGTCCGACAGCCCACCCTGAATACACAACATCAAGTTCGCCGGCTTCACGTCGCGGTGGACGAGCCCGGCAGCGTGCGCCTCGGCCAACGCGCCGCAAACCTGGCCAAGCAAGAATGCTACGCGAGCCGCTGGCTGCGGCCCGTGTTTTTCGACGAGCTTGCCAAAGCTGATGCCGTCGATGTACTCCATCACATAGTAGAGAACCCCCTCGGACGTGCGGCCGTAGTCGTAAATCGCGATTGTATTCGGATGTCTGAGTTGGCTGGTCAGCTGTACCTCTCGCTCGAAACGCGCCAACCGCTCTTCACCGCTCTTACCGGGGGGCAGTAGCTTAATCGCTGTAGCTCGACGCAGCATCGCATGGCGAGCGCGGAACACAACACCCATTCCGCCCTCTCCGATTCGCTCTTCGAGTGTGTACTGCCCCAACTGCAGGGCCGCCTGCATTTGTCGACGCAACAGGACGATGTTGCGGTAGGCGCCAATACCCACGGCAAACAGGATGCTGAGCAGCGCTCCAACGGCGAGTACGGTCCACCTCAACGTCGCGTCAGCCGCGAAGCCCGGCTCTGCCCTGAACTCAATCAGCCAGCGACGGTCGGCAAACGGAATCTCAATCGAATGCTGGAGCTGCCTGGCAGGGGTGCCGCTCGATTCCGGCCACTCTTCGTTGGCGAACAAGACGCCAGTCTCTGGCGGTGCCGATTCGTCCAGCAGCGTGACGTTCACTTCTTCGGTGTCCACCAGACGCAGCGCGCGTTGGACCATAGGCGCGACCCGAAACACTTCTGCCGCAACACCTCTCAGCGCCGCTCGTCGCTCCTCCCCGTTGCTCAGCGAGGCGCCCGGGCGATAGACCGGATGAAAGACCGCGATAGAATAGACGCTGGGGTCATCTTCTACCAGGCGAATTCGCGGCGACGCTACCGTGCTGCCGGTCAGCGCCGCGCGTTCGACGGGCGCGAAGCGATCGGGCTCTGAGGCTACGTCGAATCCGAGCGCCACCTCGTTGGGCGGCTCCATATAATAGATCGGCAGGTAGAACGGACGATCTGCCGCGCGCGTCATCACGCCGCCGCCCGCATCTTCCGTAAACTGGAAGCCGACGAGGCCATCAGCGCGCGCCGCCGCCTCAAAAGCGGCGCGGTCAGCTGCGTTGACGATCGGCAGCCACTCCAGGGCGTAGATGCCCGGGTAACGCCGGAGCGCACCGGCGGTGAAGACACGGAACTCGTCCCGAGAGACACCCTCCGAAGCATCGAACAGAGCCGGCACGGAATGGAGCACTTCGATCGGCAGCTCGAAACCGACGATTAGCGCACCCGCGATCTCGGTGGCGCGCCGCTCGAAGGCTGACCGTTGCCGCACGCCGCTGCGTAGGGTGAGCACCGCAAAGACACCGAGCGATAAAGCACCCCCAACGATCAAGACGATGATAGCCGGAACATAGATGCGGAGCCGTTTTGTCCGGTCCTTGGTATCCAGGATCGTCGTCCCTACGGGACGCAATTCGCTGGCACGTTTGATCACTGAGGTCGACGCTCCATTCGCAGGTCACCTCCAAGCGCGAACGTGCTATCCCGTTCAACGCAGACGCATATTGGCCTTGCTGTTCCCGCCTGTCCAGACAGCCCCCCAAATTCCATGGCCATTTCTCGGTGGAAACTTGGCCAGGATGATTTAGATTGAGGACCATGAACAGCCGAACAGCTTTACCGCCAGCCGCAGAAATGTACCAAGCCTTGTGCCAGCGTGATCCCACGTACGAAGGCGTGTTCGTGGCCGCCATCCGCACGACGGGCATCTTCTGCCGGCCCACTTGTGGGGCGCGCAAACCGCTCCGCGAGAACACCGAGTTTTATCGCTCCCCGCACGCTGCGCTTTCCGCCGGGTACCGGCCCTGCAAACGCTGCCAGCCGCTGGAGAGGAACGGGACGACCCCTTCCTGGCTGCAACCCGTGCTCGAATTGGTGGAGCGCGATTCGACTCGTCGCTGGACCGACGCCGATCTGCGTCAAATGGGCGTGGATCCGGGTCGCGTGCGTCGCTGGTTCAGGGAGCACCATGGCATGACCTTCCACGCCTATCTGCGCTCGCGACGCCTCGGCAGCGCGCTCGAGCGAATTCGCGATGGAGATGACCTGTCACGCGCCGCGTTCGAGCACGGATATGAATCACTGAGCGGGTTCCGCGATGCCTTCAATCGAGTGTTCGACAAGCCACCGGGGCGCAGCCGCGACTCGGAGCCGATCGTGGTGACGCGTTTGCTTACCCCGCTGGGACCCATGCTGGCAGCAGCCGTCGAGCGAGGTATCTGCTTGCTGGAGTTCGCCGACCAAAGCTCGCTGGAGAAACAGTTGCAGAAGCTCGGTCAGCGACTGGGCCCAGGCATCGTACCGGGCGACCACGACCAGCTGGCACTCTTGGAGGATGAGCTCGACCGCTATTTTGCCGGTGACTTGCGCGATTTCAGCGTTGACCTCGTGTATAGCGGGACCGAATTCCAAGCCGCCTGCTGGGATTGGCTGCGAACCATCCCCTACGGAACGACATGCTCGTACGGCGAGCAGGCACGGGCGATCGGCAAACCTGGCGCGCAGCGGGCCGTCGGCCGGGCCAACGGCGACAACCGGCTGGCCATCCTCATCCCCTGCCACCGAGTCATCCGTGGCGACGGCCAACTGTCCGGCTACGGCGGCGGCCTCTGGCGAAAACGCTGGTTGCTCGATCACGAGCGTCGCCACATGGCTGGGCGTGACTAGCAGAGAAGAGAGGATCCGAATGAAACGTCCTCAACCGTCCGAGTACTACGAATATTACGGCACCTATATTAACCGGGTGCCCGAAGGCAACATCCTGCAGATCCTCGAGCAGGAGAACAAGGCGACCGCACGACTGCTGGGCGGAATAGCGGAGGAGCATGCCGGCTACCGATATGCACCGGACAAATGGAGCATCAAGGAAGTCGTCGGCCACCTGATCGACACCGAGCGCGTCTTCGGCTACCGGGCCCTGTCGATCGCCCGCGCCGACCCGGCTGAGCTGCCATCCATGGAACAAGACGATTGGGCGATGGCGTCGAATGCAGACAAACGGACTCTGCCGGAGCTAACGCTGGAATTCGTGGCGGCACGCCAATCCCATGTCGCGCTTTTCGAGAGCTTCGACTCCGAGATGTGGGGCCGGCGCGGGATCGCCAGCGGCTACGAGTTCACAGTCCGGACCTTTCCGTACATTTTAGCGGGCCACGAAATCCACCATCGCAAGGTGCTAATCGAGCGCTACGGCATCTAGCCTCTCCCTTCAACAGTCTTGCCGGCCGGGCCAGCCGGGATACAATCCCGACATGCACGCCGCACCCGATCTATCGCCGGCCATCCAGCAGTACCTGCTGCGCTATAACAACCTGGTCCGCCAGACCGCGGCGCGTCATGGCCTGAGTGACGACGACATCGATGAGGTGTTTCAGGATGTCCGGATTCGCCTCTGGCGTGCTCTGCAGCGGCGTGAGAAAAGCGACGAGATCCCTGCGTCCTATATATACAGAACGGCCGTTTCCGCAGCGCTGGACCTGATCCGCCGGCGCCGGGCGCGCCGCGAACAGCGGCTGGAAGCGGTCCCCAACCGGGAGGTGGTTACGGAACCACGGTCGGAACGTTCCCTAGTGAGCAGCGAGTTGGTCGACCAGGTCGCGGCAGCTGTCGCGGCATTGACGCCTTCCCGGCGCCCCGTCGTCCGCATGCATCTAGCCGGCTATCACCGTGACGAGATCGCCGCATCGCTGGGGTGGACCGAGGCGAAGACGCGGAACCTGCTGTACCGGGGGCTCGAGGAGTTGCGCACCCGGCTGACGGAACGCGGGATCGGACCTTTGGAGGTTGCGAGATGAACGACGCGGAGCTGCGTGAGCTTTATGCTCAGATCCTGGCCCGCAGCGGCGACGTCGATCGCGAGGACTGCGTGACGCCGGAACAGCTCGAGGATCTGGTCGAGCGCCGCGGGCCAGAAACCGCTCGACTCGAGCAGCTGGACCACGTGATGAGCTGCGCGGCCTGTCGCGAGGAGTTCGAGTTGCTGCGGGCGCTGGCCCAGGGTCAACCCCAGGGGAAACGCCGCGGCAACCTCAGACCGCTGGCCGTAGCGGCAGCGCTGGCAATGCTGGTGAGCGCCACCGCCATCTGGCAGCTGCGGGACGCCTGGCAGTCACCCGACGTCACGCGTGGCCCTCAGGACGTTTTGTTGGTGGCGCCAGCGGGGCAGCAGCAACCTGACCAGCCACTACGCTTCGTCTGGCGGCCGGTCGAAGGCGCCTGGGAATATCAGGTCGTGCTGACGGGTTCGCAGGGCGCTGTGGTCCTCGACACCGCCACGCCTGACACAGCGTTGGCGTTCGCAACGCCGCTGGAGCCCGGTGTTTACATCTGGTGGGTGCGGGCACGATTGGATGATGGCAGCGAGCGGTCCTCGCCAACCCAGACCTTCACGATAACCGACCGCTAGGCCGCCAGCTCAGCCGCCCGCTGCTTGCGGCGCAGAAACCGGACAATCAGAACCAGCAGTGCGGCCAGCAGGCCCACGCCCCCAATCGCCACCAACGGCGGAACCGGCCAGCTGCGAGGTTCTTGCAATTGCAGGCGCACCAACGGATCGCCGACCAACGTGAAGGCGGCCCACTCGGCGACCGGGGCACGTCGCCGCAACGCCTCGATCTTGGCCGCCTGTAGCGCGTCGCCCACCGCCTGCCCGGAAGCCAGATGACGGTAGATCGACTCCGTGAAGCGGGCCGCTTCGCGATCGTTGATTCGCCAGCCGGTGGCGAGCACCGATTGCGCACCCGCCTCGAGCAGCGGCACCGTCAGTCCGTACACGCCTTCACCCCGCACCACCACGCCGCTCGCCGTCCGGCAGCCGGACAACACGACTAGATCCGCGCCCAGTCGCAGCGCCGCCAGGTCACCCGGTGCGACGAACCCATCTTGCCCATCGCCGGGCGCGAGGGCCAGCGCAGTCCGGGCCAACGAGTGGTCGTCGACTAGCGCGTGGGTTGCGAAGTGCAGTATTTCGAATCCCTGCAAGTCGGCTTGTTTGAGGTACGCTTCGCTGGCCTCGGCCCGGAGTCGCACCTCGGCAAGCTCAACGAAGCGGGCCGCCGCGCGCGCTTCGCGCCGCGAGCCGGGGAGCCGCGGCAGGCCACCGTACTCGGCAAAGGCTGCTCGGAGATCCGCCGCCGGGCCATCAACAACTCCGGCCTCGATCTCGTAGCGCGGGTCGGCCAGCGCCAGAAGTGTGCTGCGAGATTCAGGTCTCTCGCGTCCCCAAAGCTCGATGGCCACCGCCGCCGACGGCGATAGACTCACCGCGAACCGTTCGGCCAAGAAGAGCTGGTCGGCAAGCCTCAATGCATCGAAGGGCAGCCAGTGCAAGATGCCATCGGCCACTATGATCAAGCGCCGCACCTGCCCGGGAAGCTCTGCCAGCGCTGGCGCCAGCAAGGCGTCGGTCAAGCGGCGGCTCAGCTCCACGGCGTCCGTGCCCGAACTTGCCAGCACGAGGAACAACTCGACGTCGTCGGCCAGCGAATCGACGGATGGAAGCCGATAGGATTTCAGCCCGGCCTTGGTGATGACGAACAGGGTCGTTGGCTCGTTCCTCAGACCGCTGACGAACTCGAGCAACGCGGTGCTGTCATCGGGCAGCGCCGCGGCCACCGTCGCAGCATCGATGCCCGCACTGGTAATGGTCTCTGCCGCTGCGGTCGCCTCTACCCCGGGCGCTTCGCTCAGCGCTCCGGCGCGAACCAGCTGGTCCAACAAGTCGCGGCCACGCTGCTGTTCCGCCAGCTGGAAGGCCGCTTCGGCCCGGCCCTGCACGGCCAGTTGTGACAGGACCGTCGCAAAGCTGAGATCGGGATCGTAGCGGTATTCGTGGACTTGAAAAGCATAGCGGCGCAGGCCATCGCGATTCAGCTGGTTACGCCAACGGTCGAGAGAGTTGTTGGCCTCGCGGAGGTCGGCCTCCGCCTGATCGAGCGAACCGCGCCGCGCGTGCAACTCGGCGCGTCGGACCATCGCGCGATACCGTCGCACGGGCGAGCCTCTGATCTCGAGCACCCTGTAGAGGTAGCGCTCCGCGCTATCCAGATCGCCCTTGGCCAGCGAGAGTTCCGCAAAGGCGAAATCGAGTCCCCGTTCCCAGCCGCGCATGCCGCGGACCCGGGCAAACTCCCGGGCAACCGTCAGTTCTTTCTCCGCCTCGACCAGATCTTCGTCAGCCATCGCCATATCGTACAACGCCACGTGGGCGCCGACGATCTGCGGTCCGGAGCCGTTCTTCTCCAGCAACGGCAACGCATCATGGTAAAGCGCCCGCGCCTCGGCCCGCCGGCCCGCAGCGGCGGCGATATCGGCCTGCATCGTCTGCGCCGCCGGGTATCCCCAGCGATCCCCCTGCTCTTCCATCATCGCGGTGGCCCGCTCGACATAGCCGCTGGCCGCGGGCACGTTTCTAGAATTGAGAGCGATGGTGGCGAGGTTCAGATAGCCCCAAGCTACGGGCGACAGATTACCCGAGGCCTCACCTTCGGCCAGCGCCTGGTGGAGCTGCTGCCGCGCCTGACCGTAGGCACCCACGGTATTCAGCAGGTAGCCCGTCCACTGGAGCGTCGCCGCCCGGCCCACCCTGTCCCTGGCGGCCGCCTGTTCTTCATCGGCCCGCCCCAGCAAGTGGAGCGCCGAGTCCGTATTGCCCACGCGAATTTGGTTCTGAGCCAACAGGTGCAGACAGCCAGCGAAGGCGCGGCGGTCCCCAGCTTTCACAGCCAACTCCGCCCCGACCTCCGCTTCGCTGGCCGGTCCGAGCAACGAGGCGCGAGTGCAGCGATACATCGCTTGCAGGCGGAGGTCATCCTCCGGGACGAGCCCGTCCAGTTCGCTCAACCGCGCTTGCGCCGCTGCCCGGCCGCGGGTCCGGCTCTCCACCACACTCAGCCGGATCATCGCCCTGGCCCAGGCCAGCGAATCACCGGCGGCCACAGCCTCTAGAGTCGCGAGCTCGAGGGCCTCCTGCGCCCGCGGCAGCTGACCGCGCCACTGCCGGCCATCGGCGTAGCCCAGGCGAGCCCACACCGCGTAGCCATCCGGCTGCGCGTCCGGTTTCGTGAAGAGCTTTGCGTAGAGGGTCTCGGCACGTTCGTAGTCGTAGCCGAAGCGCGCCAGCGTGGCGAGGGCAAGAATCGCCGCTCTATCCGTCGAATCCGCTGCCAGGCGTGTGTCCCAGCGAACCCGCACGGCTTCCAGCGAGCCTTGCTCGAAGGCCCGAATCGTCTCCAGTACGACTTGGCGCGGTGTCTCTTGCGGCGGGCGGGTATGAAGCCCCAGAACGAGCGCCAGCGATACAAACAGGTTCGCAAGCACCCCTTAAAGAAAGCGCAGCCGCTGAAGATCGCAATATGGCTACCCCACAGCAGCTGAGACCACGGTGGGGCGGCCAGCCTTCGCCGTCAGGCAGTCAGCGACGGCGTCTGAGCGGACTTCAGTTCAGCACGACTCGAGTGACGGGTGCGCCCGCGTTGCGGAAAGAAATGGCGCCCCGCCGAGGGGGAGGTTCGACGGGGCGCTAGGGGGCGGCTACAGACTGCCGCCCTGCTGCCAGAGATCCTGGAGCGACTTCTGGGTGAAGCCGGCGGGCGCCTCGAACAGGTCCGCGGAGAGGCTCTTGCTTTCCAGCGAGACCACGTCCTGCACCTCGTAACGCCGGTAGCCGTACTCGTTACTGCCGATGAGGGTCTGGATGCGCAGCGGCAGGCCTCTCTCCCAAAGCTGATCCTCGGCAACATCGTCGCTGGGTGTGTTGCCCTGGTCACCGCTCATCGAGTCCAGGCTCTTGCTGAGCGCCTGGACCGTCTTCTGGAGACCGCCTTCGTCGCCGGCAACCCAGCCGCGCGTCACGCCGTCCTCGTGCTCGATCTGGTACGCCGCGCAGCGCCTGCCGCTGATCTCAGCCGTCTTCCCCAGGTCGCGGATCTGCGGTCGCGCGACATCCCTGTCTTGCATCTCCGAGCCGGCCGCCATGGCATCAGGATCGAAGCCCATGTCGGCCATCGCCTTCTTCATGTCGTCCTGGGTCCATTGCACGTAGTACTTCCCGGAAGTGCTGACCATCAGCATCGACCCGGTGTTGGCATCCGTGACGAAGTAGTCGAAGGGCCCCGCGTCGCCCGTTTCACCCCGAATCTTCGTCCCCTTGATGTAAAGCGTGACGTCTGACACCTCGGCGTCACCGCTCTCCGCCGTACGGAGC
>JBFJOD010000047.1:0-21914 GCA_041617795.1 Gemmatimonadota bacterium | reverse complement strand
GTCGTCTCGTAGGCCAGGGGTGTCCGCGGTCTGACGATGACGCGCCGCCGGTTGGGGGCGAGGGTTACCTCGGCCGGGACGCGACGTGATTCGGGGCCGATCAACATGACGTTGGCGCCGGTGGCCGAGCCGCGGTCGATAGGGCCGCTGAAGGAAACCTCGAACCTGCCATCGACGGCCGCGCCGCCTTCGACACTGGGGTACATCAGGCTGGTCGCGTAGACTGTGCCGGTGCCCAGGTACGGGATGCTGGCCAGCCGGGGGAACTGCGACTCAGTGAAGGTGCGTAGGTTGGCAACGTCATAGGCGTAGGCAGCCGCGCCGCCGCCAAGCAGAGCGACAACCGCCAGCCAAAGCCAACTGCGGCGCCGCTTCAGCGGCGGCTGCGTGGTGGCCGAGTAAAGGTCGGGAGGTTGTCGCTGCGCCTCGCGAGCCTCGGCCTGCTGCACGCGCTGGACGGACGGAGCTGGCGTCGGGGGTGTCGGGCTCCTAACGCCTTCCGACCCAACGGTTATGACGACGGAATGGCGTGACTCACCTTTTAGCGCCCGCAAGTCAACGCTCAGCTCTCCCGCGCTCTGATAGCGTTCCGCCGGTGTCTTCTGCAGGCACTTTAGTATGACCCGCTCGAGGTCGGCGCTGAGCCGCGGGTTCAGCTGGCGGGGCAACGGCGGCGGCTCTTCGATGTGCTTGCGGCCCAACTCGAACCAATCGCGGCCGCTGAAAGGTGGCTGAGCCGTGGCCATCTCGAACAGCGTGACGCCAAGAGAGTAGATATCGGAACGGTGGTCGACGCGCTGGCCGCGCGCCTGTTCCGGGGACATGTATTTCGGTGTGCCGACGTAGACGGTGGTGCCGGTGGCTGCCGTGTAGTTACTTGCCGCCTCCGCGATGCCGAAGTCCGTGACGACGGCGTTGCCATGACGATCGAACAGGATGTTGTCCGGCTTGAGGTCGCGGTGTACGATGCCACCTTCGTGGGTGTGAGCGAATTGAAGCGCCGAGGCGACATCGATACCCACCTGAATAATCGCTGCCTCCGTGATCGCGACGCCCGGTTTCAACAAGTCCTTTAGGCCCTTCTCCAGCAGATCCATAGAGAAGAACACGATGTCGTCGTCTTTGCCTGCGTAATGAATCGCGATCACGTTGGGGTGGCGGAACTTGGCCGCACGATGCGCCTCGCGGCGGAAATTCTCCTCGAAGGCCTCGTCGTAGGCAAAGGCCGGCTTCAACACCTTCAACGCTACGTCGATGTCGAGGTTGGTGTCCCGCGCCCTGTATACATAGGCGAAGCCCCCCTCGCCGAGGAACCTGTCAATCCGGTAGACGGCCACCTGCCGCCCGAGAAATATGTCCCGCTTCAGAAAGCCCCCTATCCCTGCCTGACCCCTGAGATCAACGTCCCAGGCTACCGAAAAACTGCTGCGTCTGCGGGCTGTAGATCGTCAGACCGTACAGACGTTGCAGTCTCTGAATCTCACCACTCAGATTGAAACCCGGCCGACTCGCGAAGATCTTCCGGTAGGTGTCTTCGGCTTCGCCGCGCCGGCCGAACGCATAGTAGGCGGCCGCCAGAAGCTGCCGCGATATCACTTCTTGCTCCGAGTTCAAGCCACCCTGCGTCACCAGGCCCTCGAAGAACGTGACGACCTGACTGTAGTCCGCGTCACCCCAAAATCGGAATCCCCGTCCCAGGCGCACGCGAGTCGAGAATACCGTGATCGAATCACGATACTGGTTCTGCAGTTCCGGCACGGAAGCCGGGATCGACTGGGCATACAGCCGCATGAACTCCAAAGCGTCCTCGGGATTCCCCGTGTCGCGCACCTGCCGGTAGATCCTGAAGGACTGATCGACCACCGCTCCATCGGTGTAGTGCTCGGGCCGTGGCCCCTGGCCGACCAATTGTAAAATCTGCTGGCTGGCATCTTCCGGATAGCCCAGCTGCAGGTAGATCTCGGCCAGCCTGAACAGAAAGGAGATGATCTGTTCCCGCGGCATCGGGGTGGTCGCTGCCTGGCGTGCCCACTCGAGCGCCAGGTTGAAATCGCGCATTTCGTAAGCGCTGGCGAAGCCGATATAGAGGAGTCTTCCCCTGACTCGGTCGCTGGCATTGAGGACTCCGTTCTCGATCAGCCGAACGGTCTCGCTGGCGTCTTGCATGGTCTTGGAGTGGTCGCCACGCTGGAAGGCGGCCTCGGCGGCGAAATAAGTGAGCGGGCGTGGCTCGGTGGCACGACCTGTGACTCCCGTAATGAACACGGGTGCAACCCGGACATAGCGAGGCGGCGACTCCGGGATGTTCGTGGTGTCGATACGGAATGGCGACATGGCGACTCGTGTCCAAGGCGAAAACGGGCCGCTGATGTCCGGCCCACCCTGAACCTCGTAGCCCTGCGTGTATTCGGGTGGCCCGGGCGACCAGGCGAGGATTGCCGCCTCGTCCTGATACTCGAGATCGATGCCCGCGAGCGCTGGGAATTGCACGTCCCAGCGATAGACCAGCGTGCGTTGCGAGCCGTCGTCGGACAAATAGATGTTGCCGCCGCGATCCACATGCACCGCGGATGGCCGCTCGAGTGCACCCTCGGCACCCAGTTGTATATGCACACCGTCCAAGCCAGGCTTCACGATCGTGACACGTTGGGTCAGTCGATCGAGGGCGAATAGATTGCCCGCCTGATCGAACGTCAGGGCGGCCACGGGACCCGGCAGCAGATCGGCGGCCAGCGGCTCGATCGTACCCTCTTCGAACACCAACCGTCCCACCAGGGCGCCATCCTCACTCCAGACCACGATCATCCCGTCGGGCGCGACGGCTACACCGGCGGGCCGGGTGACAGGGTAGCTGCCCAGAAGAACGGCGAGGTCCGTGCTGAAGATCTTCAACCGGTCGTTGTCCGTATCGGCCACGACGACGCGGCCGTCCTTCAGGACGGCGATGTCGCGTGGGTTCCTCAGCCGGCGCTGGTCCCGGTAATTGTCACCGAAGGTTCCGAGTAGGCGGCCGCTTTCTAGTTCGAACACGGCAAAGCGGTTGCGGCGGCGATCGAGCACGACGACGGTGGAGTCTGTGACGGCGCCGGCCACTACCTCGCCGAACTCGGCGGAGAGGCGCAGCTGCTGTTGGCTGTTCGGCACGTAAGTTCGGACGCTGTCACCGTAGACCGTCGCCCGGACGGTCGATAGGCTGCCGGTCAGCGAAGCGGTGCGTTTCTCGGGTGCCAAAAGGAAGCGTGGTTCGCCGGCCCCGGTGTAGCCGATCGCGAGCAGCGGGGCCGGCAAAGACTCGGCCACGCGCGTCACGCGTATCGGGAACCTCAGGTCGGGCCTTGGGGAGAGTTGATCCTCCGTGGTCAGGCGAATGCGCTCTACTTTGCGCAAGCGACGGTCGAGGATCAGCAGGCGGTTGGGTCCGGCGTACGTGAGGTCGACCGCCTCACGGAACGATCCCCGTCCCGTTCCGCTGCCGCCGTAGACCAGGTCGCTTGCACCGATCTCGGCGCGGCTGACCGAGTTCTTGCCGAATATCCGACCCGATTTCTTGTCCAGAACGACCACGGTCCCGAAGGCGTTGACTTCGGTGGCGACAGGCTCGTCCAAAGCGGCGCCGCGCAGATCGATCCGACCGGCTGAGCCGCGCGGCCGAGCGCCTGACCAGGGCAGTTTCGTGAAGGCAGGCAGCGAGTAAACGTGCCCGGGCGATCGCTTATCGGCGATGTACAGCGAGCCATCGTTTCCGACAGCCAGCGAAAGCGGGTCCCGGATGTCCGCCAGCACGATGTCCCGCACGAACGTGCCGTCATAGCTAAAGATCTGAATTCCGTTTCTGCCGGGATCGAGGACGTAGACATAGCCATTCTGGCCCAGCGCCAGGTCCAGTGGGTTTGCTAGCTGGCCGCCGCGGTTGCCCTTGTCGGCAAGCGATCTGAGCAGTTGGCCATAGCGGTCGAAGACGAAGATCTGCTTGCGCCCGGAATCCAGAACGTAAGCTTCGCCAGCGGCGCTGAGGGCCAACGCCGCCGGCCGGTCCAGATGCCCCTGGCCGTAGCTGCGTAGGAAGACGCCGGTTGAATCGTAGACGTAGACCAGGCCGTGCTCGTCCGCGATGTGGATTTGACGGTCCGCTGAGAACGCCAGGGCGGTGGGTCGCTCCGACGCGCCCGGCTGGCCCTTGGCGGGCAGTTCGAAGGATGCCCCGGCCTCGTAGTTGGCTTTCGGGGCTTCTTGAGCCAATCCCGTCACGGCGGCGTAGGCCAGGGCCGTCATGAGGGTGGCCAGCCCGGCCAAGGCGGTGGTTGGCCGTGTCAGTTGCACGGCGGCAGAGGCTCCAGTTTGAGGTTCACCAGCGGCTCGTCCTTCTCTTGGAACATGAAGCGCGAAAACCCGGCCGTGATCTCGGTGGCGTGTGCCAATTGGAGCCGAGCTTGAAGTGGAGCGGCGTTGACCAGCGTTCCGTTCGTACTACCCAGGTCTTCGATCCACCAGATCTCATCGTTGCGCTGGATACGACAGTGATGACGAGAGACGGACTGGTCGGGGAACTGCACGTCGTTGTCGGTGGCTCGGCCGATGCTGACTTCGGGTCTGTCGATCCGGAAGATCTTGCCGCGATGTACACCGGCCACGACCCAAAGTCGCCCGAGCAAGCCATCGTGGCGGTCGCGGGTAAAACGGAACTCCAGGTCAGACAGGCCGAGCAGGTCGCCGTCGTCCAGCTTGCGACGATCACCACCCCGCAGCACCAGTCCGTTTATCGTCGTCAGGGCCTGATCCTCGGCTAGCTCCACGACATAGCTTGGACCGTCACGTTCGATACGAACGTGATGGGCGGCGATTCGCTCATCGCGGATCCTCAAGGTGTTGTCGCTGGCGCGACCGACCGACATCACGGGCATGCGAATCGGATACTCCCGATTGCGCTCCGCGTAGAATAGACCGATGAGCGCCGCGCCGTTGGACTTTGCGCCCAGTTCTCCCACTCCTGTGCGGGGAAGGTCCAATCACCGTCTCCCAAATGTTAGGGGGGCCCCCGGGACCGGTCAATCTGAAGCTGGCGTCTGGCCGGTCGCCGAGCTGCCAGGGGGGCGGGCGCGAAGGAAGCGAAATCGCTGGCTGCGCGGCCGGCAGCGACCCGGAGGGCTACTACACCGACGACCGCCGCGGGTGCCACGGCCGAAGATCTGCGGGGTTTCGCCCATCGTTGAGACTGCGTTGATCGGGCGGGGCGATGTTGCGGCGTGTTGTCAGAAGCGCGAGCGGCTCTCCAGCGATACTTCGGATACCCCGACTTCCGGCCGGGCCAGCGGGATGCGATCCTCGCCGTCCTGCAGCAGAGTGACGCTTTGGTCGTGATGCCGACCGGTGGCGGCAAGTCGCTCTGCTATCAGATTCCCGCCCTGCTGCGTGAAGGGGTCACGTTGGTGATCTCACCGCTCATCGCCCTGATGCTCGACCAGGTCGATGCCCTGACGCGGCGGGGCATCCCCGCCGCCTTCGTGAACAGCACGCTCGCCACTGACGAGATCGAAGAGCGGCTGCGACGCGCCGCAGCAGGGCAGCTGAAGCTGCTGTACGTAGCGCCGGAGCGATTTGAGAGCGCCCGATTCAGGCGCGCGCTGCAGGGTCTCGAGGTCGAGTTGGTCGCCGTGGACGAGGCGCATTGCGTCTGCGAGTGGGGGCACGATTTCCGTCCCAGCTACCTGCGGCTGCGCCAGGTCTGGCCGGTCATCGGACGCCCGCAGCTGGTGGCGCTCACTGCCACCGCCACACCGGAAGTGAGGCGCGATATCGTTAAAGACCTTGGCCTGGAGTCTCCGCGGGTGATCATCCGGGGGTTCGATCGTCCCAACCTGCGGTGGGCGGTTCGGCGCCTCGAGCGTATAGAGGAGAAAAGTCGGGCGCTGACCGCTCTCATGAATGGCGGCAACGACTCGGCGCTCGTCTACGCCAGCACCCGCAAGATGGTGGTTGCAGCCACCGAGTTTCTGAGGAGTCGCGGCGTGAGCGCCGGCGCTTACCATGCTGGTTTGCCGCGGGAGCAGCGTGCCCGCGTCCAGGAGGAATGGATGAGCGGGCGGCTGCCGGTCGTGGTCGCCACCAACGCCTTTGGCATGGGGATCGATAAAGACGATGTGCGGCGCGTGGTGCACTTTCAGATGCCGGGATCGCTGGAGGCTTACTACCAGGAGGCGGGGCGGGCCGGACGCGATGGCGAGGCGTCGGAGTGCGTACTGCTCCATAGCTACCGCGATCGTTTCGTTCACGAATTGTTCATTCGCGCGTCCTACCCACCGAAGAAAGTGATTCTGGCGGCTTACGAGGCGCTCGCCGATGCTACGGCTCAAGCCGGCGGCCCTGTGGGCCTGTCGCGCTTCGGCCGGCGCGTGCCTGGCGTCAAAAGCGAACGCGAGCTGTATTCCGCGCTGAGAATACTGACCGACGCCGGGGCTGTCCGTGCCGCAGACTCGCGTCGTTGTGCCTCGCTGCGTTGGATCGCCAGCCGCCGGCAACTCCGCGAGCTGCTCGGGTACGGCGGCTCCGCCCAGGGGCTGCCGCCGCGGCTCGCATTGCTGGAGAACCTGGCGCGCCGCTCGAATTTCGGTGCTCGGCGCTGGTTCCGGGTACCGCTGCGAGAGCTGGCGCGCCTGTTTGGCGGCGACCGCGCGGCCCTGCGCAACGCGCTGGCGGCACTGCAAGCCGAGGGCGTGCTCGGCTGGCGCGAGGAAGGGAAGGGGTCGGGTTACAGCTTACGCGATGCACGGCGCCCGGCACGGGAGCTGCCGATCGATTGGGAACGGATCGGAACGCGGCGCGCGCTCGAGTTGCGCAAGCTACGGCGGATGGAGCGCTACGCCTTTCAGGGCGGTTGCAGACGGCGATACCTGCTCAGCTATTTCGGCGACGAAGGTGTCGGGTTGCGGTGTGGGAGCTGCGATCGTTGCCGGCCGGTGGAGCCGACCCCTCCAGCGTGCATCTACTAGATAGACTATCTGCCGTTGCCGGCCAGGCTGGCCATGCGCTCCACGGATTCGTGCATGTCCGACTTGATGCGCTCCATGTCGCCGTTCAGGCTGTGGGAGACCTCGCTGAGTTGGCGAACCAGCGAGATGAAGCTCTCGACCTCATCGCGAAGATCCGGCTGACGCCGCTCGCTGGTCAGGAACGGGTTCATGCCGTAAAGAAAACCGAGGACCGCGACCACGAGCCCGGCCGCGACCACCGCGTACCAGCGGATGAAGTCCTGCAGGAAAAAGAAGGCAGTCAAGACTAGCCCCACACCCACTACAGCCGCTGCCACCGGCACAAAGCGATTGAACGCCCGGCGCCAATTCTCGTGTCGCCGATCTTGCATAGCCGCCTCACTGTATGAGCTGTGCAGGGGTCCCTGACTAAACTGCTGCCTCGACGGGCGTTGCACAAGGTAGTGGGTTCGACGTGTGGAATCTTACCTCTTCGGATGGCTCGCGCCTTGCATTAGTAAGGGCCGGCCGGTCCCCCCCGCCTTACTGCACCCGCCCGAATTTGGCGTAGTCAACTGGTCATTATGACCGAAGGAGCCCTTGGTGTTAACGCCACTCGGGTCTGAAGTCAAAACGTTACTACATAACCGACAATGACTTCTGTCAGTCGTGGTCCCACGGTACGCGGATTGCTACTAATCTGTGCGGGCAGGTCTGCACCGACGCGCCCCAACCTCGATGTGACGTTTCACATCGCTCACGCGTCGTCAGTAAGCAGGAGTAGCGTTGCTTTCCTGCAGCAGCCTAAGCGCTGGCCGACCTTGCAATCCAGAAAGACCAATTCGGGACGTTGCGCTAAGCCCTCGAAGGAGAGGTAGCGGTGATTACAGAAACGAACTCGGACACGGCAACGAGGCGGCGATCGCTGCTACTCGAGACGATTGGGGTTGGGATGGCCGAACTGTTGGTCGCGCTGGTCATCTTTTCCACGGCGTTGCTGGGCATCGTCGGCACGGCGGCGCGCGTGGGAGGTCTGGTCAACTCCTCTCACGTGCAACTCCACGCCGGAGCGCTGGCGCGCCAGCAGATCGAAGCGCTGATGGCGCAGCCGTACGATTCGGTGGCCGACGGAAGCAATGTGCTGCAGGGTATACAGTGCAGTTGGACAGTGACGACCAAGAAACGGGCGAAGGAGATCACCCTCGTCTACCGATACGATGTCCCGGGCCGGGAGCGGGAGGATACGATCATGGCTGCGGTGCTCAAGCCATGAGAAGAATGAGTAGCAGATTGCGTGGCGAGAGCGGCGCTGGTGTTGTGGAGGCGGTGGTCGCGATCACGCTGCTCAGCGTGGTGTTGGGCGCGATGATCAGCGTGCTCATCCAGCAGCAGCGATTCTACCTGGTTGCCAACGACGCGGCCAATACGACGAGCTTGGTGGAGAGGCTGGAAACGGTGATGCTCGGCGAGCTGATGCCGTTGAGTGCAGGTGGCGGCGACGTCGTCTACGCGAGCGCCGACTCGCTGGTCGTCCGCGTATTCCGGGGTGTCTTCTCGATTTGCTCGATGGCCGGCGCTGATGACAATGAATGGTGGGTGAGGCCGCTCACCAAGGTGCGGCCCGTCGGCGTCGATAGCCTGCTCGTCTTCTCGGAGGGAACCAAGGGATCGTTCAGCGATGATCACTGGATACCCGGCGCTCTGGTATCGTTCGATAACGCCGGTGACACGTGCCCCGACAGCACGACGGCGTACACAATGCAAATAGAAGAGGTTCTCGAGGACATCCAGGCACAGATCCCCATCGGTGCCCCGATTCGGATCTTCGAATTGGCTAGCTTCTGGCTGGCGGCGCAAGACGGGAGTTGGTTCCTCAAGTCGAGCGCCCAGGGCGGACAGCCGATTGTGGTCAGTGGGCCGCTGGCTCCGGCGGATTCCGCGGCGACATCGGTGCTGCAGTTCCGCTACCTGGACGCTGATGGCAACACCACAGCCACGCTCTCGGAGATAGCGCGAATCGAGATCGACCTGGCGGCGGTCGGCGCCGTGCCGATGCGGCGGGGCGGCGAACCGCTGAGCCGGAACCGCGCCATAGCGATCAAGCTACGGAACACGACACCGTAGGAGGGAAGAAGTGTTCAAAGCTCGTGTCTTAAGTGAGAGTGGTTACGGTCTGCCGGCGACGATCCTGCTGATCATCGTCTTCACGCTGCTGGGGGCGGTGGGGCTCGCGTTGGCCCGGCAGGAGAAGCAGACGCAGGTGCGTACCACTTCTCGCGAGGCGGCCTTCTACGCTGCCGAGACGGGTCTGGCGCGCGGGCTCGAGAAGTGGAGTAGACCCGATGGACTCTATCCTCCCGGCACCAAGTGGCTGCTCGATGAAGGCACGCTGAACGGCGGCTCGAGCTACCGGGTCGAGGCCACGATGCTGGACGACCGCTCCATTCACGTCTTGTACGACGTGCGAGCCGAGGGCAAGACCCGGGACGGGACGACTCAGGAGGTAGGCCTCCTCGTGGCGACCGGATGGCTCGAGAACCCTTACCGGGCGGCACTCCACGTGGCGGACACCGCCTCGCTGCGGGGCACTGCCGACGTGACGGGCCTGGACTACGTACCGCCAAGCTGGAATGGACCGCATTGCTCCGCGACCGACGACGATGTTCCGGGAGTCATTAGCGCTGATACCTCGTTGTTTGAGTTGAAGGGGAGCGCCACCGCCGATGGCGCACCAGGGGTCACCGAGGATGCCGACACCACGGGGATGTTCTCGTTTGGCGACATCTCGTTCGAGGAGCTGGCCGCGATGGCGGACATCAACATTCCGGCCGGGATGATCGTAGGTGATGACGAAGCCATTGGCCCGACCTACAACGTGGACGGCAGCTGCGATACCAGCGATCCACTCAACTGGGGCGATCCCAAGAACGTTGGCCAGCCGTGCAGCAACTGGTTCCCGATCATCTATGCCGAAGGTAACATGAATCTGGAGGGCAACTACGACGGGCAGGGGTTGCTGCTGGTCAACGGTGACCTGGAGGCCAAGGGCGGGTTCGAGTTCTTCGGGCCCGTGATGGTCAGGGGTAAGTTGAAGGGCGCTGGCAACTTCAAGTTCCACGGCGGTGTCCGCGCCCATCGGGCCGATCTGGCCGTGGGTACCTCACAGATCTACTACAGCAACTGTGTGCTGCAACGCACACTCAGCCACACCGCCGCCTCCAGGCCCCGACCGCTGGTCAATCGGCCCTGGTACCACAACCGCTGAGCGGTCAGAGCGGCCCCGACTGCAACCGCGGCCCCGGGATACCAACCCGGGGCCGCGTTCTTTTCCTCAGTGCGAAGCCGCCTGGCGCAGCTTATTCCCGCTCGGCGAGGACGACTGCCACGTGGTTGCCGGGAACATCATGAACGATGACGCGCCAGTGGGCGCCGCACATGGCGCAGCAGACGTCCGGCTTCGCCAGTAGGTCATGCACGCCGAACCTACCCGGACAGCCCGGACTTGGCCTTGAGGGATCATGGCTGGTTTTTGTTCATGCGCGGGTCTCCTCTGCTGCTCACGCCCCTAGCGGTAACGTCAGTTTCTTGGCATACTTACAGGTTATGTACCGGCGGGACAACTCCGCCTAATGGTAGGGTGGCGTCGGCCAAATGAAGCGACCGATAAGACTCGATGAGCGAGATTAAAAGTAGCGTAGATGACCGATATCTGAGCGACGAGCACCGCATGCTGCGCAGCATGGTGCGGGAGTTTGCCCAGAACGAGGTCGCACCCATCGCCCGGGAGATCGACCGCGACGCCCGCTTTCCCTGGGAGAACGTAGCCAAGATGGCGGAGCTGGGGCTGTTCGGGGTTCCGTGGCCGGAAGAGTACGGCGGCGTGGGGATGGACGTGCTGGCGTCGGCCATCGTCGGCGAAGAGCTGGCCAAGTTCTGCCCCTCGCATTCCATCACGGTGGGGGCCACCATCTCGCTGGCGGCCAGCCCCATCTACCAGTTCGGCACAGAGGAACAGAAGCAGAAGTACCTGACGCGGCTGGCCCGCGGCGAGGTGCTCGGCGCGTTTGGCCTGACGGAGCCGGAGGCGGGCTCGGACGCGCAAGGCACGCAGACCCGGGCGGAACCGAAGGGCGACCACTGGGTGTTGAACGGCAGCAAGATCTTCATCACCAACGGTGGAGTCGGTGAGATCTTCGTGGCCACGGCGGTGACCGGTCAGAAGCCGGACGGCAGAAAAGAGATCAGCTCGTTCATCTTGACCAAGCCCTCCAGCGACCTGGAAGCGGCGAAGGCGGTGGGCGTCGGTCATGCCGAGGACCTCGAGTACACGCCCGGCTTCCGCCACGGCAAGAAGGAAGACAAGCTGGGCTGGCGCGCCTCCGACACGTCGGAGCTGGTATTCGAAGACGCGATCGTCCCCAACGAGAACATGCTGGGTAAGCGGGGCGCCGGCTTCAAGAACTTCATGCAGACGCTGGACGGGGGACGTATCGGGATGGCGGCGCACCTGCTGGGCATCGCGGAGGGCGCCCTTGAGTACACGTTGGAGTTTACGCAGGAACGCAAGCAGTTCGCCACGCGGATCTGCGATTTTCAGGGTGTTCGCTTCGATTTCGCCGATTGGTGGATGCGGATCGAGGCGGGCAAGCACCTGACCTATCATGCGGCCGAACTGCGCCAGGCGGGCAAACCGCACAGTAAGGAAGCGGCGATGGCGAAGCTGTTCTGCTCGGAGTTGGCCGGGTGGGCGACGACAAAGGCTGTGCAGTTCCACGGGGGCTACGGTTATACGACGGAGTACCCGGTGGAACGGCTGATGAGAGATTCAAAGATCGGGGAAATCGGAGAGGGCACCTCCGAGGTCCAGCGTATGGTAATAGCGCGCCAGCTTCTGGGGCCGGAGATCACCGGCCTGGAGGTGAGCGTCGAATGAACATTTTGAGAGCAGTAGGACATGAAAAGGCAAATACTGATCAACGCGGCTCAGCACGAGACACGAGTCGCGATAATGGAAGACAAAGTATTGGTCGAGCTGATGCTCGACCGGGCCGACGCGCAACGGATAGTCGGTGACATCTACTTAGGGCGCGTCGAAGGCGTTCTGCCCGGCATCCAGGCCGCATTCGTCAATATCGGATCGGAAAAGGCCGCCTTCCTGCACGTCTCCGACCTCGCCGATGAGGATCCCGAGGCGTCCGAGGAAGAGAAGGGCGTCAAGCGCTACCCGCCCATCCAGACCCTCATCCGCAAAGGCGAAGAGCTGCTGGTCCAGGTGACCAAGGAGCCGATCGGCACCAAGGGTCCCCGGGTCACGGCGCAAATCTCGCTGCCGGGTCGCAACCTGGTTTACATGCCCCGCAGCGAGCACATCGGTGTATCCCGCAAGATCGAAGATCGCGATGAACGCACGCGGCTGCGCCGGCTGATGCGCGACATCCTGCAAAACGAAAGCGGAGGGGTCATCGTTCGCACGGTCGGCGAAGACGCACGCCGCAAGGCGCTGGAGCGTGAACTGAAGGGTCTGATCAAGACCTGGAAGCGGATCGAGACCCGGGTCGGGCAGCATCAGGCGCCTGCGCGCATCCATCAGGAGGCGCATCTGGCGGCCGGTATCATCCGCGATCTGTTCAGCGAAAAGGTCGACGCGCTGATCATCGATTCGCGCGAGATCTTCAACGAGGTGCGTGATTATCTCGAGGCCGTCGACCCGGAGCTGATGCGGCGCGTCAATCTGCACGACGGCAAGGTGCCGCTGTTCGATAAGTACGAACTCGAGGAGGAGATCCTCCGCTCGTTCGATCGGCGCGTCGACCTGCCCTCCGGTGGTTACGTTGTGATCGAGTCCACGGAAGGGCTCGTGGCGATCGACGTGAACACAGGGCGTTACACCGGCAAAAAGGATCCAGAGAAGACGATCCTGCGTACCAATCTCGACGCGGCACGCGAGATCGCTCGACAGCTGCGCTTGCGCGATATCGGTGGGATCATCGTAGTCGATTTCATCGACATGGAGGACAAGAGCAACCGCGACCGAGTGATGCAGGAGCTGCGGATACACCTGAGCCGGGACCGGGCCCGAACCAAGGCCTTTCAGATCTCGGAGCTGGGGTTAGTCGAGATGACGCGTCAGCGCGTCCGACCCAGCGTCTACCACACGGTGACCCGGCCCTGCCCGTACTGTGGCGGCGCCGGACGGATCTCCACGCCGACCACCGTGATCCGGCGCATCGAGCGTGCGGTGCGGCGCGTCGGCGTCGCCAAGGAGGAGCGCCGCCTGGTGGTACGCATGCACCCTGAGGTGGCGCTTTACGTGCTCGAGGAGGAGCCGGACCTGCTGCGGCGTCTGGAAGCGGAGTTGCGGGTCGACATCGAGCTGCGCGACGATCCGCTGATGCGGGCGGACGAGTTCCGGATCCTTGCCGGCCCGGCCGATGTGGACGTGACAAATCGTTATGCGGTAGCCTGAGAATGCCTCGAATACGGCGCGGCAGGCGTTGACACGACGCGCCGCCCCGGATACCCTTCAAGGCTGTCATATTCCAGAACTTTCAACGGGTAGTGCGGTTGTGACTTACGCTATCTTCAAGGCTGCCGGGTTCCAGTACCGGGCCGAACTCGGCGACGTGCTGCGGCTGCCGTCCATGGACGCTGAGTCCGGCGCGACGGTGACCTTCGATGAGGTGCTGCTCGGCGCCAGCGACGGTGACGTGCTGGTCGGGCGGCCGACCCTGCAGGGCGCGGCGGTGCGGGCCCAGGTGTTACGGCACGGCCGTGCCGACAAGATCGTCGTCTTCAAGTTCAAGCGGCGCAAGAACTACCGTCGCAAATCCGGCCACCGCCAGGGGTTCACCGAGGTCCGTGTGAACGAGATCGATCTGGGCGGCGACCGCCGCGTGGCGCTGGAGCCGGAGAAGAAGAAGGCCAAAGCGGCGAAGGCCAAGAAAGAGCCAAAGGCCGAGGCGGCCGCTAAACCGAAGGCCAAGGCGGCGGCCAAGAAGCCCGCGGCCAGCAAGGCAAAGGCGGCAGCCAAACCCAAGGCGGCGGCAAAGAGCAAAGCCAAGCCAACCGCCAAGGCTAAAGCTAAAGACACATCGAAGTCCAAGAAGAAGAAATCCTAGCGGGAGCGTTCCCAATGGCTCATAAAAAAGCGGGCGGATCGACTCGCAACGGTCGCGACAGCAATCCCAAGTATCTGGGAGTGAAGCGCTACGGTGGACAGTTCGTTCGCGCCGGCGGGATCATCATGCGTCAGCGCGGTACGAAGTTTCATCCGGGTCTGAACGTGGGCCGCGGCGGTGATGACACTCTGTTCGCTCTGGCCGATGGATATGTCTCCTTCGAGTCGCAGCGCGGACGCCGCATCGTCTCGGTAGTAGCGGAGGCCTAGCGGCTCCAGTTCGCTGCTTTCGAAGATGGCAAGAGCCCGGCACGTAGCCGGGCTCTTCGTTTTCCGGCTGCAACGCGCCGACATCTTACATTGCTTCGTCAGCCGATGGGCCATAGGTAGCCGGTACGAGGACCCCGGTGAGCCGCAGATACACGGAAAGCTGACCGCGGTGATGGACGGCGTGATTGAACAAGGTGCTGCGCACCACCCCGATCCGCGGTGCCGTGAACACCTTTTCGCCGCCCTTTTTCAGCGTCCACGGCTTCATGAAATCCTGGTCGCTGGTCGAGCTCAAAGCTTTTCGCATCTTGGCGATGTTGGTGTCGAACAGCTCCAGTAATTCAGCGACGGTCTCGAGCTCCTGGGGTTCGAACGCCGGGCCTTCGGGCGGTGCGATGTCGAACTCTTCCTGCCCCAGCACGGCCTCGGACCAGCCCGGCAGCTCAGCCATATGGGTGGCCAAGCGTGAGAGCGTCATGGACTTCTCGTGCGGCCTCCAAGCAAGCTTTGCCTGCGGAACGCGCTCTAACAGCTTGCGTGTCGAAGCGGCCTCCTGTTCAAGCTCCATCAGAAACGACTCATTGATTGCCACGAATGTCCTCCTCGGGCGCGAGTGTTTGTCGGGTTGCCAAGCTAGATGCGTCGTGCCGTTGCGACAAGCGGGCAGGAACGGAGGGAAAGTTCCCGAGTGTCGTTGCCGCGCCGCGGGGAAACAGCCTAGATTCGCGCTGCACATCGTCGAGCCGGTTCGCGCCGGTAGATGAATCACCTCTGAGCCTTGGGAAAACGGTATATGCGATGCTGGATCGCTGGTCTGAGCCTGTTAACCGGCCTGCTCGCCTGTGATGCCGGCAATTCGACAGAGCGACAGGCTGAGAGGGGGCGAGCGGCGCCCGCAGGGCGCACGCAAATCGTGCTGTTGGGGACGGGCACTCCGAACGCCGACCCGGATCGCTCCGGCCCCGCTATCGCGGTCCTTGTGGATGGTGTGCCATACCTTGTGGACCTGGGGCCGGGAGTGGTGCGGCGTGCGGCGGCCGCGGAGCGAGCCGGTATCGCCGGTCTGAATGCGGCAAAGCTCAGGACGGCGTTCGTCACCCACCTGCATACCGATCATACTCTCGGATACCCCGATTTCATCTTTTCGCCCTGGGTGCTGGAGCGGGACGTGCCGGCCGAGGTCTTCGGTCCGCGCGGCCTCCGGGCGATGACCGAGCACCTGATGGCCGCGTACGAAGAGGACATCCGCATCCGTATCGAGGGAATCGAGCCGGCGAACAGCGAGGGTTACAAGGTCAATGTACATGAGGTGGAGCCGGGTCTGATTTTCAGCGATGAACGCGTGCGGGTGACGGCCTTCGCAGTCGAACACGGGTCTTGGAAGCAGGCGTTCGGCTACAAGTTCGAAACGCCCGACCGCACCATCGTGATCTCAGGAGACGCCCGGCCCAGCCCCTCCATCAGCGAGCAATGCCGGGGCTGCGACGTGCTCATCCATGAAGTCTACTCCGAGGCCGGGTTCGCCAGGCGTCCGCCGGAGTGGCAACGCTATCATGCCAGCTTCCACACGTCATCGCGCGAGCTGGGCCGGATCGCGGCCGAGGCGCGGCCGGGAACGCTGGTCCTCTACCACCTACTGCTGTGGGGCTCGACCCCCGCTGAATTGTTGGAAGAAGTCCGCGAGGTCTACGACGGCCGCGTGGTTTTAGGCAGTGACCTGGACGTGTTTTGACGAAGCGGCCGTCTCCGCAGTTGATCACTCGAACGGAGGTGCCATGTACCCGACAGTCGCGCGCCGTGACCTGAACCGCCGCCGCTTTTTGCTCTACTTCTCCGGGTTGGGACTTTCTTCGACCCTGCTGCCCGGTGTCTTGTGGGCGCGCGTCCAGGATGAGGAGGAGCCGAAGATAACCAAAGAGATGCTGGCGGATGCCGAGCGGGTCGCGGGCCTCGAGTTCTCCGCTGAAGAGCGCGACTTGATGCTGGAAGGTCTGAACGAACAGTTGACCAGCTACGAAACGCTACGCGGTGTCGATCTGGCCAATGACGTTCCGCCCGCCCTCTACTTCAACCCGCTGCCGCCGGGTGTCGCGCCGGAGAAGGCTAGCCAGCCGCTCAAACGCAGCGAGGTGAGCCTGCCGGACCTACCCGCCGATCTTGATAAGCTGGCGTTTTGGCCGGTCACACAACTCTCCCGGCTAATCGAGTCACGTCGCGTCAGCTCCGTCGATCTGACCCGGATGTATTTGTCCCGACTGAAGAAGTACGGGTCGAAGCTGGAATGCGTGATCACGCTGACTGAAGAGCGTGCGTTGGAGGCGGCGCGGCGCGCCGACGCGGAGATCGCCGCGGGGAACTACCGCGGGCCGCTGCATGGCATCCCGTGGGGTGCCAAAGACCTGTTGGCGGTTAAGGGCTACAAAACCACCTGGGGCGCAATGCCGTTCAAGGACCAGGTGATCGAGGCGGATGCGACGGTCGTCAAGCGATTGGAGGACGCGGGCGCGGTGTTGGTCGCCAAGCTCAGCTTGGGAGCGCTGGCCTGGGGCGACGTCTGGTACGGCGGCAAGACCCGCAATCCTTGGGATTACGAGCAGGGGTCGAGTGGGTCCTCGGCGGGCTCGGCGGCGTCGACAGCGGCCGGGCTGGTCGGTTTCAGTATTGGCACAGAGACCTGGGGGTCCATCGTGTCGCCGTCGACGCGCTGCGGAACGACGGGTCTGCGGCCGACGTTCGGCCGTGTCAGCCGGCACGGCGCCATGGCCCTATCCTGGAGCATGGACAAGATCGGTCCGATCTGCCGGAGCGTCGAAGATTGCGCGCTGGTTCTCGATGCAATCTGCGGGCCGGACGGGCACGACCTGTCCGTCGTCGACGCGCCGTTCAACTGGGATGCCGGTCTGGACGTCAAAGCGTTACGAGTCGGTTATGTCGACAGCGCCTTCGCGGAGGAACGCGAGGAACAGGAGGAATGGCGGCAGTTTGACCTTGTGACTCTAGACAAGCTGCGGTCGCTTGGCATTGAGTTGGTGCCGATCGAGTTACCGGATCTGCCAATCGAATCGCTGTCGTTCGTATTGAGTGCCGAGGCGGCAGCCGCCTTCGACGATCTGACGCGCAGCAACCGGGATGATCTGATGGTTCGGCAGGTAAGGAATGCGTGGCCGAACGTGTTCCGTCAGGCGCGCTTGATACCGGCGGTCGAGTACATCAACGCGAACCGGGTTCGCACTCTGGCGATGCAGGCGATGGCGGAGATCATGTCGAAGGTCGACGTCTACATCGCACCGTCGTTCGTGGGAAGTAACTTGCTGCTGACGAATCTGACCGGGCACCCTTCGGTCGTTCTACCTAACGGTTTCCGTGAAGATGGTACGCCGACCAGCATCACGTTCATGGGTGATCTATTCGCTGAAGCGCGGGCGCTCGCTGTGGCGCGGGCCTATCAGGAGGCGAGCGATTTCCATCTGAGGCATCCGACCCTGCAGACTTGAACGGCTAGTCGTCAGAGAAGAAGCGTTCGATCGTCGACCACTGTGATAACGCATCTTCATAGCCCAGCTCGATCACGCGACTGATATAGGGCTCCTCGAAGATGAGGTAGCTCAACAGGTCCGGTCCGCGCACCCGCTGGACGCCGAGTCCGCGCAAGATGAATCGCAAGGCGCGCGGCAGCTTGTCCCGGAAGTCGCTGGCCAGCTGGCCGAGATCTCGGGACGGGCGGATGACCAACAGCTTGAGTTGGCGCAAACCGTCGAGGCCTGCGGGACCCGGGGCGCAGGCCCGCAGCACCTGATTTAAGCGCTGCAGGCGCTCCGTGTCGGCCTCCAGAGTGTCGAGGAATATGGTGTTCAGCAACATGCCGAGGATTTGGGCCGGCGGTGGATAGCTCTTCGTGGCGCGGGCGCGCACTTCCTCGAGTGATGCGCCGTAGCGGGTGGCGATGGCCAGGAGGCGATCGGCGCCCAGGTGAATCGCCGGAGCCAGTGGAGCGGCCTGGCGGATACTCCCGTCGCCGTAATACTCGTCCAGGACTTTGACAGCCGGGAAGATCAGTGGCAGCGCCCCCGACGCCATCACGTGCTCAATGCTGATCTCGGCGCGAAGACCGCAGCGGCGTGTGCGCTCCCAGGTCGGCGTTCCCGGAGCGCCGTGCACGAAGGTGACCGTCTGACCTGTGGCGTAGCGTGTGGCTGTGAGCGCCAGCGCCCGTAGCCGTCCGCTTTGCAGGTTGGACTCGATCCCCTCCACGTTGAGGTGCTGTCTGAGGAATTCACGCAACGGCGCGGTGTCCAGCAGGCCGCGCACTTTCGGACCCAGTGAGGTGCCGCCACCCCCGAAGGTCCAGAACCAGCGGGCGCCACTGAGCCCTAGCGCGCCGAGGCGCGTGGCAAAGACGCGCTCGACGGTGAGGCTGGTCCAGCAGGCGGCTAGCGCCTGGAGATTCTCGCTCGGTTCGCCGCTGTATCCGGCGTAGAACGCGGCATTGATGGCACCCGCCGACACGCCCGTGACGATTGGGAATCTGATTTCGGGAGCCTTCTCCGCGATATAGGAGAGCACGCCGACTTGGTAGGCGCCACGCGCACCACCTCCTGACAGAACCAGTCCGTTCATCTCCAACGCCTCATCGGCCTAGTGAAGGGAGCCGCCCGGCGCCCCGATTTCCTGCCTGCGGGTGGGCGAATTCTGGGACGTCGGGATCGAAGGGACAAGGCCGGGTATGAGCAGCTTGGACCTTGCACCGGTCAGCGGTGGTTCGCCGCTGCCAGGTCCTGTAGCTTGACCGGCGATCGTCGAAGACCACGACCTAGAGATGGGAGTTCAGCTTGGAACTGTACTTGGTCCGCCACGGCGAAGCCGTGCCCAAAGAGCACGATCTGCTGAGGCCGCTGAGCGAGGCCGGGGTGGCGCGTGTGCGCCGGGTCGCTCGCTTCCTCAGCGCCGCTCAGGCGATCGTCGTTAGAGGTGTGTGGCACAGCACGAAGCTTCGGGCCCGGCAGACGGCTGAGATCTTTTCAGAAGCATTGGCCTCGAAGGTGCCGCTGACGGAGATCGAGCAGCTCGAGCCGCTGGCTGACGTTGCCGCGGTTGCGGATGAAGTCGCCAGGGCAAACAACAACCTGATGCTGGTGGGGCACCTGCCTCACCTCAACCGCCTGGCATCTGTTCTGGTGGCTAGCGACGCAGATCTCGAGGTGTTCGATTTCAGTGAGGGCGCTGTCCTGTGCTTGAAGAGGTTGGGAGGGCGAGGCCCGTCAAGCCTGGGTACCTGGCAAGTACGCTGGATGGTATCGCCTCGGCTTCTGCGGTCTTAGGCCGCTCGCTGTGTCAGCCTCGGGTAGTAGACGCGGCCACTACCGCCGCGGTTGTACATGGGACACTCGCCAGCGGTCGCCTTGCCGCTCGAACGCCATCCGCAGATCGAGTCGGACGCGCCGCTGCTCATTCGTCCGGCTCAACCTGAAGCTCATCGTCTGACGCACGAGAGCGTCTGCGGTGCCATCCCGGACATCGATGGAGCGCGGGTTCAACTCGACCTTGAGGTGATCGGTGCGGTCGAACCAGATCCGGTGGTAGCGGAAATCCTCCACCGGCAGCTGACCGCCGTAGACTTCTTCGCGCACACGCTGCATGTCTTCAGATTCGAGCGCCTGGCGATACGTGTCGAGGACGGCGGCGATCTGCATCCCGGCCGCCGGATCCTCAGGCCGCTCCACGGGCTGCGGCTCGACCATGCGCCGCTCAACGACTGCGGGCGCCGGTTGGGTCGGGGCTGCCGCGGTCTCTATCCCGGACAGTCGCTGGATCTCCGTGCGCAGCGCCGCTAGTTCTTGTTCCAGCGCGGCGTGCTCTTCACGCAGTCGGGCGAGCTCGGCCTCGATACGATCGGCGGGGCCCGTAGTGGCGCAGGCCGAAAGGCTGATAGCCAGTCCAGCCAGAAACAAGCTTGTGATAGGCTGGCGAACGGCTGAGCGGTTGGGGTGGGCGGCTGTTCTCACGGTACCTTTCCGCTGAGTGCTCTGGATGAGCGGGCGTCTTGGCCGGAGGCGGTCACCGAGACGGGCGGCGGTGATCCCGTTCCCCGACACTACAAGTTAAGCCGCTTGACGGCTGACCTCAACAAACGCGTCGACGTGGGCATCCGGCAGTGGCCGGGTCAGCAGGCTGACGACGACGAGCGCTGCGCAGTTCAACGCCAGGCCGACGATCCCTTCGTGCAATCCGAACGGCCTCAGCTGCGGAAACCAGAACAGGGTCAACGTGACCATAGAGCCGAGCACGACGCCGCTGACGACCCCAGCCGGCGTTGCCCGCTTCCAGAAGAACGCCGCCGCGGTGACGGGAGCCAGCTGAACGACGGCACCATAGGCGGCGAGCAACAGTGCGACGAGTGACATCTGGGTGTTGATCGCGATGTAAAAGGAGATGATCCCCACCAACAAAGCGACGAAGCGGATGAGGCGTCGCCGGTCGTGATCGTTTATCTGGCGATCGATGACCTTGCGATGCATGTCCTGCACATAAACGGATCCGGCGGCGTGGAGCATCGCATCGCCGGTGGACATGCTGGCCGCTAGCGCTCCGGCACAGAACAGTCCAACCACGACGGGCGCCACGTTCGTGTTCAGGATCATGTGTGGCAAGATGAAATCGGCAGACGGCGGTTTGATTTCGAACAGCACGCCAGCGAAGGCGATGAAATAGAGAGGCAGAAGAAACAGCAAAAAAGTCGGGTAGAAGACCATAGTGAGCTTGATCGTGTCGTCATCCTTGGCCGCGAATGCCTTCATGAACAAGTGCGGCCACATGGTGACGCCGATGGCGCTGACCAGTATTGCCGAAGAGTAGGCGCCCCAGCCCCAGGGCGCTCCGCTCGCGTCCAGCCCGGGAGCCGTGAGCAACTCGGGGCGCAGCTCGGCCAGGCGCTCGAACATCGGGCCGATCCCGCCGTACAGGTGCTTTGGCAGCCAGAGTCCCAGCGTCCAGGCGATCACCAGCATGAAGATTCCCTGGAAGGTGTTGGTCCAGCCGACGCCGAGCACTCCGCTCTTCAGCACGTAGAGCATCACAACGGCGTAAGCGGCCAGCGCGCCGGCCCAGATCGGTACCTGCCCATCGGTCACGGCGTTGAAAACGATCCCGGCGCCTTTCATCTGCAAGGCGATATACGGCACGAAGGCGACGATGGAGACGACAGCGATCAAGACCGAGAGCGTTGTGCTTTGAAAGCGATCGGAGAGCAGCTCGGCTTGCGTGACATGCCCGTAATGGCGGCCGACCCTCGCGACCATCGGCCCGACCCAGTACCAGGGCGCGAACCCGAGAAGTCCATAAGAAAAGACGTAGAAGGCGGCGCCGCCCCGGCTATAGGCCCAGCCCGGCGTCCCGAGAAACGCGAAGGCGCTGAACATCATCGCGCCCATCACGAAGTACATGACCAGCAGGCCGAAGCCGCGGTCGCCCGCTACGTAGCCGGTCACGGTGTTGCTGGCGCGTCGACCCGAGACCCAACCGATCATTAAGGAAAGCGCGAGGTAGCCCGCCGTCACCGGCAGCGC
>JBFJOD010000046.1:0-22099 GCA_041617795.1 Gemmatimonadota bacterium | reverse complement strand
CGGGTCGCCAACGGGTCGTCCCCACAGGATGCCAGGGTGAGCGGAAGAACGAGCACAGCTAGGGCAGCAATCGACCAGTCGGACGGTTTACCCATCATCGCACCTCGATGTTGGTTGAGACCTGAGCTCTAGCAAACAACGGACGGATGGTGCTGGTGATTTCTGAGGCGGGATGCAAACAGAATGAAATTAAGGGCAAAACTGCAAAGCTGCGAGCCCCTTACTGACCGACTGCCCGGCCCGCTGAGTCGCGGGCCGGGCAGTCGCGTGGTCATGAGACCTGAAAGCTCACATAGCAGCCTGTTCCGAAAACTAGGCCTTGGCGTCTTTCTTCACCAGGGCAAGCCCGGCGCTGTTGAAGTTCCAAGTCGCAACCCGCTGGTAGAGCGTTTGAGCCTCTTCGGTCCGGCCCGCTCCGTCCAGCGCCATCGCGTGATAGTAAGTTGTGTAAATGTCGTTCGGGTTTGCCTGCTCGTAATGCGTGATCGCTTCGTCGAAATTGCCCTGCTTAAAGCTCGAATAACCCATAATCGTGTGGGCAGGCTCGTTCTTCCGCGGATTCGTGTTCGGCTCCACGATCGCCATGTACTCGTTGGCCTTCGCGTTTGCCGCCGCGTAGTCGCCCTTCTCCGCCGCAAGGATACCGTCGATGAACGTGATGGCCGCGCGTGCATTGCGATCCGCGGCATCGGTTCCCACTTGCTGCGCCTGTTTCATCAGCAGCTCGTTACGCTGCTTTATCGCCTGCTCGGCCTCGGAGATCATCTCATTGTGCAGCGCGATCTGGATCGCATTGTTCAGTGCAAAGATCTTCAGGCCCGTGGGCTCGGGAATACCCATCCCGTCGATATTGGAGGCCAGCTGATTCAATTCGTCGATGGCGCCCTTCGGGTTCCCTTCATGGACGTGCACGAGCGCACGGTAGACGCCGAAGCTCGCCGCAGCGTTCTTTCCCTTCTCAAGTTGAATCGCGGCATCGTAGTCGGCGCGTGCCTGGTCGTAATTACCGAGGAACGAGTGCACGTGGCCGCGCTGCTGGAATCCGTTACCCGACTTCGGATCGAGTTCTGCCGTCCGGGTGTATTCCTGCGCCGCCTTCTCCAACTGGTTTTGAGCTCGATAGGTGTCGCCCAGCAAGTCGTGGGGGGCCGCCTCGTTCGGCTCGAGTTCAACGGCCTTCTCCATGTGCTGCTGCGCCTTGGTAAGGTCCCTGGGCTCCGTTAACAAGTAGGAGTTACCCAGCCCCATGTGCGCCGGGACAAAGGTCGGGGCGACCTCCGTCACCTTCATCATCGTGGCGCGCGCCTCCTGCTCATTCCCCATCGCGCTCTGAATGTTGGCAAGCGCCATCCAAGCCCGCGGGCTGGCCGGTGTTACCTCGACCAAGCGCTGAGCGGCTTCTAACTGTCCTCTGGTGTCGTTGTTGTAGCCCTTGTTTGCGATCTCGATGAACAGCTGCTCCGCCTCGCTGGCGCTGGCCGCATGATCGACCGCCATCTTCAGGTTCGTCTGGTACTCGGCAGTCGAGCTGGCAGTGTTAGCGGTCATGAGATACCCGAAAGCGAAGTCCGGGTCGAGCTCAACCGCCTTCTTGAAGTGCGGCCTCGCCTCGTTGGAGCGGCCCATGTCCATTGCGCGCTGACCTTGCATGAAGTGGTCCAACGCTTCCGACGATGAGGTGCTGACCGGCATCAGCATCGTGACGTTGGCAGCAGCTGCGGCCATCTCCACCTGGTTTTCCGCCTCCTCGGGCGCACAAGCCGCCGCGGGCAAAAACGCCAATAAAGCGACCAGGGGATGAATTCTCTTTCTCATACTGCCTCCTTCTAAGGGATCGGTGGAGTCTCCGGAGTAAGATTTGGTGAGCCGTGGAATCACTGCTGGCGGTCGTTAACAGGCAGCGTCAAACGCCTTCTACCTGCGCCCTGAACGCGCAAACGCATAGGTGTCAATGACTTGAGCGACATGGCTCGCGCGCCGGGGCTTGACCGCTGTATTCGCATGCTCATGGAAACCGCTTCAAGATCAGGTATGAATCGATTAGACGCAAGCTTCACGCATTGTGCCTCGGATCCCTAGCCTTCGCATGCCACGAAGCTGCAACCGCAAGTCACGCCCAGGTGTCAAACCAAGAGAGACACAACCAACGATCTGAAACCCGGTCCTGCAGGCGATCGTAGAGTACAACGATCGGTGATACAGTGACCCGCAAGCAGTCGTGGAGGTAGATAGATCATGAACGCATACTCGAAGCTGGTAGCACTACTGGCTGCCGTCTCGGTTGCCGCATCCGCGACAATATCCTGGCCCGGCACGGGCATAGCAACCATAGACCGACCGGAGTCCACGGCGACATACGGTTTCCACGTGGAACTGGGCGACCTACTCACCAGCATGCAGAGGTTCGGCGCTGCCCGTCAGGCCTACGCCGAAGCGGTCAAGTCGGACCGTGCCATGGGGTGGCTGCCTGTCGAGGGGCTGCGCCGCATCGCTAACGCGTATTACTTCGAAGGGGACTACCAGTCGGCTGCAACCACCCTCGCCGAATTGGCCGAGGAGGCCGGTTCTTTGAATAACACGGAAGCTCAGGTTTGGGCACTCGCCGACGCCGCCTGGCTGGCGAATCTGGCCGGTGACGAGTCCGAGTTGGTCAACTACCGCAGGCGAATCGACCGCCTCTGCCTGTCAGACGGCTCGCTGAGCGAGCTGCGCTATGCCGTGAACAACAGCTTGATGGCGGACTTCTCGGTGTTCGCGCCTCACCTGCCCTCCTGGTAGAGGACAGGGCTACGGCGAGACGTTTGTCCCAGCAGTACACCACCTGTCCGGCTGTGACGGCACATACCTGCCAGTAACCGGCATCGATGTAAACGAAGCGGTGATCGCCAGCGACCGGAACCGGCAAGGAACAACCGACCTCAGGCGCGTATAATCAGTCTGCAAAGACAGGACCATGGCCTCAGCGGATAAGTGGAACTATTATCGTTCCGTAGCTTGACCGCTCGCGAGCCTACCTTTCGTAAGCGCTTAAGATCAAAAGGCTTACGGTCTCTCGTCGCAGACCGGATCTCCCATGCTGACAGTTAGGAGCTAGCCATGTCGTCCAAACTTGAAGTCTTAGCCTGTCTGGTACTGTGGTCGGCGATTGCCCTCGCGGCACCGCCGGGCGTAGCCGCTCAAATCGTTAGCGAGCCGATCGTCATCGGCGAAGCGTTCAACCTGCATTCTGAAATTCTCGGCGAGGACCGGGCGGTCCTCATTCATCGTCCGATCGGCTACGATCAATCCGAACAGGTTTATCCCGTGCTTTACCTGCTGGACGGCGACGGCCACTTCCACCATACGACCGGCATCATCGACTTTCTGTCGCGTGACGGCCAAATCCCGCAGATGCTGGTCGTCGCCCTACCCAACACTGACCGCACCCGCGATCTGACACCGAAGACTTCGACGGACACGGCCAACAACTTCCCGACGGCCGGTGGCGCCGATAGGTTCTTAGCTTTCCTGACTGAAGAGCTGGCGCCTTTCGTCGACAGTCATTACCGCACCGCCCCGTTTCGAGTTCTGGTCGGTCACTCCTTCGGCGGCCTTTTCGCCGTACACGCGCTACTGGCCCAACCGGAGAGCTTTAACGCGTATGTGGCGATTAGCCCGAGTCTCTGGTGGAACGGCGGATCGCCGGTGGCGGCTGCGAAATCCTTTTTTGCAAACCACAGCAACAGCGATCGCTTCCTGTTTCTGAGCATGGGCAACGAAGGTGGGGCGATGCTGTCCAAGGCATGGGAATTCGCCGCCGTGTTAGAGGAGAACGCTCCAGAGATGTTCGATTGGGAATTCGCGCTGATGGATGAAGAGACTCATGGCTCGATCCCCCATCGCAGTACTTATCGCGCACTGGAAAGGCTATATCGCGACTGGCAGATAGCCGATTTCGAGCAGCTGGCGCAGCAGGGCGGTCTCGACGCGTTCGACGCCCACTACGCAGCATCATCGCAGCGTTTCGGCTACCCGATCATCACACCGGAGAACATCGTCAATCGCCTCGGCTACTGGCATCTCGGTCAGGAGCAAGTCGACCAGGCGATTTCCGTCTTCAAGCGTAACGTTGCGGTTTATCCCGAGTCGGCCAACGTCTACGACAGCTTGGGTGACGGGTACGATGCGGCCGGGCAGCTGGAGCTTGCGAGGCAGAACTATGCGATGGCGGTGAAGCTGGCCGAGGCTACATCACATCCAGCTCTGGAGGTCTATCGGAGCAACCTCGCCCGGATCAAGGCGAAGATCGGGACGAAATAGAGAAAGCCGGCGGCCTCGCCGTAAACGTGAAATAGCTCAAACAAGAAGGGCAACCCGTCTGGGCTGCCCTTCTTGCTGTCTGTCTCGACAGTCCCTTTACCTGGCCCCTACCCTACCAATTCAAGCGGATAGACGCCCGGGTGTAGAGGTAGCGGCCGTTATACCCGAACGGTGAGGCCGCCGCAAACGGGAAGGTGCCGAAGTTATCGTTAAAGTCCTTTGAAGTGCTCCCGTCCTCGTCCACGACCACCTGAGAACTGGGCGAGTCCGGATAAATGTCGAACAGGTTGCGTGCACCTACTGAGAGGTCAACCTGGCCGAATCGGTAGCCCAATTCAGCATCGAACAACGTCTTGGCGCCGTAGCTCTCACGACAGAGGTCGCAGAACCCCGGCTGCGCCGATTCGAAACCGCCGAAATATGAGGCGCGACCCAGCGAATGGAACGAACCCAGCGTATACTCGGCCGTCGCCGTGAAGCGGATGTCGGGCCGCTCGTCCTCGATGGCGATCCAGGTCACCGTGTCGATGATCCCCGGCTCGGTCGAGCCGGCGTTGCTGAGCACCTGCGGCAGCCCATCGACCCGGGTGATCTCATTCTTCGTCCAGTTGACCACGCCTGTCAGGTCAAGCATACCGATCTCCCCAACGGGAAGCTGGAGAGCGGCGGTCACATCAATGCCCTGGGTCCGCGTGTCGAGCCCGTTGGTGAAGTACTGCACCCCGCCGACGTTGTCGATATTCCCATTCCCCAGGATGGTGAGGGTCGCGTCGTCGTCGAACGTCGCGCCAAGCAAGATCCGGTCGTCGATCTCGACGAAGAAGTAGTCCGCTGTGAGCGTGAGGTTTTCCTGGGGGCTGACCGCAAAACCGGCGCTCAAATTCAACGAGCTTTCTTCCTTCAAGTCCCGGGACCCAAGCAAGCGCGAGGCGGGATGGCTGACTGGGAATACCCCGATTTCCACGAACTCGCCCTCAATGACGTTCGTGACAACCTTGCTAAAATGGATCTGAGATAACCCGGGCGCCCGGAAACCTGTGCTGCCCGCCGCCCGGAACGTGAGCTGGTCCGAAGGCTGGTAGCGGAGCGCCAGCTTACCCGTGACCACCTCACCGAAGTCGCTGTAGCTTTCGAAGCGGGCCGCTACGTTGGCCAAGAACTGGGGTGTAAGGTTTGTCTCCACGTCAGCGTAGAGGCCGAAGTTGGTGCGATCCTCGTTTACCTCGTCGCCCGGCTCGAAGCCGGGGAAAACCTGTGACCCGCCGGGTGCCTCATCGCCGAACTGGTCGAGATGTCCGCCATTGATCCATGAATTCGTCTCTCCCTGGGTGATCTGGTAGCGCTCGCGGCGGAACGACGCGCCGACGGCCAAGTTCACCGGTGCCGGAAGCCCCAGTTCGAGTTCCGTGGCCGCGTTCAGCCCGGCCCCCAACTCCTCGCGCTCCAGCGCACCGGCGAAGAACGAGGTCTGGTTCACCAGGTCATCCGCGGTGCCCACCGTTCCGTCCGGGCCGGGTGCCGGATCCGTGCAGCCCTCGAAGCCGAGACAGGGACCGAGCGAGGCGTTCAGCGTGTTCCGCATGTTGTACTCGAAGTCGTTGTGTCCGAACGAAACACCAAGATCGACGGACCAGCTTCCGGCGAGGGCCCGGATGCCGCCGGCGGCGGAGTAGTCGGTCACATCCGGGTTGAACTCCGGTAGGAAACCCAGGGGGTAGATCTGTGGCCAGTTCCGCCCGCTGTCGAAGTAGCGGCGATACCCGTTCCCGGTCCCTTCGCGGAAGCTGTATCCGCCAAAGGCGTAGAACTCACTGGTCCGCGCAGCGGTTAGCGGCATCCGCAGGTTGGCCATCGTGAGGATGTCTTTTTCCAGTCCGTCACCCCAGTGGTGGTTCGGCTGATCTACCGGGTTACGTTTGGTGACGACCTGTCCCTTGTCGTCGATCTCGTCGGCGACGCCCGTGCCGGCTACCTCGAACGGGTCGGCCCAGGCCCGATTCGTCGGCTGGCGGTCAAGGAACTCGGCGAAGATACCCAGCGAGCCCGGTCCAAGGCCGATCCCCCAGCCGCCGTTCACACTCACCGTCGTCCCGTCGTCATCGTAGTCGTCGGTGACGTAGCGTCCGGCTGAAACGTTCAGGAACGGCGTGAACTCCCCTTCCTTCAGGACCAGGTTCACCACACCGGCGATGGCGTCAGAGCCATACTGCGCGGAGGCGCCATCGCGCAGCACCTCGACCCGATCGATGGCGCTCGACGGGATCGCGTTCAGGTCGACGCCGCTGGAGCCGGCGCCCGTGCCGTAAGCGAAGGTGTTGACCAAGGCCGTCTGGTGTCGCCGCTGGCCGTTGATCAGGACCAGCGTGTGGTCGGGGCTCAGCCCCCGCAACGTGAACGGGCGCACGATGTCGGTGCCATCCGTGACGGTCTGGCGCGGAAAGTTGATCGACGGCGATAGCCCCTGCAGGATCTGGCTGGTCTCTGCGCTGCCCTGCATGACCAGGTCTTCGGCGGTGTAGACGTCCACTGGCACGGCCAGCTCGTCCGCCGCTGTGTGCCGGGCTCGCGATCCGACAACCGCGTTGATGGGTGCAAGCGGTATCGGTGCGACCTGCAGGGTGAAATTCGCCTCCGCCGCTCCGCCCGGGCCGACGGTCACATCGCGTCTAAGCGCTTGATAGCCGAACTGGCGAACACGAAGCGTGTGAGTCCCGGCCGGGATTCCCGCCAGCCGGTAGACCCCGTTCGCATCACTGAGCGTGCTGCGGAACAGCGCCTCGATTTGGATCAACGCACCGGCCAGCGGCGCGCCGTCAGCGTCAGTGACTGTGCCAGAGATGGTTCCGGTCTGGGCTGATAATGGAGAGATGCTGAGGAGTACGAGGACCGGAACAGCAACCATAATGCGGTACACGAGCTTCATCGTGCGCCTCCTGGTCGTTGCCGTGAGCTACGCCGGCTCGAAATGACAGCTGTGAAGTTTTGGATGACTGAAACCAAATAGGCGTTTCAATGAGTATTGTCAAGGAAGCAGAACTCCCGAGGTAGCGTGGAGCGCATTACGGCCGAGCGGCGGCCAACCCACTTGCTCCGCGCCACCCAAAGCTTGCACAATCCCCGAGATGTCGCAGCTCTATTCAGGACTGGCGGAAAGGGATATCCCATGAAACGGGCCAGGTTGACGAAATCGGGCGCAGTGATTGTGTGGGTGGCCATGCTGGCGTGGGCCGGTTGCTCCGGTGAGGCTGAACCAGGCCGCACTTCCGGAGCGGTCCCTGTTTGGGAACTCACGCTAAGCGTTGACGGTCAGACGGTCACGCTGCCGCTCAACGTCATGAACGTGTATCTAGTCGAAGACCACAGGTATCCGGAAACTTACGAACTCGAAGGTGACGGAGTGGTGCTGGCCGGCGAGTTCCCCCTGGACGTTCACGTCGATTACGATGAAGCGTGGGAGAAGCTACTTGGCAAGTCGATCGCCATCAAGCCGAAGGGCGGCGTAGACGGCGCGACAGAATCGATGTTGACGTTGCCTGGCTATGGAAGGTTAAGAGTAGTGGGCGGCTCGTTCACCAGCGAGAAGTACAGCGGCAAATACGCTGGCTTGGAAGGCGACCTGACCCTGTCGGGGATCATCACGATTCGCGTTCAGACAACCAGCGGTGAAAAGGAATACAGCGGCAGGTTTGCCGTTCAGTGCGTGAGTTGGGGCTGAGCCACCGGTCAAAGGAACTCAGCCAGACCAGCCGGCCCTGTCAGGCCAGTGCCGATCAACAAACCTTGAGTGGCTGCCAAGGCGGCGATCACGGTCACCAGCGGACCCCAACCCAGAATCGCGAGGAACAGGTCGAGCACGGCCTCGACCACCAGGCTCACCGCAAACACCCCTCCAAGGATTAATAGCAGCACCGCCGCCACGATCGTCATCGGCAGCTTCGCGCCGAACTCGCTGCTCTGCAGCTGCAGGGCTAACAGCAGGAACAGGATACCCAGCGCGCCCACGATCAAGAAGGCGAGCGGGATGCGCCGCATCGCCCGCGACGTGAAGCTGAGCCCCACCAGCAACATCACCAGCAAAGTGGTCGGCGCCATGCGCTCGACGGCGACGTCCTGCATTACTACCAAGGTCGGAAGTGCCAGCATCACGATCCCGCCAACCAGACCCAGGAATTTGAGCAGGCCGCTTTCCTTGCTCTTCGATCGGAACGTCCGATTGATGCCCAAGGCCACACCGAGACTGCCGGCCAGCAACAGGACCCACGGATAAAAAGCGACCAGTGACGCACCCATAACTTCCTCCACCCGACATCACGAGACTGACTCAGAGCCGACCGGCAACTTACGACCACGGCTCCAGCTTGGCACTGCGAGGTAGCGCCGTGTTCGCCTCGGGATACATCTCAACCGGCGCGCACGCCTCCGCCAGGAGCGTCCGCCCAAAAGTCAAACTGGTTTCCCTGTCGATCGTTGCGGTATCGGGTCGCGGTGATCACCATCCGCCCCTTTCATTGTAGGGTCCCCCCGGCGGTCGTCATCGTCGTTTCCACGAAAGAAATGTTGCCCTCGTCCGTCACGGTGCCGATGCCCAGCTGATAGGTCGTGCCGGGGAGCAGAAAGCCGTCGGGCACGACAAAGGTGGTGACGGAACCAAGCAATCGCGCCGTGAGGTTGAGGTTCAGCTCATCCTGTTCGACGTAGACGATGTAGGCCGCCAGATCCTCGACCGGCGTCCATGCGATCTCCTGACGGCCGCTGGCGACGTCCCGGGCTTCGGTCCCGGGTCGCAGGAAGGAGGTCGGCGGCGGCAACCGGTGACTCAGCCTGGACTCTCCGCGCAGCCGCGCGCCCGAGCCGGTGATGCCCGTGAAGACGTAAACGCCCTCGGGGTACGCCGCAGCAAGGCTCGCCGTGTCCCTCGGCTCCGGAGACTCGAAGCGGAACTGCCGCATACCAAGCGTGGACGCTTCGGGAGCCGCAAAATCGACGACCGTGCGGCCGTCCGGTGCCGCCACGGCGAGCCGCGTCAGTCCCTCGTCGCCGCCCTTAACCTCGAAGACAACCTCCACGTCCCCATCCGTAGCGTTCTGCTCGAAGTGCACGCGCGCCAGGGCGAAGGGGGCATCCGCGGTGGATTGCCCGCTGTCCCGGGGTGCCTGGCCCTGACAGCCCCACAGGAGCATCGCCGCGGCAAGCAGCGGAATCCGCCCGGTCACCGCTAGACCTCAACCTTCGCCAGCTTGAGGATCGCGCTCAATACCAAGACGCCGCCCCCGACCAATACAGCATCGGCCTCCGTGCCCGGCGTATCGAACATCCCGGCGTCGACGTATTCCTTCACCTGCAGTACCACGAAAGCGGCGACGGCGGTCGTTGCGGCGCGAAAGACTACCGCGCCCCAGCTAGCGGGGGAATCGATCATTGCTCCTCCTCCTACTTCTTAACTAGACGCTTGCCCACGCTATTGCCTGCGAAGGACGGCCTCGGTGGGTGGTTGCTCGAGGAATCGCTCGGGGCTCAGCACGAACTGGTCGAACCCGACCCCTTCCTGGCCTGCCTGTAAGCGTACGGTGACCGCGCCGCTCTTCTTGAAACGAACCAGCGACTCGGAGGGGCTGGAGTTCTCCAAGTCGCATCCCACCCACGCCCAACCTTCCCGGGTCGGGCCGCGGGCCGTCAAGTAGCTCGCCGTGCGCGGTCTGAATACTTCCCGGTTCGCCTCATCGACCGCGTCGGAGAACTGGACCCAGAACATGTTGGCCTGTGATTTGCCCTTGGGTGCACCGACCTTCATGTGAATCCAGCACCGGTAGGGGATGCCCTGCTGCACTTCCACCTTGAATGTCACGTGGGGGTCATTCTCCGGGGGCGGGTCCAGCTCGTCGCCTGTGTTCGGAGTGCCGACCAACCTGCCACCGGGTGAGGCCGGGTCGTCCCAGAAGGCGAACTCGGAGAGGGCGCTCCGCGGCAGATCCGTCGCGAGCACGATGACGTCAGCGGCGGCAACCTGCGACGGCGCGAGCGGCGGCTCGCCGGCCTGGGCGCCGCTCCCTGGCGCCGGGAGGGGGGCGAACGCTGCTGAAATCAGGAGAACCGATGCGAGACCGGCCAATCTCAGCTCTGTTTTCATTGGGCGGCACATTTCCCCCGATTCAGAAGTCCAGCTGCAGCTGGACCTGCAGAACGTCGTTGCTGACGGGGTCGACTTGCTCCCGCTTGAAGGTGTAGTCCGCCTGGACCTTCAGGTTGTGGCTGCGGATGTAGTAGTTGAGGCCCACCGATGTCCACTGAAACTGGTTCGAGAAGTTACCTTCGGCGTCGTCACTATCGAGCTGCTGGTATCGGGCGGCGAGCTCGACGCGCGGGTGGACCAGATAGCCCGCCTGGACGTACCAGCCGTCGCCGTCGACATCGGGGTCAATATCTCTGTCCTGCACGAACCGGTCGTATTCCCCTTCGAGCGTGAACGCCGCGACGTTGAAGAACACGTCGGCGCCCAAAGCGCGGATGTCGAATTCATCTCCGGTGCGCACCTTGGAAAGAAAGCCGGCGCTGGTACCGATCGACAGCCTGCGTCCCTGTCCAATGTACGAGCCCCGGTAGTCGGCGTACCCGCCCGGCGGGGCCGGGTCGAGCAGGTGCACGACCACCCGTCCCGTAAACATCGCCCCGTCGGCCTGCCGGGCCGGCGTAGTCGGCGTGCCGGCCTGCTCGAACCGCAGATTGTCGAACACACCCGCCCCGTATTCGATACGACCGCCCCAAGGTCGTCCGTGCGCGAGGACGCCCACCGTGTTGTCCGCGAACCCGATAACGGTCAGGGCGTCTTTGATCAGACTCCGGTCCATCAACAACAGCTTGGAGTCCGACGTCAGCGCGTTTCGCGAGAATACCATGTCGTAGAGTCCGAGCCGAACGGCGAACGCTGGCGAGACGGCGAAGTTCAACCAGGCATTCTCGATCTGCGCGTTCACCTCCCGCGCGAACCGTCCCACGTTGTCGAGCTTGATCTCAGCGTAGTATGTGGCGATGCCGTAGACGTCGCCATTGGCTTTCAGTCGCACCCTGGCGATGTAGAAATCGTTGTTCCCGTCGATCTCGTCGTAGGCGTAACGGACCTGCAAGCGCAGGCCAGGCGTGAACGTGATGGTTTCGGCCGACGGCGCGGCTTCGGCCCCCGACTGCGCTGACAGCGGGGACGCCGCTAACGCGAACCACGTTACAACCAGCGAAAAGGTTCCGGCGCTAAGACACCGCATCGCAAGACTCCGTTTTGCAGTTCTCGTCTCAACGAGCGTGTGTCGCGCTCACCGCAGCCAGAACATGAACCCGATCTCCGGCGCGAAATCAGTCGCCTTCGACGTCACCCCGAGGCCGGCAGCGGCCTTAAAGAGGATCTTGGGAGTCACGAACCAATGGAGCTCCGGGATCAGCTCGACCTCGTCGTCCGAGCCTTCCACCATGACAAACAAGCGAAACTGATTCGATACGCGCCTCAGGTACTCGAGCGCATACTCGCCGAGTCCCCAGTTCTTTTCGCCCGCATCGTACTCCACACCGGCGCGGGCTGTTAACGTCCCCCAAGTGAGCCCCTTGACTACGCCGAAGCCGAGCTTGTACTCCCAGGCGCTCGTCCCGATGAGGCTGTTCTTCTCGCCCGTGGGAAACACCGTCTCGAAGTAGTTGAAGAACTCCGGCGTCCCGGCGCTCTCGTGATTCCAGCGCCAGCGGATCTGTCCCTCAACGTCGCTGAGGCCGGACTCTTCGAGTCTTTGCGACAAAGCCGAGTCGTCTGTGTCGGCCTTGTCGAGCTGAGCGCTGATGATCCCTGCTTCGAACTCGATCGCCAGCCGGTCGGAGATGCCGTAAGCGATGAATAAGATGCCCTCGTGAGCCTCGTAACCACCGCGGAACTCCCGGTTGTCGCCGGCGATGCCGAAATCGAGCGGCTCGTACTCGAAGTTGTGGTCGTAGTAGTACTCGTAGAACGGATAGACGATCAGCTCGCCGGGGCGGATGTAGGTGCCGAACTGCGACAGCGGGATGCCAGTTCCCCGGTCCCGCAGGTACGCCGGGGTGTCCTGAGCCCAAACCCCCGCCGGCAGCAGCGTCAGACCCGCCGCCACCAGCAGGAAGCCGCAACACCAGCTCTCTTTACGCATGTTCAACGCTTGAGGTAAGAGGCACGCTACTCTTCGCGAAACGAAGGTACAGAGACGGCACTACGAACAGGTTGAGCAGGGTGGAGGTAACCAGTCCACCCAGCACGACGATGGCCAGCGGATGCTCGATCTCGTGGCCAGGGATGTTGCCGGCGATCACCAATGGCACCAGGGCCAAGCCGGTCGTCAGCGCGGTCATCAAGATTGGCGCGAGCCGTTCCTGCGCTCCTCGCAGCACGAGCGCAGGACCAAAGACCTCGCCTTCGTAGCGCTCGAGATGCTGGAAGTGGTTGATCATCATGATGCCGTTGCGCGCGGCGATGCCCAGGATGGTCAGGAAGCCGACGAGCGAGCCGAGCGAGATGATCCCGGTCCCCAAGTAGGCAGCCAGAATGCCGCCCACCAGCGCCGATGGCAGGGTCACGAACGAAAGGATCGCCAGGCGCCAGCTGTTGTACGACGTCTCGAGCAGGAAGAGGATCCCGATCGCCGCGACGATCGCCAGTAGCATGAGACGCTTCTGGGCCGTCTGCCGTTCCGCCCACTCACCCAACAGCTCGGCGCGGTATCCGAGCGGGAAGTCCACTCCCGCAAGTCTTGTTTCGACGTCGGCCACGACATCGCCCAGCGCCCGTCCCCGCACGTTGGCCTGCACATCTATGCGGCGCTGGCCGTCCTCGCGCTGAATCATGTTCGGCGTCGGCTTGACGGTCACACTGGCCACATCCTGCAGTTGGACGTGACCGCCACGTGGCGTTTCGATTAGCATCTCGCGGACGTTGGTGAGATTCTGGCGCGCTTCGGGAATGCTCCACACCTGTACGTCGTAGACCCACCCGTCCTTGTGAATGTCGGAGACTTCCAAGCCCGTCATCATCTGGTTCGCCGACCGCAGCACGTCGCCCGGCTTGATGCCGTACCGTTCGGCGGCGGCGAGGTCTACCTTGACCTCCACATGCGGGATCATGGTTTGGAGCTGCACATGTAGATCGATCATGCCCTCGATGCCCTGAAACGCGTGCTCCACCTCCTCCGCCGTCTGACGGAGAACGTCCAGCTCCGGCCCGTAGAGGCGCACGATGATTGCCTCTCCGCCTCCCGTGAGCACCTCCCGGATGCGCTCTTTCAAGTAGGTCTGTACATCGCGATAGATTCCGGGGTAACCGTCCACAGTCTCCTGAATGGCGTTGAACGTCGCGTCATAGTCGGCCTCGGGGTCGACGCTCACCCAGTTCTCGGTGAAATCGATCCCGACCGGCTCATCCGCCACCAGGGCGCGGCCGATGTGGGCGCCGAAGTTCCGCACGCCCGGGATGGTCCGCAGCTCCTTGCCGGACTGGACCGTAATCCGGTACATCTCCGGATGCGAGGTGCCGGGTTTGGTCAGCCAGTGCATCAGGAAGTCCCGTTCCTTGAACGACGGCAGCAGCTCTTCGCCGAGCTGCGGCACTACGACTGCGCCGGCCAACACCACCACAGCGACGGTTACGTAGGCGCGCCGCGGCCCACGCACGATACCCGTGAGGAACTTCTGGTAGCCGCCGTGCAACCAGCTCACGAGCGGCGACTCACGGCGCTCGAGCGGCGCGTTGCGAAGCAGAAGCAGGCCCAGCGCCGGGGTGACGGTGAGGGCGACGAACATCGACGCCAAAATGGCGAGCGCGTAGGAGATGGCCAGCGGCTGGAAGAAGGCACCGGACAGTCCCTCCATGAAGAAGACCGGCAACAGCGCCATCACCTCGATGAGCGACGCGTAGATAATCGCGCTGCGCACCTCCAGCGAGGCGTCGAGAACGACTCGGGCCGTCGACGTACTCCTCCCCTCCTTTCGATGCTGCCTGAGCCGCCGCACGATGTTCTCGATGTCGATGATGGCGTCGTCGACCACGGCCCCAAGCGCGATCACGAACCCCGCCAGCACCATCGTGTTGATCGCGGCCCCGCGCAGGTAGAGCACCACGCCCGCCGCCACGAGTGACAGCGGAATCGCGACGGAACTGATCATCGCGACGCGCCACTCCCAGAGGAAGAAGAACAGCACCAGCACCACCAGCACGCACGCGATCAGGAGTGACTTGGTGAGGTTGTCCATCGACGCTTCGATGTAGGTGGCCGGGCGGAAGATCTCGGAGTCGATCTCGATCCCGGGAAGGCCGGGGCGCAGCTTCGCCAGCTCGGCTTCGACCCCGCGTGTCACCTCCAGCGTGTTGGCCCAGGGGAGCTTTTCGACGATCAGCATGAGACCGGGACCGTCGTTGATGACTGCGTCCCCGATCATCGGCCAGGTATCCCACACGACGTTGGCCACATCAGCCAGGCGGACCGTCCTGCCGTCGGTCGTCTCGATCGGCACCTGGGCCAGTTCCTCCGGCTCGAAGATCGGACGAATGTGCTGCATCGAGAGGCGCTGGTTGGGCGTGTCGATGAACCCCTCGGTCTGGGTCTTCGCCGAGGGCGACCATGGCACGAGCCCGAAGTCCAGCGTCTCGGAGACCACCTCGTGGATGCGTTGCATCGACACGCCCTGCTCGACGGCCAGCTCCGGATCGACCTGAACCGTCAGCATCTTGATACGCTCGCCCCAGATCGGGACGTTAGCGACACCGGGGACCTGCATCAGGCGGAACTTGATTGTCCAGTAGGCGATCATCGACAGGTCCATCAGGTCGTACTCTGACGATGAGAGCCCGATCTTCAAGACCCGGCTGGTGGCCGACAGCGGTTGGAGCATCACGGGCGGGGTCGATGCTGCGGCCGGTAGGTCGGCTATCGCCAGCTCGAGTCGTTCTTGGACGAGCTGGCGCGCATGCAGGAGGTCGGTGCCGCGATCGAACTGGAGGACGATTTGTGATAACCCGTTCACCGACCGCGAGCGCATGACGTCAAGCTCGGGCGTACCCATTAGCACCAACTCCATTGGGTTGGTGATCAGGTCCTCCACCTCGGCGGACGACATGCCCTGCCCCTCAGTCTGAATCTCCACCCGCGGCGGCGCGAACTCGGGGAAGACGTCCACCGGCATCTGACGCAGCCGCGTGATGCCGTAGATCAGCAACACGCCGGCGCTAGCGATGACGATGAAACGGAATTTCAGACTCGACGCAACAATCCACTGCATCATGGCTGGACAACTCCTTCTCGACTCAGTGGCCTACCTCGAACTCCGCTCCGAACAACTCCGTCCCTCCCACCGTCACGACCTCCGTGCCAATGGGGGGGCCGTCCGACAAAACCGCCACGTTACCCTCGATGTAGTCCACAACGATCTGAGCGCGCACGAAGTTGTGCGGCTCGGGTTGCGTGTAGACCCAGGTGCGGCCATACGCGTCATACAGCACCGCCGCGTAGGGGACGACCTTACGCAGGGAACTCGACCGCGTCACCTGCGCCTCCTGCACGTAGGCCGTCTGGATGTCGAGCCGCTCCAGCGCTTTCGGCGTCAGGGTTAGACGACTGAGCTCTGTCCCCTCGATGAGTGTGACATGCGCGGGCTCGACTTTGTGGTGCACCTCAGAATCGCGCGTGCAGGCCGCGAGCGGGAGACCGGTAAGGATCAGCACCGCCGTTATTGATCGCTTCTTGTTCCGCATCGTGCCTCCTGTGAGCCTGCGTTGTCGCAGCTGTCTGTTCGACACCTCTCCGCATCGCCGCGTGGCGCGCGACCCCTACTCCTAGCCCGCGGCGCTGCCGACGTCGATCTGCCGACGCCGGTGGCGGTAAACCAGGAAAACGATCAGCCCCAGCAGGAGCGGCCCGCCTATCACATAGGGAAGCACGCCGCCGGGATTGAGCTTGGTATAGGGCGTCACCGTCAGGTGAATGCCCGAACTGGCGATCGGCTGGCTGGTGGCGTCCGCGGCGCGGGGAGCGGGGATGACCACCATGTACACCATGAAGTCGCCGTCGAGAATCGCGTTGACCCTCCAGGAGAGGTCTGCAGACTCGCCAGCCGCGAGCTGCTCGACGTACTGGGTGCGTTCCGGCGACCAGTCCTCCGGATCGACCACATCTCCCTCGGCGTCCAGGTTGATGATGTTCATCGCCACGATCAAAGCGGGAGACGGCTGCTGCGCGTCGTTCGTCACCACCGTATTGAAGAGGACGGCGCCCCCCGCTCTGACGGTCGTGTCGGTCATGCTGATGGAGACCCGCAGCGGAGCCTGTATCACCGCCGACGCCTCCGTTTGAGCCGTCTGAGCCTGGAGCGCTGCGGCCGGACCTGTACCCAGGGTTCCCAGACAGCACACGAGGACTGCTCCTAGCGCGCCGGCCTGGGGTCTCAGCGACCTACGCGCTCTCCCCGCGTCGAGGCGAAGCCCGGGACTGGCATACCAGAACAGCACCGCGCAGACGATAACGGCAAAAACCACGGCCGACACGGAATACGGCCACATTTCGCCCGGCGTCCGGTTGTTGACCAAAACACTCGCCAGAAAGTGGCGGGGACCCTGCATCGGGTTCAGGCCCTGGAACAAGAGTCCCATGAATCCGGACTGAGCGCGCCCCGTCAACTGGGTCGGCAGCAGGAACAGCAGATAGGCGCCCAGGGCCAAGAACAAGCTGCTCTTGTTCGAGTTGGACCAGAAGCTTACCAACATTCCGAAAGCGGTGAAGCCCAGAATCAGGGTGGTCCCGAACAGCGCACCCCAGAACACCGCTTGCCCAAAAACGACATCGCCCTGTGCAAGCAGCCTGAAATACGGCACTGTGATCGCCAGAGTCACGGGCCACGGCGACGCGGCGGCGAGGAACTTGCCAAGCACGATCTGACGGCGACGCACGGGTGTCAGTAGGAGCCCCTCGAGGGTCGCCCGATCCCGCTCGCCGCTCAGGCTATCCGCACCAATGATCACGCCGATGAATACCGCGAACATGAGAGTGGCCTTGAGCAGCTCGAACACCAGCTCTTTCGGAGGTTCCACACTCACGGCACTGCCCCGTACCATCAGGTACGTGTAGACCCCCATCATTATGGTGTACGCGATGGTCAGGTTCAGCGCCTTGCCTCCGATCCAGAGGTCGCGAAGCTCTTTTTGGCATATGACCCACCAGCCGGCCGGCGCGGACGCCGCCGGCTCCACGCCAAGGTCCGTCGGTCGCGACTTCTCGATCATCTGGTCCTCCTGCATGTGCGGAACAAACGCATCGTTGGGTTGGCCGCCCTCCGGCTGACTCTGCTTGTCAGTCAAGCCCCGCTCAGGCGCCGGCCAGCGCACGACCCGGCTCCAGCGACCCCAAACCGAACGGAGCTTCCGCGCCGCTCCCGGGTCCAAGCGAAGGCCGCGGCTGGCAAACACCAGAAGCAGCACGACGACAAGGACGGGAAATAGTACGGGCAACGTCAGGAGGTATCCGAACTCGCCGGGAGATGAACCAAACATGATGATTCTCCCCAAGAACTCGGACGCGCCATGCCATGGATTGACCCACTGGTAGATGTTGGCTCGCTGAACTTCAACCACGGTCTGGGTCACGCCTGGCCGCGCGATTTCTGTGGGAAGCAGCAACAGGAGATAGACACCAAGGCTGGCCAGCATGCTGCTCTTGTTGCTGTTACACCAGATGCTCACGAGCATCCCCACGCCGGCCAAGGCAGGCGCCAGCAGACTCCCCACGATGCTGCCCCAAAGCAGAGCCTGCCCGAAGATCGGATCGCCCTTCGACAGCACCAACCAATAGGGAACCGAGATCGCCAGAGCGACCGGCCAGGCCGAAAGGGCGGCGAGCAGCTTACCGAACAAGATCTGTCCGCGGCTAGTCGGCGTCAGCAGGATCCCTTCGAGGGTCCCGCGTTCGCGTTCGCCGCTGACGCTATCGGCGCCGATAATCAAGCAGATGAACAGGCCGACGGCGATGGAGGCCTTGACGATCTCCGATATCACTTCTACGCGGGGCAGGAGGTTCACTTCGGCGTTGCTGGCGAGCAGGAACGAATAGACGCCCAGCAAGACGCTGTGCAAAAGTACCAGGTACAGCGCCTTTCCTCCGACCCAGAGGTCGCGCAGCTCCCTCCGGAACACGACGGCCCACGTGGGCGACGCCGCTGCCGAGGTCTCCAGCCTCGGTTCGCTCACCGGTCGGGTGGCGCTCACTGAATCCCCCCGGTAGTCAAGTGCAGGAAGACATCATGGAGCCGTCCGCCCTCTGGCTCGAAGCCCAAGATCGGTATCCCGGCGCGGATGAGTGCCTCCAGCATGTGGTTGTTGACCTGGCGGTCTCCTGTCGCTGGCTCGTCCACCTCTACACGCAGCCACCCCAGCGCACCGTTCGCATTGGCGACGTTCCTGACGCCCGGGATCGCCGCGAGAGCCCGATGCGATTCGTCCAACGACCGCTCCGGGACGCGGAGGCGGACGACGTTGCGGTCGGTCCCTCCGATGACGTCGCTCACCGTGCCCTTCGCAACGACCTGGCCCCCTCTGAGGATGACGACGTCGTCGCAGACGCTTTCGACCTCCGCAAGCATGTGGCTGCACAGGACCACGCCGGCGCTCCGCTCCTCGGCGATCTGCCGCACCAGCCCGAGCAGCTCCTCCTGACCGGCGGGGTCCAAGCCCAGCGTCGGCTCGTCGAGGAACACGACCCTGGGATCGTTGACCAGCGCCCGCGCGATGCCGACGCGCTGTCGCATCCCGTGGCTGTAGGTTCCCACGAGGGACTTCGCACGCTGGCCCAGGCCAACTTCTTCCAGCAACGCCTGAGCGTGCGAGCGGGCGGCGCTGGCCGAGCGCCCATAGAGCTGCCCGAAGTAGGTCACGTACTCGATTCCCGTCATCTGCTTGGGCAGCCCAAAGGCCTCGGGAAGCACGCCGATCCTACGGCGGATCTGGTCGGGATGCTCCGAGCTGATTCCGTCCACCTGGAAACGGCCGGAATCGGGCTCCATGATCGTCGTGAGGATGCGGATCGACGTGGTCTTCCCGGCGCCATTGGGGCCGAGGAACCCCATGATCCGACCCGCTCGCAGCGTGAACGACAGACCGCGAAGCGCCGCCCGGGGACCGTAGGACTTGTGCAGATCCTCGGCCGCCAGCACCAGTCGGGTTGTCGATCCTCGAGGGTCATCGTGTTCCACCATCATCGGGTCCCTCCGTTCGTTCAGCGTCATACGCGCGCTGCTTCGCCAGCCGTGTCCCCGGCCAGCAGCGTCAGATCTGGTTCCCGGCTCGCCCCGAAGCGCAGGTACAGCATGGGGACGACGAGAAGGCTGAACACGGTTGATGTGACCAAGCCTCCGAGAATCACCGCCGCTATCGGGTGTACGATCTCGAGCCCGGCAATCTCGCCGAGCACCAGCACTGCGACCATCGCTACGGCGGTGGTCACCGCCGTCACCAGGATCGGGCCGAATCGCTCCCGTGTCCCCCGCAAGACGAGCTCGCGGCCGAACGGCTCGCCTTCGTGCTCTTCGAGATACTGATAATGCTTGATCAGCATGATCCCGTGGCGAACGGCGATGGCCAGGATGCCGAGGAACCCCATGAGCGAACCGAGCGAGATCATGCCGCCGTTGAGCAGCGCGCCGAAGATGCCGCCCGCCAAGGCCACCGGAAGGGCCAGGAAGAACAGCGACGCCAGACGCCAGCTCCGGAACGCGGCTTGAAGGAGAAGAAAGATGCCGATGGCAACGCTCAGCGCCACGCCGAGCAGGCGTTCCAAGGCCTCCTCCCGCTCGACGTATTCTCCGAGCACGATTGGATAGTACTCGACGGGGAAATCCATGGTTTCGAGCCGATCTTCCACGACCTCGGCGACGGAGCCAAGGTCGCGCCCTCGCACGTTGGCTACGACGTCAACGCGCCGCGAGAGCGCTTCGTGATTAATGACCGTGGGACTCGGGGCGATTCGAACGTCAGCGACATCGCCGAGACGCACGTGCCCGCCGCGAGGGCTATCAATCAGAAGGCCGCGGATGTCGCTAACGCTGTTGCGCGTCTCTGGCGTCCCCCATACCACCACGTCGTACACGCGCTGTTCCTCGAAGACGAAACCGACGTTGAGGCCTGCAAAGTGGGTGGCCGCCGCTCGTCGGACATCGCCCGGCTTGAGTCCATAGGGTTCGGCGGCCGCGAGATTCACCTCGACCTCCACATGAGGTTGCTCGACTTGACCTTCCACACGCAGGTCGGTGATACCTTCGACATCCGATAGCATTACCCGCACGTCCTCAGCCAAATCGCTTAGCACATCTCGCTTCTTGCCGTGAATGCGCACGACGATGGCTTGGCTCGCCCCTGTCAGGACCCGGCGAATGTTGTCCGTCAGGTAGCTCTGCACGTTGTGATCGAGTCCTGGGTAGCTGTCGACGGTTTGCTCGATCGCGGCGAGCGTCGCGTCGTAGTTGGCGCTTGGATCGATGCTGACCCAGACCTGGCCGGCGTTGACATCGACGACTTGGTCCCCGGTCACCGCACGGCCCAAATGCACGTAAGCGTCTCTGACTCCCGGAATAGACCGCAGGTCTCCGAGGGCGCGAGACATGATCCGGACCATCTCCGGATGAGACGTGCCCGGCGATCCCGCCCACTCGATTCGCAGATTACGCTCCTTGAATGACGGTAGGAGGGACTGCCCGAGCCAGGGCCACACCGCGAGCCCAGCGGCCACGATGGCCGCAGCTGTGAAGAGCGCAGCGCCTGGCGTCTGGAGGGTGCGAGCCAACAACGAGTCGTATCGTCGCCTCAGCCAGTTGACGATGGGCGACTCGCGCCGCTCGAGCGGCCCGCCACGCAGAAGCAGCAGGCCCAGCGCGGGCGTCACGGTCATCGCGACCGCCATCGCGACCAGGAGTGCGAACGCGAAAGAAAGGGCTAGCGGCCGGAAGAAGGCCCCTGCCAGGCCCTCCATCAGAAAGACGGGCACCACCGCCAGCAGGAGAATCAGCGTGGCGTAAAACATCGGTCCGCGCATTTCGACCGCCGACTCGACAATGGTTCTCCATCTCTCCTCGTGGCCACCCACTTCGCTACGCTGCCGAAGCCGTCGCGCGATGTTGTCCACTCCGAGAATCACGTCGTCGACAACTACCGCGAGGGCGATCACGAGTCCCGCCAACACCATCGTGTTGAGCGTGCTTCCCGTGAGGCCGACTAGCAGGACCGCCGCCACCACAGCGACGGGTATCGCGACGAGGCTGATCAATGCGGCACGCCAGTCGTACAGCAGGACCCCGAGAGCTATCACGGCAAGGAGCGCTGCGAGGATCAACAAGGTGGTGAGATTAGCGAACGTCATTTCGATATAGTCCGCCGACCGGAAGACAGAGGTGTCGATCTCGATGCCCGGGAGGCCGGGCTGCAACTCGGCCAGCGCGGCTTCCACTTCGCGGGTCACTTCCAAAGTGTTGGCCCCAGGGAACTTTTCGACGACGAGCAGGAGACCGGGACCGTCGCTGAGGAGCGCGTCGCCGATCAGCAAGGGATGTCCTTCCACCACGTCGGCCACCTCACCGAGGCGCATCGACCCACCCTCGACCGGCAGTAAAGCCAGCTGCTCGGGCGTGTTGACCGGCAAAACGTGCCGGACCTCGAGCCGCTGATTGGGGCCGTCGATCCAGCCGCCTGTACCGGGGAACGATGCCTCGAGGAAGGTCAGCGGCGAGACCCACAGGGCGTTCCCGGCGGTCTGGATGATCTGCCGCT
>JBFJOD010000045.1:0-22401 GCA_041617795.1 Gemmatimonadota bacterium | reverse complement strand
GAGGATGAAGAAGCTGATCATCATCACGATATGCAGCGAGCGCTCGAAGGTCGTGAAGCGCTTATATAGCCTGTCAGCGCCAACCATCAATCCGGCCGCGCCGGGATCGAGGGCCATGGCCTGGGGCCTTGAATGGGCGCCGGCTGGACCGGGGTCCGCGCTGGGCCCGATCGTTCCGGAGGCCAGAGGTGGTCCGCCCGCACTGGGGTCATAGAAGGCCACTGGGCCGCCCACGGGTCCCGAATCACCGGGAGGGCCGGCCCGCTCGGATTCTCCCGGATTTCCGCCTTCCGGCGTCGGCGTGTTGAGTGGCGGCTTCGGTCGCTTCCAATCCTCGGGCGAACGCCACAGCCGGAATAGCCAGGCGCCGGTGTGCAAGAAGGCGAAGGTCAGCGTTCCCACCAGCAGCGCCGTCATCCCCCAGAAGGTCCAGAACAGGAACGGGTACTTCTCCGGGTCGTGGTGTGTGGCGTGCGTCAGGTAACCTGTGAAACGGCGGTTGGCGCCTGGGTGGCACTCCGCGCAGGTCTCAACAATGTGGCGACGACTTAGCGTCGATCGCGCGTCGTCGATCGGGTGGATGTTATGCGTGCCGTGGCAATCGTAGCACTTGGCCGCGCCGGCTTCACCCAGCCGCGAGACTTTGCCGTGGAAGGTGTCGAAGAAAGTCTCCGACTCCTCTTCGTGGCATCGTCCACACTGGTTCATCATCATCAGCCGGAAATCGCCTTCGCCCGTTCGACTGATCGTGTGAGAGGTGTGGCAGTCCTCACAGGTCGGCAGTTCTTTATCCGGAGGCGCGTCGGCCCGCTTCGCCCAGTGGACGCTCTCCCTGTACTCCTCCTCGATCCCATGGTGGCAGGTGCCACACGTTGCCGCGATTCTGTCAGGATTGACGGTGGAATTCGGATCCGTGTGCGGTAGCACCTTGTGTGGTGTATGGCAATCCGGACATGTGGCTGTGACGGTCAGCCCGCTTTGCAGCAGTCCCTTCCCGTGGATGCTCATCACATAGCTGTCGACGATCGCCGGCGGGCTAGAATAGTACAGCCGTTTGGCACCGGGTTGACCCTCGCGGTGGCAGCGGGCACATAGCTCCGGCACGTTACGTGCGAACGTCGGCGATCGCGGCCATTCGTTGTCTTGCGTGGCGTGGTTGTCGTGGCAGTCCAGGCAGGTCGGCGCGTCGGGGTTCCCTTGCGCGGCTAGCTGCCCATGGACCCCGTCATGATGGTCGTTGACCTCCTGAGCGTGACAGATGGCGCAATCGACGTTCGCCGCTACCGAAGTCGAGCAAGGCCGGGCGATCGTCGACGGGGTCACGTCGGTGTGGCATTGAGCGCAACCGGTACCGGCATGCGTCGAGGCGTCGTAGGCCGCTGCGTCGACAAAGAGCGAGACCGTCTCTCCATTCCGCTCGGCTGTCAGCCCGGGATCGGAGTGGCAACGGAAACAATCCTGGTTAGCCGTGCCCGCGTTGTAAAAGACTCTGCGGATCTTGTGCGGGGAATGGCAATCGACACAGACCGGAATCTTATGCGGCTCGGCTTCCCACAATCTGCCCTCGATAAACTGTCGGTGTACCTCCTCGATCAACGCGTGACACTGAGTGCAGGTGCCGACTACCTTCGATTCATGGATGCTGGAGCGTGGGTCCGTGTGCGGCAGGATGAAGTGCGACGTGTGACATGACGTGCACACGGCTGTCACGGTCAGCCCCTGTCGGAACAGCCCCGCTCCGTGAATCGATTCTGAGTAATTCTCGAGAATCTGGTCCTGAGGGATGTCGCGCGTCCGCGAGACCGGAGTGCCTTCATGGTGGCACTCGCCGCAGAGGCCAGGGATGTTGAAGACGTACGTCCGCGCTTTGACGTCTCGGTGTGAGCGCATGTCATGTTTCCCATGACACTCCACGCAGCTCGGCGCCAGCGAATCTCCGCGCGCCGCGGCGCTACCGTGCAGCGACTGGCCGTGTTGCCGGACCTGGACGGCATGGCACGATGCGCAGGTGACAGCCGGCGCCGCCTCCGGATGCGGGAACGTCATCCCGGCATGGCAACCGGTGCACTGAACGCCGGCTTGCCCGTGGATCGATGTCCCGAACTCCGTCCGCCGAACGACGTAGTTGGCAGGATCCTTCTTGCTCGCGAACAACGACTCGTTCTCATGGCACATCAGGCAGAGATCGTTGTCCTGGGCTTGGCCGGGAGTCACTGATATCAGATGGGCCGCAGCAATACCCGCCGCGATCGCGGCCGTCCTCAGTCCGGTCCGTGCAATCCGCGCGGCCGACTTCACCCGAGCGTCACCAATCTGGATAACCGGTCTTCCGGATCTGGCGGCGATCTCGGCCCCGCTGGACGTGCGATCTATCTGCAACGTACTACCTCTTCTCGAACAGCAGTGGTCTTCGTTCTGACTATGACGACAATCGCGCCCAAGCGGCGTGCTCTGCCATTCGTGAACGGTGGCAAATCATGTGCCCCCCTCCCAAACTTCACGAAGCGCAACTACTTAGGTTGCTTGCGGTCGATCGCTGAGTCGTCGAGCTGTCGAGAGGGCGGGGTAAAATGCCCCGTTTGGCCCGTTCGGGCGCGCGGTCCCCAAGCGGTCCAGGCCACGCTTTGTGGTCCTACAGGAGTGTTGTACCGGCGTGAAAACCGTCAGGATCGACGGCGTACGCGGGCGAGTCGCAGGGCGTTGCCGGTTACAGCGAGTGATGACCCCATGTCGCCGATCAAGACCGCCGTTATCAGGCTGACCCAGCCGGGCAAGACCCCGGCGGCCAACGAGAACTTGATCGCAATGGATGCGGCGATGTTTTGTCGAATCACGCCGCCGCTCTTGCGCGATAGGCGAAACAGGTACGGTAGGGATGTCAGGTCCTCCGTCATGATCGCCACGTCTGCGGTCTCGAGGGCGACGTCGCTGGCAGCGGCACCCATGGCGATCCCGACCGTCGCGGCCGCTAGGGCCGGTGCATCGTTGACGCCGTCGCCGACCATTGCCACGCTGCCGTACTCGGCTTCCATCTCTCTGATCTTCTCGACCTTCTCAGACGGCAGTAGCCCCGCGTAGTAGTGGTCGATTCCCAACCTCCCTGCGATTGTTCGCGCCGTAGCCTCGTGGTCGCCGGTTAGCAGGACGATGCGCTCGATACCTAGGCTTCTCAGGGCCTGGACGGTCTGCTGGGCGCTCTCGCGTTCCCGGTCAGCGACACTCACAACCCCGAGCAGGCGTTGTTCGGTTCCGATGCACACCGGAGTGTGGCCGGCGGCTGCCAGACGTTCGAGCTCTCCGCGCCACGGTGCCACCAATTCGCCGAACAGTTCGGGCCGCCCGATCTGATACAAGTCGCCGTTCAGCCGCGCTCGCGCGCCGCGCCCCGGCAAGGCCTCGAAGTCCGTAACGCTGTGGTTGCTGTTGCTTCCGGTATTGACCGCGGCTCGGTGTATCGCCCGTGCGATCGGGTGTTCGGAGCGCGCTTCCAAGGCGGCTGCCAACTCCAGCAGCTGCTCTCTTTCCGGACCGGAGTCGGAGCCTGCCACGACCTCGGCGACGGCCAACTGGCCGGTGGTGAGCGTTCCCGTTTTGTCGAAGGCCACGGCGCGTACTCTGGCCAGTGCCTCCAGGTGAATGCCGCCTTTTATCAGGACGCCGTTGCGGGCGGCGCTGGTGATACCACTGACAACGGCGACGGGTGTCGAGATCACCAGGGCACAGGGGCAGGAGATCACCAGCAGCGTAAGTCCCCTTATGAACCACATCGCAAACGGGGCGCCCAGCAGCAGCGGCGGAACCGTCATCACGCCGATGGCCAAGACGGTCACGGCCGGGGTGTAGTAGCGGGCGAACTTCTCGACAAACCGCTCGCTGGGAGAGCGAGAGGTCTCGGCTTCCTCCACCATATGAATGATGTGCGCCAGGGTGGTATCGCCCGCCTGCTTGGCCACTTCCACTTCGAGATACCCTTCGGCGTTCATCGTTCCCGCGTACACGTAGTCGGACGGCGCCTTGCTGACCGGCAGCGATTCGCCGGTGATCGGGGCCTGGTCCACTGAGGAGAGCCCCTCTCGTACCCACCCGTCGATCGGGATCTTCTCGCCGGGTAGCACTTGCACCCGCTCGCCGGGGACGATGTCCTCCACTGGAATCACGACCACCACGCCGTCCCGCTGCACGCGTGCTGTAGCGGGGGCGAGGTCGAGTAGCTGCTCGAGTGAACGGCGAGCTCGGTCTACAGAGTAGCGCTCCAGCAATTCCGCGATACCAAATAGGAAGGCGATGCTGGCAGCCTCGACGTATTCCCCGATCGCCAGCGCACCGAAGATCGCAACCGTCATTAGGAAGTGCATGTCCAGGCGAATGATTCGCGCGGCCCGCAGACCCTTGGGGAAGAAATTGAGTCCGCCGATCAGCGCGGCGAGAATCAGCAGCACGGCGCCAACGTCGAGCGTGCGTCCCGCCGTCCAGACTACCGGGCTGAGGCCGAACACTCGCAGGAGGAGCCCGATGCCGATGCCGAACCCGGCCAGGTACGCCCGGCCCGCTTCAGGACTCCGCCACACGCTGTCGAGGCGAACGGTTCGGCGCCCTGCCGCTTGGCCATCACGCTTCACCGTATAGCCCAGCGAACGCACCGCTTCGACTATTTCATCTTCCTGAACACGCTGTGGGTCGAACCGTACGCGCAGATCTTTAGAGATGATGCGAGGCTCGGCCTGCTGAATCCCTTCCAACTTGTGCAGGCGCTCGGAGATTCGCTGCGCGCAGCTCGCGCAGTCCATATCAGGAACGTCGAACTTGAGCTCGCTGACTGCGATCTGAGGCTTGGCTTCGTCGGTCATTGTAGTTGCTCGCGCACGTGCTCCAGTCCCAACTCGAAGAGACCGGCGACGTGTTCGTCATCAAGCGTGTAGTAAGTCAGCTTGCCGTCGCGCCTGTGCCTGACCAGCCGCATCTGCCGCAGCTGGCGCAGGTGGTGGGAGACTGCCGAAGGACTGGCCCCCACTACGGCTGCCAGATCGCCGACGCACAGCTCGCGGCGGGCCAGGACGCGAACGATCTGTAACCGCGTCGGGTTGGCCAGGATCTGGAAGGTGTCAGCGATGATCGTCAACTCGTCCTCGCTGCACAAGGCGGCGCGTGCCTCAACGAGCGCGTCGGGACCGGCGGTCTCCGGCGGCTCAGGCTCGCGGCTGTGGGTTGTGTCGGGAATATATGAAGACTTGTTCATACGTTCAGACAATCTAGCCGACTCGCTCCGCCCCGCAACCCCCCCGCTCCCGCTTTTGACTACCGCCCCCAGACCCCCTACTTTCGCTCCATGTTCCGCAAACTCCGCGACAAGATCGAGCGCGCCCTCGAGCGCCGCGAGGCGGCACGTCCTCTGACCCGCGATGACCTCCAGCAGCTACTCAGCGGCATGCGTAGCGAGCTGATCGAGATGCGATCCCGGATTCCCCGGATGGAGAAACAGGCAGAGACGCTGACCGCACGCGCGCAACAGCAGATTCAGCGGGCTGAGTTCGCTCACCGCAAGGCGCAGGAGGCCGAGAGCGCTGGGAACGCCGCCGATGCTCAGAACGCGTTGGAGGCGGCCCGCCGGGCGCTGGACGGGGCTGAGGACATGAGGGTCCAGGCGGCGGAGGCGCGGGCCGAACTCGAGACGATGAAGGCCGAATACGCCGAGAAGCTGGAGCAACTCAAGTTGGCGGAGCGGAACAAGAGCGTCATGCTGGCCCGGTCGCGCCGCACCGGCACTGCGGCGAAGCTCGATGACTTGCTGCGGGGCCCGGACAGTGGCATCCGCCGCTTCGAGCGTGCCGAGGAGGACATCGAGTCGGCGGAGGACCTGGCGGCGGCGACCCGCGAATTAGAAGAGGACTTGGGTGAGCGGCCGCGGGTGCACCAGCTGGAGACGGATTACGAAATGCGGCAGCTGGAGGCCGCCCGCAAAGCGGACGAGATCGAGGAGCGGCTGGCCCAGCTGCGCCGACAGGTTGAGGAGGAGGACGGCTAGCCGCAGCATCCGGGATTGGCTGCCGCCGCTCAGGCCCGCTTCGCAGCGGGCTTTTTTCTTGCCATCACGCGTTTTCTTTGGCGAAGAACGGTTGCCACTTCTCTGGCGCTGACGGCTTGGTCAACAGGCTGACCACGATCAACAGGCCGATCGAAATCAGCACGCCGGGGATGACGATGTACTCGCTGCTGGCGAAGTCGAACTCCGTGCCGCCGAAAGTCATGCTGAAGCCGACGCCCAAGCGGCTGAGAACACCGATGGCGATGATGCTGCCCAGACCCCCTGCTATGCAGGCAACCCCGCCCTCAGCTGTCACGCGCTTCCAAAGGAAGCAAGCCAGCAGCGCTGGGGTGAGGCTGGCCCCCACAAGCGAATAAGCGTAGAGAGCCATCGAGAGAACGGTCTCGAACTGGGTCAGCAGCAGGATGCCAACGCCTCCGAATATCACCACCGAGGCGCGCTGGATGGTTAGCTTTCGTCGCTCCGCAGCCTGCGGGTTGATGAACCGCTCGTAGATATCGCGGCTCACATTCGTCGATGGGACCAGCAGGAATGTGTTACCCGTAGAGAGCACGATGGCGACCGCTGCCGCCAGTAACACGGCGCCGCCGAGCATCGGCAGCCCGTGGCGGGCGATATAGAGGATCACGGTCTCGGAGGCGGCTCGGCCGACAACGGAGACTTCCTGCATCAGGTTCGGGTAGGCAGCGCGACCGACGATGGCGAGCAGAGCCAAAGCCGTCTCGATGACGACCACGCCGAGTACCATGCCGATCACGGCTCGCCGGGCTGCGTTCGAATCCTTTGCCGAGAAAAACTTCTGGTACATGCCGCTCTCGCCGAGGAGAAGCAGGAAGGTGGGCATGGCGACGCCGATGACCCAGAGCAGGTTATGTCCGCCGAGGATGGACGTGTGGTCCTGTGGGAGAAGATTCAAGACTTCACCGAGGCCACCTACCTCGAACACCATGTAGGGCAGGGTCAGTAGCACGGCCACGGTAATGATGGCGCCGTTGAAGATGTCCACCGTGACGATGGACATCATCCCGGCAAGAGCAGTGAAGATGACGATGGCGGCCGCCGTGATGTACATACCCTGGGTCGGCGAGATCGCCCCGTCCGTGACGATCGTCAGAATCCAGCCGCCGCCGCGGAACTGGTAGGCGGCAATCGTCACGTAAGCCAGGATGATGGCCAGCGTCCCGAGCAGGCGCGCCGCGGCGTTGTAGCGTTTTTCCAGCAGATCGGGGACCGTGTACTCGGCGATGTTTCTCACGCGCCCCGCGATGAAGTAGGCGACGATAAGCCCCATCCAGGCCCCGAACGAGAACCAGAGCTCCGCGATGCCCGTGCGGTAGGCAAGTCCGGCGCCACCGAACAGCGAGCCGGACCCGATCCAAGTGCATACCAGTGTGCCAACCAGCAGGATCACCGGTACCTGGCGTCCGGCCACCATGAAGTCCTCGTGGCTCTTCACGGTGCGAGATCGCCAGAGGCTGACTCCGATGAGAATCAGTGGATAGAGGAATACGACGGTGGCCAGCCAGTTCATTACGTCCCTCCGTACCTGTGTCTAGCGGTTAGCTGGGAAGCGGCGGGAACGTTAGCCGGCAAGACAGGTCAGAGCAAGAGACGCTCCGTCGGTAGCGGCCTTGTCAGCGCAGCCAGACGCCCTAGGATAGGGAGCGATGTCAACCGATGTGTATGTGATGCGGCACGGAGAAACAGAGGCGAATGTCCGGCAAGTCCTGATGGGTCGCGGGGATTCGCCCTTCACGGAAGCCGGCCGGCGGCAGCCGGTCGCCGTCGCTACCCATCTTCAGGATCGGAAACTGACTCGGATCTACTCCAGCCCCATGGCCCGCACGCAGCGCACGGCGGCCCTGGTGGTCGAGACGCTGGAACGACCCGTTCCGATCGTGGCGGAGGCGGCGCTGGCCGAGATCGATGCCGGGGAATTCACCGGCCTGACGTTCGCGGAAGTTCAGGCACAGCTACCTGCGACGGCGGTCTTGGGCCGATTCCGCTATCCAGGCGGCGAGTCTTGGCAAGATGTGCAAGCCCGGGCCATGGCGTTCGTCTCTAAGTTGGAGGGTGTGCACGACGGTGATGCCGTGCTATTGATAACCCATGCGGGTGTCATCGCCAGCTTGGTGGCGGCCTACAAGGCTGAGCCCATCGAGCAGTACATCCGAACGCGATTCGGCCACGATTATCTGGGTCGCCTGACACTCGCTGGCGGCAGGATCGTGGCATATGAGAAGCTGGTTGGAACCGTCGACAGTTGGTTCTAGTCCGGCCGTTCGGCCGGGGCCTGGAGGAACACGATGACAAGATCGCAGAGTGTGCCGCTGATCGGTTTGGCGCTCTTGCTGGCCGGCGTGGCTTGTGGCGGTCAGCAGAGCGAAGCGGAGCAGGGTAACGATATGCCGCCGAGCGAGGAGACCGTTGCCGCTGAGCACGCCGCACAGCCAGAAACCACCGAAGTAGGCGGTGAAGCCGTCCCGCCGGAAGAAGTCCATACAGAGCCGGCGTCGGAGACGGCGGGATCAGAGGGCATGCCGCAGGCCGCGGCGGGGGCGGCGAAACCACCGGCGGCCGTGGCTCCGGCGCCGGGCGTGGAGCAACCGGTGATGAAGAACTGGATGTTGATCGAATTTGCCAGGGCCGTCGCGCCGGAGGATCTGCGCTGGCTGGAAGAGAATGGCTTTCGCGTCGATACAGTGATGAGCGCCAAGATGGTGAGGGGCTGGCTAGAAGAGATGGCCGGCGGTGAGGCCATCGCGAAGGACCCCCGGATCGTCAAGATCCATCCGCAGATGCGCTGACCTCGACGATCCAGAGGGTTAAGGCGGCGGGGCGTTTACTGAATCGTGAGCGTGTAGTCGCCGGTCGACTGAAGGGCGTTGTCGCTGCTGGCGACTTGATCGAGACTGACACTGTAGGTAGTGCCCTGACTGATGTCGGGCACCGTGAACCGCAATAGGCTACCCGATGCCAGCGAGCCGACTACGGCGACCTTGACCGTGCTACCCGAAGCAAACGAATAGACCTGGTGACCGGAGTTGGCAGCCACCGGGTTTGTGATGCCAGCGCCGTTCAGTGTTACCAGGAAGGCGGAACCACCGCTCCCAGTCGTCGTAACGCTGACCGTGAGCTGGCCTGGACCTGAGGGTCCGGTCCCGTCGCTGCTGCTACAGGCCACGGCAAACAACGCGATGCCCGCGGCCATTGCCAGACCGAGCCAACCGGCTCGCTTGATCTTCATCATCCATCCTCCCTGCGGGCGCTGCCGCCGCTAGTCTCGCGTTCCCTTTGTGCTTCGATCAGATCGGCGGTGTAGACGTCCGCCACTATCCCCGCATCTTGCAGATAGGCGCGGAAATCCCCGATATCGAAGCTGCCGTTGTCATTTCCGATCAGATCGAGAAAGCGCAACTCGTCAGCTGACAGCACCGCGACCGGGCTGAGCAAGTGGTTGACCACGTTGTCGAGCAGCAGGTTCGGCCGCGAGATCGTCAGCGCGACGGTGCTCTGGTCGGTGATCGCTCCGGACTCCGCAAGGAACATGAGCGAGAAGCTGCCCGACTCCTCCGGCACACCGGAGAGGGCGCCGCTTGGCTCGAGCGTCAGGCCGGCGGGCAGGGCGTCGCCTCCCACGTGCGACCAGCTATAACCGCCCGCACCTCCCGAAGCCTCCAGTGTGTCATTGTATGCGGCGCCCATGACGCCATTCGCCAGAGTCGTCGAGCCGATCGCCACCGGTGGCCCGAACTCAGCTTGCACCATGTAAGGCTTGTCCATCGTCAGCCGGAGTGTGTCGGTGATCGCCGTGGTATCTCCTGACCAGCGGGCGAATAAGACTCCGGCATTCGGAATCGCGACCAGCTGCACGGCCGAGGCCGGTGTGAGCCAGGCGATCCCGTTGACATCCAGAGTGACGGAGCTGGTCAGCGTGCCGGAAAGATCCGCGTTGGCGCGCAGCCGGAATTCGGTCTGCAGGTTGGCTGTGAACGTGTCAGGCGTGGCATCGATCGCTACGCTGTGCTCGCGGGCGCCGCCATCGCTCCAGGACTGGAAGGTGTAGCGGGTGAGCGTGTCGCCTTGAACCGAGTCGACCGCGATGGTGTGCAGGCTGGGATAGACCCAGGCCACCTGGAACGGTGCGGCCTGATGAATGCCATCCACAACAACAGCGCTGCCCGATCCAACGCTGGTCGTGATGATTTCATCGACGATGTTGAAGCTGACCCGGAAACCGACGCTCTTATCGAGGTTCAGCGTGATGCTGTCGACCTGCACTCCGGAGCCGGTGTTGTCGTTCTTCTCGGAGTTAGGCGTCGAGGTCGGACCGAAGGCGGTGTTCAGCGTCAAGCCGGGGTAAGGATCACTGGCGTCTCCGACGTTCGTCTTGTTTCGAAGATGATCCAGACCATCTGCCTGCTCGAGGTCGAGTCCGTGGATCGTCCCTGTGTTGACCGAATTGCTCGGGCGTCTCGCGGAAATGAGGCTTGGAGATACGTGCCAGATCAGCAGTCCCTCACCTGGCGCGTTGACGTCGGACCCGAGCCGGTGACGGTTCTCCATAAGGAAGTACTCACTTGATCCGTCAATCTCGATTCGGAGAGCCGTGTCGCTGCCGATGATTGGATTCAGGGTGAACGAGCCGCCTCCCGACGCTGAGTTGACCGAGTTCACCGTAATCCAGCCGACATCATCCTTGGACCAGGCCGACAAATGAGCCGGGCTGGTCTGGGTGTTCCAGTTGCCCGAACCCATCAGTCCCCACACACCGATGCCGAAGGTGGGGGAACCAGTACCCGTATCGTAAAGGTCCGGCAGACCCGCCATCCCGTGCCCGAGCTCGTGAGAGAACGTGCCGATCGACATCGTCTGGGTGGAATCACACCCGCTCGTGCCGCCGACCGCCGGTTGGATCATGTAGTCGCTGGCCGATACACCATCGCCCGACCAGGATTGCCCCCAGCCCGCCAGTACCCAGCGGTGCGACCAGATGTGGCTCGATCCGCATTCGCCGCCCCGCAGCGGGTGCAGGACCGCAACCAGGTCAACCGCGTTGTCGCCGTCGTTGTCGTAGACGCTGAAATCGATGGTCGGATCCGCCGCGTTCAGCAGTTCGGCGATGAAGTCGCCGGTATGATCGGTGCCGGGATTCAGTCCTTTGCCTGTTCCTTCGTACCAGGTGCTGGCGCTGTCCACCTTGAACCAGCCGATGACATCCCCGATGACGGTCACCAAGCTGTTCGACATCTCGTCGTAGTACGTGGAAACCGAGTAGGGCGGTGCCGCTGCGGTACTGAACAAAACGCTGTTCAGTGTGGCGGTGTCCGGTTGGAACACATGTGTGCTGTCGGAGAAGTAGCCCACGAGGACGGGAAAGCGAAACGTCCCCGCGATCGCGGTGCCCGCCGCCTGCGCCGCCGACCTCGATGGTTGGCCGCCGCGCAAGTGCGCGTTCAACGATGCGAAGTCACCCGCCAGCGCCAGCGCCTGCCGCCGCTCGCGGACCTGCTGGGCGATCTCCTTCCACACCTTCTGGAACTGGTAAGCGGTCGGATCACGCGCCAGGACCTCGTAGTAGCCAGGTGGTGGCCGCACACCATTGACCCAGCCGCGCATCTCGACGTCTTGCGCGCCTAGATCAGAGGGCACGCTTAGCGCGCTGGCCAGCGCCAAACCGACCGCCAGCCGCCAATTCATCGCAAATGTCATGAGCGTCTCCTCAATCGGCTCCCGGTTGGAGCAGCAGGCGAAGACTCCAGGGTCTCGCCGTGCCTCAACGAATCGAATTGGGTTGTGAAGCCTGCGCAGGCGCTTAACCTGTTGTGGATCCGGTCGCAAGGCGGGTCGGGATCGAGCAATGCAGGCCGACGTGAACACTGCCGACGAGGGAAGGGCCACCAAGCTAACCAGAATCCTCACGTTGCGTCAAGCGCGGCGAGCCAGGCGCCAATTGCGGGGGCGGTGGCTGAGGGGACCGGGCCGGGCCAGGGCACGGGATTGTGACATCCTTTACCTATTTTGCTTCCGCGGATTAAAGCCGGGTTTCAAGACGTAACCGACTGTATTGAATAGACTTAAGTGTCAGCACGCTGGGCGGCGGGCCGCTGGCGTCCCAACGCCGCTCGCCCGGTCCTGGACCCGCGATGATTGGCTTATTCACTGGCTTTTCCCTTGACGCTTCAAGGGTTTCTGCTTTAGAGTAGATTCGGCTTCGCCCAGCCCTGTTTAGCTGCTATCTCTCCCGAAAGGAGCACTTGAGTGAACAAGACCGAACTCATCGACCGGCTTGCCGAAGTCACCAGCCTGAGCAAGGCGGACGCGGGTCGTGCGGTGGACGCCCTATTTGACGTGGACAAGGGCATAATCGTTGGCGCGTTGAAGAAGAGCACCAAGGTCCAGATCACCGGGTTCGGGACGTTCGAGACCCGGCGTCGCGGGCCGCGCATGGGCCGTAATCCACGCACTGGCGAGCGAATCCAGATTCCGGCGTCGGTGTCGCCGGCGTTTCGCGCTGGGAAAGGCCTAAAGGACGGAGTCAAGCCGAGCTTTTAGCCTCAGCTTGCAGCGAACGGGGGAAGGGGGCCGGAGTCTGAGCGCCACCTTCCCCCGAATCTCAGCTACTCTCTGAAGACCCTCACGTTAGCGGGGCGTCCGCGTATTGTCGTCGATGCCAGGGCCTTGATTACTTGGTCCGCCACCGGGGCGGCAATCTCAACCGCGCAATGCGTGTCCCTGATATCGATGCGGCCGATCTGGTCGCCGCTGATTGAGGATTCGCCGGTGATGGCCCCGACCAGGTCGGCCGGGCGGATGTTGTCACGGCGGCCGACGCCGAAATACAGCCGTGTCCAAGCAGGCAGAGGTATGGGGGCGGTCGCCGGAATGCGTTCGCGAACCAAGGCAGTCGCGGCCGCCGCGACCTCACTGGGTGTGAATTCCTCGAGCAGTGGCTGCAGGAGCAATAGGTAAGGCTCGATGTCCTTGGTCGTCAGCGTTTCGCGTAGTCGGTCCCGAGTCAGTTGAGCCGAGCGCAGTGCCTCAGGAGGTACGGCGGTCTTCAGGACGTTCATCCGGGTTTCCGCCAGCTCAGCTAAACGGCTGAGGTGCGGAAGCTCGCGCGGCTCGGCGAGGATGAGCGTGTTTGCGGGCCCGACGACGCGTCTGCGAAAGCTCGCGAAGTCGGCGGGCACACCCCAGGAGATGACAGTATCGGCGGACTCGATCTCGCTGGCGTCGCCGCACTCGATTCTCAGCCAGGGCCTCGAGTCGTCGGCTGCGATATCGAAGCCGCGCACCGCGAGCTGGTGGCCCAGCTCCTCCGCCTCACTGGCCGATCGGCAGCGAATGACCAGACAGCCGCTGCCGCGCGGGCCGGAGAGGCCGCGTATGCGGCTGACGAGCACGGCCAGCCAGGTGCGCCGCGGCGCGGCATAGAACTCTAGGTTGGCCGCGGTGAGTGGCTGGGCCTCGGCGGGCAAATAGGCCAGCTGGCGCGCGCGTCGGGCGTGACGATCGATCCAATCTTTCACCTCACGGGTCATCGCCCCGCTGAGCACGATCCGTTGAGCATCCTTGGGGATCTGTGCTGTCAGGGTCTCGAGTGCGACGTCGGCGCCCAGTTCTATCATCGCGGACAGGCCGTCCACGACCAGGGCGTCGAGCTGCTCCAGCTTGATGGCCGAATGCTCGAGTGCGGCCAGGGCAGCGTCGGGACTGGCGACGCTGACATGGGCGGCGACGCGCACGTCGGGCTCCACCAACGCGACTGTCAGGCCGCAGATCCGCAGCAAGCGGTTTAAGGTGTCGGCGGTGTCGGCGGCGAGGTCGTCGGTCGGCCTGAGAATCAGAGCTTGATGAGTGGAAGCGGCCGCGTCGAGGCGCGTGGCCAGAGCCAAGCCGTAGGCCAGCGTCTTGCCGCTTCCGGCCGACGCCGCACCGGCCACCGTCGTGCCGCGAGCGATGACCGGAATCGCCTCTACTTGCAGAGCCGTCTGTTCGCGGTAGCCCGCCTGCTGAAGGTAGCCGAGCAGTTCCGGGCTCAGCTTCAGATTCGCGAAGTCACTCATGGGCCACAATCTAGCATTCTGGGACGATTTCCAAAGCGGCGCCGCCAACGCTTGACGCTTGGGAGGAGGCGCGCCTATGATCGCGACCCTTTGAAGGCGATCCTAATATGAAGAAAGCCATCGTCATCGGCAGCAGCAGCGGCATCGGCCGGGCACTATCGAAAGTCCTGGCAAGCGACGGTTACGAAGTGGGACTGACGGGCCGGCGCTTGGAGCTGATGGAGGCGCTACGATCGGAGTTGCCGACCCGAAGCTATGTGCGGCAGATGGATTTGTTGCAGCCGGAGGAATCAAGGCAGCGGTTGCGGGAGTTGATCGGCGAGATGGGCGCGGTGGACCTCATCGTCATCAATTCGGGGGTCGGGCATTCCGACCCGGACTGGCCCCAGGAAGCTGAAATCATCGGTGTGAACGTCATGGGCTTTGCAGCCGTGGCCAACCAGGCGATGGAGCATTTCGTGGAGCGCGGTTCGGGACACATCGTGGGGATCACGTCGATTTCCGCGCTGCGCGGCCTGGCGGCGGCTTACAGCAGCTCGAAGGCCTTCGCTGCGACTTATTGCGAGGCACTGCGTCTCAAAGCCGACAAGCTGAACGCCGACATCTGCGTCACAGACGTCAAACCGGGATACGTCGAGACGCCGATGACGTCAGGCCGAGACGATATGTTCTGGGTAGCGAGCGCCGACACCGCGGCCCGGCAGATCTGCGCCGCGATCCGCAAGAAAAAGCGCCACGTCTACGTGACGCGGCGCTGGCGCCTGGTTGCCTGGCTGATGAAATCCCTTCCTTACCCGCTGCTGGCGCGGTTGTCGCGTTCCGGGCGCTAGCCTTCGAACGGTGGCGGGTGGTCGACGTCATAAGGCCGCAGCGAGATGACTCCGTCCCGGGGAACGCCCAGATCCGTCAGGCTGCTGGATTCGTCCAGCACTTCCTTTTCGAAATACTCCACATAGTAAGTGGCCGGATCTACATCACTTCTTCGTAACAGCTTCGGCAACGCCTGACGCTTGACCTCGGCGACAGGAGTGTCGGGCGGGAATTCCATCATCCCTTCGCGCCAGAGGTCGGGTACTATAACACGAACCTGCAAGGTTTTTTCGGTCATGTTATGCATCCGCCATACTAGATATGAGGGATCGTGTACAGGAATCTCAGGGTCTGGTCGGTCACATCGAAGCCGACGCCGCGGTCGGTTTCGGCCGACACCGTGGTGTGACCGTGGTCCCTATAGGCGGCAATCGTGGCCTCGCCGATGGCCCCGGAATACGCGAGACGGTTGTCGCCTCGCTCCTGCACGGCCAAGCCTGTGTTTTCCCGGTAGTATTCCTCGGCCATGCGGATCACTTCCTCGGGCGCGAGGTGGGTGGCGACTTCGAACTTCATGATTGCTTCCCGTTAGTTGTTCTGTTCATGGCCGCACTGCTGGGCCGCGGCGAATATCTCGATAGGCTGTCGAGTCGTCAAGGAACCAACGTCTCAGATTTGCGAAACGCGAGAACTCAGCGGTTCGAGACCGGCCTCACGAACCACGAAATCATCTTCTAGCCGGACGCCCCACTGCCCCGGCAGGTAGATGCCGGGCTCGATGGTGAAGACCATTCCGGGCTCCAGTTTACGACGGTTACCCTCGACCAGGTAGGGCGGCTCGTGGCCGTCCATCCCCATTCCGTGACCCAAGCGGTGGGTGAACCGTTTTCCATAGCCCGCCTCGCGTATGACGCGGCGGGCGATCCGATCCAGCTGTTGGCATTCCATCCCGGGCCGCGCCGCCTCGAAGGCCGCTGTCTGTGCCGCCAGGACGGTATTGCAGACTTCACGGTAACCCGCCGAAGGCTCCTCGCCAAAATAGTGCATCCGCGTGATGTCAGACGTGTAGCCGTGGACCCGGCATCCCGCGTCGATCAACACCGGCATGCCGGGTTCAAGGAGTCGCTCTTCAGTGCCGCCATGCGGGATGGCGCTGGTCGGGCCGAACTGCACCAGGCCGCCGCCGCGCGCTCCGCGCTCCGACATCTCCCCGCTCAGCTTCCGGGCGACCTCGCGGTCCGTGACACCTGCCGCGAGGCCGGCGAAGGTTGCGGCGATGGAGCTCTCGGTGATCGACACGGCGCGGCGAATCAGCTTCAGCTCTTCCTCCGTCTTGATGATGCGCAGGCGGGTGAAAAGCGCGGAGCCGTCCACTAGCTCCCAGTCGGGAAGCGCTCTCTCGAGTGCGCTTACGATTCCAAAACGCGCGCTGGGTTCGATGGCGATTCGCCGGCGGTCTGATGCGCGCACGACGTCGGCCACCAGCCGATACGGATCCTCGTGTTCTTCCCAGGCGCGAAACTCGCTGACGCTCTTTGCCGATCGCTGTACGCGCTCCAGCTCGAAGCTCGGAACCACGATGACCGGTTTACCGCGCGTCGGAACGACCAGCGCGATAAGCCGCTCGCTGCGGCCGAAATTCGTGCCGACCAGGTACTCGAAGTTGGTCGCTGGCTCGCAGAACAGCGCCGCCAAACCGGCATCGGCCATTAGCCTCAGAACGCGCTCGACGCGTCGTTGATAGGTGGCGGCCGGTAGCGCATCCGCCTCCTGTGGCGGATTAGCCGCCGAGACGTGCGACCGCGCCAGCTGGCCGCCGCGCCAGCCGCTGAGCGCTAACATGCCACCGCCTGCCCCGGCCAGCCTCAGAAGATCTCGTCGTTTCATCGCGGCACCCTATCCGGAGTGGAAATTAGGCCTACATTAGTTGCCACTTCACGTGCCTACAACCCTTCGCTGGAAGACTAGCCATGCGTAACTCGCTGGTGCTGATGGCTGTCGCCATGGCCGCTTTGGTTGTCGCCACGATGACCGTGACTGGGAGCAAAGGGCCAACCGCCGACATGATCCTCGTAGGCGGCAGCATCTACACGGTCGAGCCGGAGGTGCCGCGGGCCCGCGCTTTGGCGATACGCGGCGGCCGAATCTTTGCCGTGGGCAGCGAGAAGCAAGTCTTCAGGCATCAGGGCCCGGAAACCGTCGTAGCCGAGCTAGACGGCGCCTTCGTACTACCCGGGTTCATCGATAATCACACCCATTTCGAGTACGCCGCGCAACTGTTGCTCGGGATCAACTTGCTGGATTGCGCCGACTCCCGAACCCTGGCCGAGCGCGTGGCCGGGGCCCGGGACCGCTTGCCCGCGGGAGCTTGGATCTTAGGCGGCGACTGGGGCGCCTACGAGGAGTGGGCGATGGGCTCGGCCGGAGGTCGGGCGGACGCGGTTAGAGCCGAACGCTTCCGACCGCATCGCAGCATGATCGACTCGCTCACTCCGGAGACACCGGTCCTGCTGAATCGCTGGGACCGCACGGAATACCTGGCCAACGCCGTGGCTCTGCGGTTGGCCGGCATCAACGGTGCAATTCCCGACCCGGCCGGGGGCAGAATCGAGCGCGATCCGCATACCGGCGAGCCAACCGGCCTACTCACCGGGTCCGCCGTCGCTCGCGTGCGTGAGGTCATACCGCCCAAGTCGTTCGAACAGCGGGTGCTCGAATCAAGGCTGGCGCTGCGGCGGTTGGCCGAGAATGGGGTCACCGGCATCCACGACATCACCCGTGATGAGCAGATGCGAGTCTTTAGCTATCTGCGCGACCGGGGCGAGCTGACCGTGCGAGTCTATGCGCGCCCGACGTTGGACCGCTGGAGCTCGCTGGCTGCAGTTGGCATCCGCTCCGGGTTCGGTGACGAATACCTGAAGATCGGCGGGTTGAAGGGCTTCGTAGACGGAATCATGGGCAATTCGAGCGCGCGGTTTCGTCGACCGTACGATCACCAGCCAGGTAATAACGGTAGTTGGCGGACCATGGTACTTGAGCCTCCGGGGTTGCCGGAGTTGATCCGCGCGGCCGACTCGCTGGGGCTGGTACCGCAGGTCCACGCCATCGGCGACCTGGCGGTGGACACCTTGCTGGATTGGTTCGAATCGGCGATCGAGCGAAACGGGCCGGGAGATCACCGCTTCAGGATCATCCACGCTCAGGTTGTGGAGGAGGATGACTTCAAGAGGTTCGGCCAGCTCGGCATCATTGCCGAGGTTCAACCGTACCATGCCATCGATGACATGCGCTGGATGGAAGAACGCATCGGTCACGAACGTTCGAGGGGAGCTTACGCCTTCAAGTCATTGCTGGAGGGCGGCGCAATTCTCTCGTTCGGTTCGGATTGGCCAGGCACCAATGCGTCCTGGTACCCGGCGCAGCCGCTGCTGGGGATCTACGCCGCCGTCACGCGCCAGACTCTGGACGGCCAACCCGAGGGTGGTTGGTTTCCCGAGCAGCGCTTGGATGTGGAAACCGCGATCCGCGCTTACACCATCAACAATGCGTACGCTGCGCGCGAAGAGGACGAAAAAGGCAGCATTCGCGTGGGTAAGCTTGCCGACCTGACGATCCTCGACCGAGACCTCTTAGCGACGGAACCCGGCGAAATTAAGGACGTGCGAGTTCTGGCCACCATCGTCGGCGGCCAGCCAGTCTATGTCGCGCCAGGCTTTGATGGTCTCGCCGACAGCGTAAGCGAAACCGCGCAGGCTCGATGACCGAACTGCTCGAAGCCCGGGTCTCGATGGCCACGCCCCCCGCGTTGGGCGAACAACCGCGACCGTCGCCGCTGCTCGTCGCGGCTGTTGCCGCCATCCTCTTGGTCATCGCTACGGTGATGATGCTCCGCCGTGTCGAGCCGTTTGTTAACTGGTTCTACATCTCCGCGTGGTATCCCACTCTGCTGATACTGGATGCTGCCGTGGCGGCGCGCACCGGACGTTACTACCTGTTGAGCCGCCCGCGTTTCGCCGTCTCGCTGCTTGGCTGGTCTGCCGTTCTCTGGTTCTTCTTCGAACTGATCAACTTTCGGGTCGCGAACTGGTACTACGTCTTCCTGCCTCCCCAGCGCGGGCTGCGTTGGTTCGGCACGACGATCTCGTTCATGACCGTTTTGCCGGCGATATTTCTTGCCGAACGCTGGCTGACGGCCCGGGGAGCGTACGACGCATTGCGTTGGCCGGGCTTTAACGTCAGTCGGCGACTACTCACAGGTATCTGGTTGACCGGTGTCGCGTTCGCCGCTCTCAGCCTGATCTGGCCGCGGTTGTTCTTCCCGCTGATCTGGGGCGCGCTGACCCTGCTGCTCGAGCCGTGGAACTACTCGCGGGATCCTGCACGCTCGCTGATCGGAGACCTGGCAGCCGGGCGCCCGGTTCGGTTGCTGCGTTTTGTGACGGGCGGTCTAGCCATCGGTTTCATCTGGGAGCTTTACAACATCGAATCGCGCAGCAAGTGGATCTACACGGTCCCGGGCTTCGAAGATTTCAAGCTGTTCGAGATGCCGCTGCTGGGGTTCGGTGGCTTTCCCATCTTCGCCCTCGACTGTTTTGTCGTGTATCAATCACTGGTGCTTCTAGGGATCGCCATTCCTGCAAGCGTTCGATCCTCGCCTGCCCTCTCCGGGTTGCGGACGAAGCGCACGCTGGTTGCCGTTCCAGCTGCAATCGCTTTCTCACTCGCGATCCTTTTCGGGATGGATCGCTGGACCACGGATTCACTGAGGCCGGATCTGGACGAGCTTTGGGTGCTGGCTCCGGCCGCTCGCCAGCAACTTGCCGTCACGCCGTATCAAGACCTCTTCGCTCTGTCGAGCGCCCAGCCTGCCGACGTTGCACAGGCGGCGAACGTCGATCTGGAGAAGGCGCGCGAGTGGGTGGCGGCGGCAGAGCTGGTCAGCTTCCGCGGTATTGGAACAACGAATGGCCGGTTGCTCTGGGAGGCCGGGGTTCGCTCATTACCCGCGTTGGCCGCCGCAGATCACCGCAGCCTGACGGCCGACCTCCAGGCAATGACTGAGCGACCGCGGGCCGCGACGCCGGCCAAGGTCCGCGTCTGGGTACGGGCCGCGCAGCGGGCGGTCGAGGCCAGATCTTGATGGACGAAACGCAACGTCGCGCCTGTGAGAGTTACGTCGCCGAGTTGTTCGCACCTGAAGATGAGGTGTTGGCCGACCTGCGGCGGGCGATGAAGGAATCAGGCCTCCCCGAGATCTTCATCAGCCCAGAGGAAGGGCGCTTGCTGCAGGTTCTCTTGAAGAGTATCGGGGCACGCAAAGTCGTGGAGCTTGGCACTCTGGGTGGCTACAGCGCGATCTGGATGGCACGTGCATTGCCTGAGGACGGGCTGCTGATCTCGATCGAGCGCGAAGAGTCGCGGGCCGACCTGGCACGGCGCTACCTGGCGCGGGCAGGGGTCGGCGAGCGCGTTCAGGTCCGAGTCGGCGAGGCCCGGGAGCTGCTGGAACAAATCGAGGTTGACGGTCCTTTCGATGCCGTGTTCATCGATGCGGACAAGGTGAGCTACCCGGTATACTTGGATTGGTCGCACGCCAACATCAGGCGCGGTGGCTTGGTGATCGCAGACAACGCCTTTCAAGAGGGAGGCGTGCTGGAGGCCGAATCGGATGATCCAGATGTATTAGGTATACAGGAATTCAACCGCAGAGTGGCGACCGATCCACGACTCACTTCGATAGTCGTCCCGACCCGTGACGGAGTGGCGATCGCGCTCGTGAACTAAAGGCAAGGTATTGTGCGGATCAACTACCACGTCCACAACGAGTACTCGGCCGATGGTCGCGGCAGCACCGAGGAGGTCTGCGAGGCAGCGATCGAGTTCGGTTTCGACGAGGTCTGCATCACGAACCACGCCGAGACGCTCAGCGCTGACGATGACAAGTGGGTGGTCGATTTGGTCGAATCGCGTCAACGGTTCGAGCTCTTGCAGCACGAGATAGAGCGCTTACAGCCGCTGTATCCAGAGCTTCGTGTTCTGCTTGGAGCCGAACTGGAGTATCGGCCCGAATGGGTGGAGACTCTCGACGCGCTAGTTGATTCGGTCGACTTCGATATGATCATCGGTTCTGTGCACGTTGTGGATGACCACCAGATCTCTGGCGGTTCGGTCGGCGGCTATTTCAAGACCCGCGATATGTCAGAGGCATACGGCCGCTATTTCGAGGTGGTGGATGAGATGCTGGATTGGGGCGGGTTCGACGTCGTCGGACACCTGGATCTCGTCAAACGTTTTGGGGCAAAGTACTACGGAATGTTTGACGCGAAGCCTTTTGAGTCGCAGGTCGTGAGCTTGCTGGAGAAAATGGTTGGGAAGGGTCTTGGCATTGAAGTGAACACCTCGGGTGTCGTGCAGGCGCCGGCGGAGCCGTATCCCGGACTCCAAATCCTGAAGTTGGCCAAGGAAGCTCGCGTCGCCACGGTGACGATTGGCACAGATAGTCACGTGCCCGCGAGCTTCGAGCAGGGCTTCGATGTCGGGCTGATGCTGCTGCAGCAGGCTGGAATCAACGAGCTGACTCTGTTCAGTCATCGGATGCGCGAGAACGTGCCGATCGAAATTGAATCGAATACCGGGGAGTGATTCGGGCTGACGTTCAGGCGGATCATTCCGAATCTCCGGCTTAATCGCGATGGCCGACTGGCTGAACCCGCATCGTTCCAGTCGTTCAAGCGGCCGGAAGACGTCCGTGAGGTCGCGTTGGCCTATGCCGCGGCGGGTGCAGACGAGCTCATCGTCACCTGCACGGAAGGGCCGCCCGCCGTTGTTCTCCCACTCGTTAAGGCTCTCTCCGAATCACTGCCCATCCCCTTGAGCTTGGAAGCCGAGCTGACCACGACGGTTGAGTTCGCGGAGCTGCTGGGGGCCGGCGTCTCCCGGATCAGCTTGCAGTCGGCCGCTTTGCGGGATCCGGATCTGTTGGCGGGTTTGGCTCGTGAATTCGGATCGGAACGACTGGCAGTTGCGATCACCGCTCGCCGTGAGCAGGGCGTGTGGCGTGTGAGTGAGGGATTGGACGGGGAGCTCGGCGAGTGGGACCCGGTAACTTGGGCGCGGGTCGTCGAGGCCCAGGGTGCCGGCGAGCTCATAATCCGCTCTCCGGACGGGGGAGAGCACGGTGAACCGTTCGACCTCGAATTGCTGGAGGCCGTTACGTCTGGTGTCCGCTTGCCAGTCGTCGCGGCCGCCGCAGCCGGGCAGGTCGAAGACCTGTTCGACGCGTTGATGATCGGAGGCGCTGATGCGGTGGCGCTCGCTACTCCCCTCCACTCCGGCCTGCTCAGCGTGCATGACATAAAGCTGTACATCGCCGAGCACGGACTTCCCGTTCGCTTTTCCTGAGATCGAGGGCTTACGCCGCCTGGGCTCGGCAGCGCGGCATTGGTTCCGAGCGACGGGTCCCACGCTCATCGATGCTTC
>JBFJOD010000044.1:0-22446 GCA_041617795.1 Gemmatimonadota bacterium | reverse complement strand
GGTTCTGCAGCGTCGACGTCCCCGTCCCGTCGCCGAAGTCCCAGCTCCATCCCGTCACCGTCCCGTCTGAATCCGTGCTGGCATCCGTGAACGCAACCGTGAGGGGCGGGCCTTCCACCCAGGTGAAGTCCGCGACAGGCCCATTGCCCGTGCAAATGCCGCTACCGGAATCGGTAAAGGTCACTCCGGCTGCAGGGACGAACTCCCAATCGTAAGAGTTGTCGTGAAGGGTGAGCTTGAGCACGCCGTATGCCGACGTTTCGTCGTTGCGGGCCTCGCTGTTGGGAGCGATCACGTCCCGCACGCCAACGCTCTTGCCGCCGGTTCCGACGATGATCTGTCGAATGCCCGAAACCGGGTCGGCGTTCCCATCCGGATCTTGAAGGGCGAACCGCTCGTAATGGTGCTTGTGACCTACAACGATTAGCTCAGCGCCGTATTCGTAGAGCGCGTCCCAGAGAGGTTTTGTCTTGTCTTCGACAAAAGTACAGTCCGGCTTGCTGGACTGGCACGAAGTAAAGCGAGCGTGGTGGAATACTGCCATGACGCAGGACTTCGTCGTGGCCGCCAGATCTGCGCGTAGCCACTGTTCCTGAGGCGACCCTGGTGACACCGGTACGATGCTCGTAGCGCCGGTGTTCAGCATCACGATGTGCCAATTGCCCTCATCTACGCTGTAGTACCCCAGGTCTCTGGGGCCTACGCGGGCACCGAAATAGTCGAACGTCGGATCGGCGTTCCCCAGGGTATACTCATGGTTGCCGATCGTTGCCCAGGTGCGGTCCTTGAATCGCCCCCAGGTGGGGTCATAGCAGTCGGCGTATTCTTGAGCCGTGCCATCGTCATAGACGTTGTCGCCCGCGGTGAACACGGTGGCGGTCGGATGTGCCACCAGCAGCGAATCCAACAAATCGGCGGTTTCGTCGTCGCCGCTGCCCGTACACGTCGCGATGTCCCCTGCGCCGAGCCAGACGACCCCGCTGCTGGCCGGCTCTGTCAGCTCCACAGGGATGTCGCTAGGGACGTCGCCGGGCTCGAGTCGGTCAGGCGCGAAAGCATCAGGCTCGCAGGCGGTGATTAAGATGGTGCTAAAGATCACGATCGCGGTCGGGGCAATCGTGCGCAAAGCCACCTTAGTCGTTGCTGCCATGAAACCTCCAGGGTCTCTAAGCGTTGCACGTGCGCAGCGGCGTGGGTGGACCATCAATGGCCTCACCGTCTCAGTTTGCCAGAGTTGACTATACTACCGTCGGTCCGATCGTCTGATTGTTGCGCGTAACCCACGCAAAGATCGCCCATGCGGACCAAGCCCGTGGAGCCTGTACGTCAGGCTTCAGGGTAATCCGGTCAACGCAGGCGATGGGATTTGGAGCAATGCGGCTTGCCTGGCAGGAGACCAACCGGTGCCTTGCGCTTCTCCCACGCGAACGCCTCAATAATAGGACAAACATGGCCGGAAAGGCAACCTGAGTCTCGTTCTCACCCGGTGTCACACGGCAGAGGGCGAGCCTCCAAGATTCGATTGGCACGTCACCCGTGGCAGGTCCCGGCGAAAGAATTCACGAGTCGGGGAGCCTTGGCCAAGGGACGTACGAGGGGGCACAACAGGCGAATACCAGCTCAAAACGTCCAGGCTGATTCGGAGAGAACGAGAGCTCGGAGGTAGACCATGTTCAAGTCGCTGCTCGAAGAGACCCTGGAAGGTTGGCGCGATGTTCGTGGTGGTTTGATCGAAGAGGTCGAGAACATTCCGTCAGACCGCTTCGCTTTTCGACCCACACCGGAGACGCGCAGCGTAACCGAGCTGGTGCAGCACATCTTGGAGGTCGCGTTGTTGATGATGGGAGAGCTCACGCGCCCGGACACGGATTTTCATCGGGCACCCTGGCAGCAGCTGATCGATCTCTACGCTCAGCATGTCAAGGAAGCAATGACTAAAAGGGAACTTCTGGGGCTGCTCAGCTCGACGATAGATGAGGCCGAGGAGCGATTCATTGCCAGCGGCGAGCTAGCCATGCTCCAAATGATCACGAGATTCGACGGTGAAAGCGGAACGCGTATGGCCTGGCTCCAGCATGGTATCGCTCAGGAGATGTATCACCGCGGCCAACTGGTGCTTTATGCCCGGTTGTTGGGAATCGAGCCGGCGCTAACCAAGAGAATTCGCGCGGCGTCCTAGGCTGGCTGTCGCTGCCGGCATATCTTTCGTCGTTCCACTCGCTGCCTGAAATCCTAGCTTCTTTGCCTGGAGGGTCTGATGCTTGGAGTCTCGAGACGATTGACCGTCGTCGCTGTGGCGCTGGCGTGGTGTAGCGCACCAGTCGCTGAAGCCACTGCCCAAACGCGGGACCGAGGTCAGCATGACGCGGCGCGGCTGATCGCAGCTATGCTTGGCAGCACGCCTTTGATCAGCGATCTGGCAACCCTCAGCGACGAGATTGGTGGGCGCGCAACGGGTTCGGCTGCCAACCTCAGAGCTGTCGAATGGGCAGTCGCTCGGTTCCAAGAGGCAAACGTTCCAGCTCGCAAGGAAGCTTTCGCGATGCCGGTCCTCTGGCTAGGACGCTCGGCTGCGGCGACGGTCAGAGGAGAAGGTGTGCAGTTTGATGCTGACGTAGCGGCGATGCCATTCTCGACGGGCACCCCGGTGCAGGGATTAACCCGGCCACTGGTTGACGCTGGATTCGGCAGCGCGGCCGATTTCGAGCGTTTGGGTGAGAAAGCCCGCGATGCGTTTGTGCTGGTCGAGACGGCGGAACTGACGGATATCGCCGGCCTTTTCAAGGAGTACACGGACGCTGCCGCAATCGAGCCGCGGGCCTTCGCCGCCGGAGCGGCAGGCGTCGTCTACATCGGGTCCCGGCCAAATGGTGCGCTGTACCGCCAGTTTGTCATGGCAGGTCCGGCAAACACGCGGCCCATGCTGGTGATTGATCGCGATTCCGGTCGACGCGCCCTGCGATTACTGCGTGCAGGAGAGCGGCTGAATCTCACGGCGGTGATCGAAATCGAGTCGGGCCCGGCTTACGAAAGCTACAACGTGATCGGCGAGATACGTGGAGCCACGAAGCCTGACGAGACCGTGGTTATCGGAGCCCACCTCGATTCGTGGGACTTGGGGACTGGGGCTTTAGACAACGGCGGCAACGTCGCGCTTGTGATCGACGTCGCCCGGCAGATGCAGCGACTGGGTATCCGGCCTGCCCGTACCGTCCGCTTCGCACTCTGGAACGGCGAGGAGCAGGGCTTGGTCGGGTCCCTCGGCTACACCCTCGCCCATATCGACGAGTTGGATAAGCACGTGATGGCCACATCGATCGATATCGGCTGCGGCCGGATCACTGGCTTCTTCACCAACGGCCGTGAGGAACTCATAGCCGCCGTCAACCAGGCGCTGGCACCGGTCGAGGGCCTCGGTCCCTTCCAGCAAATCAATGCGCCGATCGTCGGCACCGATAACTACGATTTCATGCTCCAAGGTGTCGCCAATCTCGTGGCCAACCACGAACCGGCGACCTATGGACCCAACTATCACGCCAGCTCTGACCAATTCCACGAATGCGACGCGCGACAACTTCGTCTCAATGCCGCCGTAATCGCCGCGCTGACCTACGGTTTCGCCCAGGGCGAGGTTACCTGGCAGCGCCACACACGCGCGGAGATCGAACGACTCATGAGCACCACCGATCTGGAGCAGCAGATGCGCACGTTTGGCCTCTGGGACGCATGGGTTGATGGGAGTCGGGGGCGCAGTCGCTAGGCTTAACGGCGTCGACCGGGACTGGAGACATGGACCAAGCACCGCTCGATCTGAAGCCGATCGAAAAGCTCCTGCTTGAACGCAGCGAGGATCTCCAGCTGACACGCCGCCGGCTCCGCCTGGTGGTGATCAGCGGCTTGCTGCTGGCAGCCGCTCTCATCGTCCTATCTCCGCTGGTGGGTTCCTGGGAGCTGCTGCTGTTCTTCGCTGTGGCATACGTTCTCGTAACTACATGGGAGAGAGTCGGTTACGCGAGGACCATCATCGCTTACAAAAGACTGATCCGGAAGCTGGCCGACCGCATCCAGACCCTGGAATCGGACCGATCGTCGAAGCCGCCGCTCCCTTGACACGGTGGCCCCGACCCGGATACAATTGGCCGATCTTCTAAACGTGAAACAGTGCGGGGTCGGATCGCTGTGGCCGAGCCGGGGCTCTGTCCCGGAACCGCGCCGACCCTGTCGCGTTCGGGACCCCGAGCCAAAGTCTGAGCGAAGATGTTGGAACGTAATCTGCCTAACGAAAAAGACCGCTTCGATGGAAGCGGCGCGTCACTGGCTCCGCAGATGAGCGGAGCGATCCCGCCTGCTGCACCGCGTAAAGGCCACAAAGCGTGGCTGTTCGGCGCCTACACCTTCCTGATCGTCTGGGGCATGGCGTACCTGGTCCTGCTGTTCACTGATCGACTTCCAGTCTGAGCCCGTCTGAGACGAAGCCTCCGGAGGCAGATTGAGCCCCGTCTGGTATCTCGTTGTTGTGATCGCGGTATTGGCGGTTGCCGCGGTGGTCTTCCTGCTCCGTCGTTCGACACAATCCAGCAAACCGTCCGCCGAGCGGCCGGCTGTGAAGCCGCCGGCAGCAGGTGACGTGCCGAAACAGGCCGAAGTCCCAGCACGGGCGGTGCAGAGCAAAGTGGCCGAGGCGAAGCGGCGCGCCCCGGGCGCGACTGAGGCGCCGGCGCCGAGCGCCGCACCGGTTGAGCTCAGCGAGCCTGTTGTGGCCGAGAAAGTTGTGGCAAAACCGGAGCTCTCGGCGGAGGAACTGCGTGCTCGGGTTCAGTCGAGCCTGGACGACTCCGAGCGGTTGTTGGGGAAGTTGCGGGCGATCGCAGACGAGGCTGAGAGCGGGAGCCGCCCGGTCGACGCGGGCATGCTGGAGATAATGAAAGAGGGGTTGGAGGAAGTTCGCTCGCTGGCTCAGAAGAAGAAGTGGAGCCAGGCCAAGGACAAGGGAGAAGCGCTGCACGCCCAGCTGTCGCTGATGTTGGGGAGCGCGCGACGCGAACCAGCTTCCTGAACTAGCCTTTCCGCCGCAACTTACCAATATTGCCGAGGGTCGTGGCACCCGACGGGTGCCTACGGTGAGTTCTGAGAAACCCCCGGCCCGCTGGTGCCGTAGTTAAAAATGATGCCCATACTGTACCTTCTGGTGTTGGTCTTCCTGGCGAAGATCGTACTGATCGACTCGCCGGTGGGCAAAGCGCTGGGCGATGCGATCCGCAATATCGCACCGCCTAAGGCGCCGGATGGAGCGATCTCGCAGCGCGAGTTGGAGAGGCTTCAGCGCCAGGTCGATGACCTTCGCGACCAGCTCGAGCGGGTCGTTGATGAGCAGTCATTTCTGACGCGGTTGCTGTCGGAGCCCCGGCGGCTCAGCCTCGGTCCCGGCGAGATCGAGGACCGTGATACCCAGACATAGGCGGAGGCCGGGATGGTCACACGCGATGATGTAGAGAGCTTTCTTGCGCGGTTGGAGCTGCCCTATCAGGAAATTGAAGAGGGGTTGTGGGTGGTGGGGAATGGCGGCGGAGTGGCACCGGTGTTTGTGAGCCACGATCCGCCTCTTCTGGTGATGAGAGTCGAAGTAATGGACACACCGGGCGATGAGGAGCTGCGGAACGGACTGTTCCGCGAGTTGCTCGAGTTAAATGCGAGCGATCTGGTGCACGGCGCTTACGGGTTAGACGGAGACGAGATCGTCCTGACGGATTCGTTACAGCTCGAGGACCTGGATTTCAGCGAGTTCCAGGCGTCCCTCGAGAGCATCGTCTTGGCCCTTCGATCACATTTCGAAGTGTTGTCTCGATACAGAACTCCGTAGTCAGAGCTATAGAGCTATAGAGAGAGGGCTATGAGCATCTGGAACAGGCTTTCCACGATGATAAGGTCGAACCTAAACGACCTCATCGCTCGGGCAGAGAATCCCGAAAAAATGCTTCACCAGATCATCGACGATATGCGGTCGCAGCTGGCGCAGGCCAAGCAGGAGGTCGCCGTTGCGATAGCCGACGAGCGGAAACTGAGGCGGCAGGTGCAGGATGAGCGCGACCAGGGCTCCGATTGGGAGCGTCGCGCCAAGCTCGCGCTGCGAGAAGGTCGCGACGATCTGGCGCGACAGGCCTTGTTGCGCAGCCAGGAACATGGCGGGCAGGCAGCCACCCTGGAGGATCAGTGGCGCACGCATGCTTCCGAAACTGAGAAGTTGAAGGATACGCTGCGTCAGTTGAGCAACAAGATCGAAGAGGCCAAGCGGAAGCGAAACCTCTTGATCGCTCGATCCAAACGAGCCGCCGCCCAGAAGCGGATCCACGAGACGATGGCCGGTCTAGCCGACCGCAGTTCATTCGAAGCTTTCGAGCGGATGGCCGAGCGGATAGAGGACGCCGAGATGCGTGCGCTGGCTGCAGCCGAGGTCGACGAGGAGTTGGGTGGCGACGATTTGGAGCGCCAGTTTAAGCGTCTCGAGGGTGGAGATATCGATGTCGAGCGCAGGTTGGCTGCCCTCAAAGAAGAGATGGGCTTGCTGCCCGCCGGAGATCCGGAGGCCGGCGCGGGCGGCGAAGTGCGCGAGGCGGAGATCATCGCGGAGGAAGATGTAGACGAGGAAGTGGCCGAGGAGGACAAAGCTGGCTGATTCGGGTCACGGGTTCGGCGCGCGTCAAGCTTATGGCGTCGTTGCGACGACGATATTCGTCGTACTCCTGCTGCTTTTTGTCTATAGCCTGGCCGAAATCCTCCTGTTGGTCTTCGTAGCAGCCCTTTTCGCTGTCTATCTCAGCTCATTAACGGATTTTCTGACGCTGCGTGTCGGGCTGGGCCGCGGGCTCGGCCTGATCGTTGCTCTGCTGGGTACTGTTCTGGTCATCGGTTTAGTGGCCTTGCTGATCGTGCCGCCGGTCATCACGCAGACTCAAGAGCTGTTTAGGGCGTTGCCACTGCAGGTGAATGCTTGGGAGTTGGAGCTGGCACGGCTGGCTCAGGAGGACAACCTGTTGGGGCGGATCATTGGTTCGGTAGGTGAGGGCGCTGAGGTGGGGTTCCTTGACCGCATGTTCCAGCAGATCCGCGAGTTCTTTGGCGACGCGATGTCCTACCTATTTCACGGAATCGGTGTCGCCATTCACCTCGTGTCCGTTCTGATCATGGGCATCTACATGGCGCTCAAGCCATCAGTTTATCGCGAGGGCGTCATCGCGGTGACTCCGCCGAACTACCGGGAGCTGGCTCGCGATATCCTGGCGGACCTCGGACATACGCTGCGAGCCTGGCTGGTCGGCCTCGGGATCTCCATGCTGGTGCTCGGTCTCCTCACTTGGGTCGGCCTGATCCTGTTGGAGGTTCCGTACTCGCTTGCCTTTGGCGTGTTCACCGGGCTTGCGGTCATCGTGCCGTTCTTCGGCACGATCGTCTCGACGCTGCTTCCCGCCCTCTTCGTCATCTCCACCGGCGGTCTATCGAAAGCACTCCTGGTCATTCTGCTAGGTGTGATCGTGCACGTGTTCGAGGCGAACGTCGTCGCTCCGATGGTGTTCGAGAAGCATGTCGAACTTCCGCCGGTTCTGACGATTCTCTCCGTCCTGGTGATGGCGCAGCTGCTGGGCCTCGTGGGCTTGTTGGTCGCTGTACCGGTTCTGGCCAGCTTAATGGTCATCATACGGCGGATATTCGTACACCGGATTCTGGAGGGGAGGGGTTTCCACCGTATCGAGAAGGACGCCCCAGCCGTCATCAGTTTACCGACCGGCGACGGTGTGCTGGTACACCCCTCCGCCGCTCAGGTCAGCATACCCGCATTGTTGGAAGGTTGACGCGGTGCCGCTGTTCAGCTTCCCAACAGCTTACCGCCGTCGACGACGATCGTCTCTCCCGTAATGTAGTCTGATTCCAACAGAAAAAGCACGGTCCGGGCGACGTCCTCCGGCGTCCCCAACTTCTTCAGAGCTGTCATCTCCGCTAGCTTGCCGCGTTCGTCGGCATCCAGTTCCTCGGGCGGCAGAACCGGTCCCGGGGCGATGGCGTTGACGCGGATTTCGGGAGCCAGTGCCCTGGCCAAGACTCGCGTCATCATCAGTAGCCCGGCCTTCGAGATAGAGTGATGAGCGTAGCCGGGCCAGGGTTGAAAGGCACCGGCGTCAGCGATGTTGACGATCGCACCGCCGCCGGCGCGCAGCATCAGCTCGGCGGCCCGCTGGCTACAGAGGAAAGCGGCACGCAGGTTCAGGTTGATGACAGAGTCCCAGTCATCCAGCGTTATCTCCAGCACCGGTTTCCGCTGGAAGAGCGCCGCGCTGTTCACGAGGACGTCGAGCCTGCCGAATTGCTCGGCCAATGCAGCGAACAGCGTGCCGATCTGCTCGGGGTCTCTGAGGTCGGCCTTGAACGCCTCCGCTCGCACGCCAAGATCGCGAAACTCATGAAGGGCGGCACTGGCCGCATCTGCCGAGGAGTGATAGTGAACGGCGATGTCAGCGCCGGCGGCGGCGAGCGCCCGGCCGATCGAGCGGCCGAGCCGGTGAGCTGAACCCGTTACCAGCGCGACTTGTCCGCTGAGATCCATCACAGCTTAATGCGGAAGCCGTTCGACGGTAGTGGTTTCAGAGATATCAGGAGGAGCGTTGGGCTTCACCCGCACGGACTTTGCCGGTATACCCACGTTGACGTGGAACGGACGAACGTCGCGCGTTGCCACGGCGTTTGCGCCAACCATCGAATTGCGGCCGACGATGACACCTGCCAGGACCGTGGCATGGTAGGTGATACGAACGTCGTCTTCGAGAACGGTCCGTGCCAAAGTTACGTTTCGTTGGTCCACGATCGAGTGCGTGTGCGAGTAGATGTTGGCGTAGTCCGAAATGGACACTCGATTCCCGAGGGCGATGCCTCCCCGATCGTCCAGCAGCACATGCCGGTGGATCACGACATCGTCACCGACTTCCAGGTTATAGCCGAACGAGAACTCCACATAGTTGAAGCATTTGAAGTTGCTTCCGCAACGTTTGAAGATATGAGCGGCGAGTAATTCTCTGAACCGAACGGCGAGGTGTACGTTGTTGCCCAACGGCGACTTGTCGAACATCTGCCAAAGCCAAAGCAGCGGTTTGACTCGGTAGTATCGCTCTGGAACGACCTCGGCATAATACTCCGGCTCGAGCGTGATGTTGCGAGGATCGAGATTCAGTAGACTGAGACGGATCGCTTCCGGTAGCTCGGAGACTTCGCGGCCTTCGTACTCCGGGTGATACAGGTTGCGGAGCACGGCAAAGCAGAAATCGTTGCGATCCAAGTCCGGTCGCGCCAGCTCGGCCTCCAGGCGTGCCAGCCAATCATCCCAACCAGCCGCCGTCTCTGCAGGCAGCCTCACGTCTCTTAATGGTAGAAATGCCATGCGCAGCAAGTTAGTGTGTCGGAGCCGGAATCGACAAGCTGAGCGGCCTCGCCGGCCGCGATCCCTGGTGCGCGACCCGGCCGTCGTGTTGCGCTGGCGCTGGCAGGTCGCGGCTCGATACAATAAGAATGCGAGGGAGGGCTGGCGCGGGCTGCAAGTTTACGACGCTGTAGCTAATGCCCGGTTGGCAATGCTGTGCGATGCCGAGTGTTCCGCCGGTGGCAACTGTGATATCCTGGGTGCAGCGTGGGTCGACAGCACGGTCCTCGACGTGGAGGTCCGTCGGGCCCCGGCGGAGCCTGCGGTAGCACTTGAAGTGAATGTGCGAACCGCCGTGAAGGCGGAACCCGATCAGGAGATAAAAGCATGTCAGATACGTTTCTGCGCCGGCGCCTCTGGCGGAAACTGGAGTCGCTGCCCGATGAGCGACTTTACCAGGTGCTCGATTATATCGAATTCCTCGAGGGTAAATACGGAGACGAGACGCCGCAGCCGGACGGCATGCAGCGGATCGCGGAAGGAATTCAGGATAAGCTGCGTGCGCGCCGGGCCGCCCCCTGGGCCTTGAAGGGTGTAATGGGTGCTCTCAGCGTGGTTGACCGTGCAGTCGGAACTGCAGCCAAGACCGCGCGCGGCCTCGCCGAAGAGCTCTCGGACATACGGGGTAAAGAACGCTCCGAAAGCTCCGGGGATGACTCGGAAGACCGCCCGACCAAGATCATTGTCGACTGACAATGGCTAGGGCAGGGAAGCTGGGGGCTCTGCTGGTCGGGATTCCGCGCTACTTGGAGCTACTGGTCAGGTTGCTGCGTGACCCGCGAGTCTCCGGTGCCGACAAGAGTGTCTTGGCCGCGGCTATCGCCTACACCTTGACGCCCATCGATCTGATACCGGACTTCTTGCCGCTGCTCGGACAGCTCGACGATCTGTTCTTCTTGGCACTGGCAATCGATCGACTCGTGGCCAACGCCGGCGTCGAGCTGGTTCTGGACCACTGGAGGGGGTCAGACGAGTCGCTCGCCGCCCTGTGCGGCAGCTTGGACGACTTGGCGAGGCGGCTGCCGGAGCCGGTGCGAAGACGACTGAAGCGCAGCGTCGACGGGCGTTGACACCACCTCGAACCTTCGCGTATTTTCCCCCATGGGAGATCGAAACAAGTAACGGGAAACGCCCGGTGGCGCGTGTAGAGCGTATGCCGGGCTTTTGATTATCGGTACCGAGATCAGTGACATGAAGAAAGACCAGGAATTCCCGCTCGCACTAACGTTCGATGACGTGTTGCTGGTTCCGAAGCACTCGACGGTCCACCCACGCGACGTCGTCGTCAAGACGCAGCTGACCCGGAAGCTCTCACTGAATATCCCGCTGGTATCTGCGGCCATGGACACAGTCACCGAAGCCGAGATGGCCATGGCGATCGCGCGGCATGGCGGCATCGGTATCGTCCACAAGAACATGAGTATCGAGCAGCAGATCTCACAGATAGATCGGGTGAAGCGTTCGGAAAGTGGGATGATCCTGAATCCGATCACACTGCAGCCCGACGCCTCTCTGCGCGACGCGCATAGACTGATGCGGCAGTTCTCGATCAGCGGCGTACCTATCGTAGAGAAAGACGGAACCTTGGTGGGAATCGTCACGAATCGTGATCTGCAATTCGAAACCGACCTGGATCGGCCGATTCACCATGTAATGACGCGCGAGGAGCTCGTCACCGTGCCTGTCGGCACGTCGCTGGACGAGGCCGAGCGAATGCTTCACGAGCATAAGATCGAGAAGCTGCCTGTTGTGGACAAAGCCGGCAATCTGAAAGGTCTGATAACCGTCAAGGATATCTTCAAACGGCGTCAGTTCCCGGACGCCGCCAAAGACGAGCACGGGAGGCTCACAGTTGGCGCGGCCGTCGGAACGAGCCGAGCAGATCAGGCGCGGGCAGCGGAGTTGGTGCGAGTTGGGGTCGACGTGCTGGTCGTCGACAGTGCGCACGGACATTCGCAGGGAGTCTTGGACGCCGTGGCCCGACTGAAAGAATCATTCCCAGATGTGGAGCTGGTCGCTGGCAACGTCGCGACCCGCGCGGGCGCCGCTGCCTTGCTGAAACGGGGTGTCGATGCGGTGAAAGTCGGTGTGGGGCCAGGCTCGATCTGCACGACCCGGGTAGTCACCGGTGTGGGAGTGCCTCAGCTCACGGCGGTGATCGAGGCGGTGGAAGGGTGTGCCGGTGAGGTTCCCGTCATTGCCGACGGAGGGATCCGGCACTCCGGCGACATCGTCAAGGCGGTGGCGGCGGGTGCCGACGCCGTGATGATGGGGTCGATGCTGGCAGGTACCGAAGAGAGTCCCGGCGAGTCGTTCCTGCTCGAAGGTCGGCGCTTCAAGGTGATTCGCGGTATGGGTTCGCTTTCGGCTATGGAGGAGGGATCGGCAGACCGCTACTTCCAGGACGGTGACCTGGACGGCCAGAAGCTGGTTCCGGAAGGAATCGAGGGTCGCGTGCCTTACAAGGGACCGGTTGCCGATGTCCTCTACCAGCTGGTTGGTGGCTTGCGTAGCGGGATGGGCTATTGCGGGGCAGCAACGATCGCTGAACTGCGGACGAATGCCCAGTTCGTGCGTATCACCCTTGGCGGACTACGAGAATCGCACCCGCACGACGTGACCATCACGCGCGAAGCGCCAAACTACAATCTTTGATCGCCGGTCGAATGCCGCGTTGACAGGAACTCAGCCTAGCTCTAGGTTCTTGCCGCTAACAAAGATAGAAGAATTGAGCGGCCCCGCCGCCGCTGGATTCGCGGACCGCGAACCCCGCTGGATCGGCAATGACAAACGCCTGGCACGAAGGTATCAAGCGCGAACGCGTGAAACTGGTAGCAGCACAGCTGACCCACGCGTCCGACACGCTTGCCAACGCAGAGATCGCGCTCGAGTGGAAATCAGTCGAGTACCGCGGTAAGGCCTCCGGCGTGGGGCATACGACTGGCCAGCTCAGGGTCTGTGCCGAGGCGACATTGGAAGCTCTGGACCGGTTGCTGGGTGGAAAGATCCAATTTCGCCTAATCGGTGTGAAGTCGGTCAAGGCGTTCGACGATTCGGTGGCGATCGTCGCTCTGGGCGTGCCCGATCCGGAAACCGGTGGAGACCGGCGCTTGATCGGTACCGCCTCCGCCACCGATGGACCGGCGCATGGTGTGGCTCGGGCCGTGCTCAATGCGACGAACCGGGTGCTGGGGAATTTTCTCTCGACTGGCCACTAACCGATCTTAGCGCCAGCTTCCCCGGCGTTGCCCAGATTACATAAGTCATGAAAGATGCTATAAGCGAGTTGTCCCCGCCCTTCGAACCGCCCCGCCGGATCCTCATGGGCCCGGGTCCGTCTGAGGTGAGTCCGCGTGTCCTCCTTGCCATGGCACGCCCGACGGTGGGTCATCTCGACCCCGCTTTTCTAAGCCTGATGGACGAGGTCTCAGGACAGCTGCGCCAGCTGTTCGGGACGCGCAATTCTTTCACCGTGCCGATCTCTGGAACAGGCTCGGCCGGAATGGAAGCGGCGATCATCAACCTGCTCGAGCCCGGCGACACCGCGATCATCGGAGTGCACGGCGTCTTTGGCCAACGGATGATGGCGGTCGCGGAGCGCGCCGGCGCTAGCGTGGTGGGTGTGGAAGCGGCCTGGGGCGAGCCGCTGGACACGGGACAGCTGATCGATGCGCACAGGGCACACCCCGAGGCGCGGCTGCTGGCGGTGGTCCACGCCGAAACCTCCACGGGGGTGCTGCAACCCCTGGAGGAACTGGGAGATTATCTGAGAGGGACTGGCACGCTGTTTGTAGTTGACACAGTGACCAGCCTCGGCGGAGTACCCGTTGAAGTGGATGCCCGGGGTATCGATGTGGCCTACTCGGGCACCCAGAAGTGTCTGAGTGTGCCTCCAGGCCTGTCGCCGATTACGCTGTCAGAGCGGGCGCTGGAACGCGTGCGCACCCGTAAACGGAAGGTTCAAAGCTGGTATTTGGATCTTTCGTTGATCGGTGCCTACTGGGGGGGTGAGAGGGTCTACCATCACACCGCCCCCGTGAACGCATTGTACGGGCTCCACGAGGGCCTGCGGGCCGTTCTTGAAGAGGGCCTCGCGGCACGCTACGAGAGGCACCGCCGCTTGGGCCGCATGCTACAGGATGGATTGATGACGAAGGGCCTCGAGCTGCTGGTTGCCGAGCCGTATCGCTTGCCGCAGCTAACGTCGATTCGAGTGCCCGCCGGCGTCGATGACCTGGGCATCCGGCGTGGACTGCTCGAGCGTTTCGGGATCGAGATTGGCGGAGGCCTCGGCCCCTTGGCGGGCAAGATCTGGCGGGTCGGCCTTATGGGTGCGACTTGCCGGGTAGATGTTGTGTCGCTGTTCTTGCAGGCGCTTGACGATTTACTGACAGGAGAGGAATGAACCGAACGGCTTGTCTTTTTGTTGCCACTCTAACGGCTGCGCTGATGGTGGCGGGTTGCGCGACGCGAAGCATCGCTCTTGACCCGGCTCCCGCGGGTGCGGGCGAACCGCTCGGGCAGGCGGACGACAGTTTGGGTCTCTTGGTCGCCGAAATCAGCCATACAGCTCACATGGCCTCGGATGAAGAAGTTGAAGCCGAGGTCATGGAGATGTTCGGTGAAGAAGACATCAATAGCCTCGAGGCGGCGGGGCCGAGCTGGGACATTCCGATCACGATCAACGAATCGGTCAAACACTGGCTTGACCACTTTCAGGGAATCGGTCGCGAGAACTTCGCGATCTATCTCGCGCGGGCCGGCCGTTACGAGTCAATGATGCGGGCTATGTTCCGGGACGCAGGATTGCCGGAAGACCTCATTTATCTCTCGCTGATCGAAAGCGGATTCAGCCCCCGCGCCTACAGCCGGGCCCGCGCCGTCGGTCTCTGGCAGTTCATCTCCAGCACCGGGCGGCTGTACGGGCTGAGCGTGTCGTATTGGGTCGACGAACGGCGTGATCCGATTCTGGCGACGAAGGCGGCAGCGAAGCACCTGAGAGACCTTCATGAGGAATTCGGATCGTGGTACTTGGTCGCTGCGGCCTATAACGGCGGCGCCAACCGAGTGCGTCGCTCGATCGTGCACTCCGGCAGCGAGGATTTCTGGACGCTAGCCCAACGGCGGTACCTGCGGCGCGAGACCCGTAACTACGTGCCCAAGTTGATCGCTGCGGCCTTGATCGCCAAACAGCCGGATCATTACGGATTCGTGGAAATCCAGCTCCACGATCCCTTCGCCTACGAGATCGTCGATGTCCCAGACGCGACAAGCCTCGACGTCATCGCCGAGGCCGCGGGCACGACCGTCGAGGCGGTGAGCGAATTGAACCCGCAGATCTTGCGCGGCGTCACGCCACCCGGTCAGCGGTACGCCGTCCGCGTTCCACCCGGAACCGGCCAGCGCTTTGCAGTGAATTACGCGCAGGTCGCGCCAGGCAAACGGGTAACGTGGGTTCAGCACGTTGTCAGACGTGGAGAAACGCTGAGCGGCATCGCTCGCAACTACGGCGTTAGCGTGTCGGCTGTTCGCGCCGCTAACAGCGGCGCAGATCCGCGGCGACTGCAGATCGGCCAGCGGCTGGTCATTCCCAGAGCCGGCAAGCTCCCCACTTATGCCGCTGTGCAAACCGCGCGTCCCAGCACACCAAGCAGCGTTCGGGTGATCCGACCGGAAGGCCCCTACATCACTTACCGGGTTCAGGGCGGCGACAGCCTCTGGGCAATCGCCAGGAAATACGATGTCACCGCTCGCAACTTGATGCTCTGGAACGGCCTAAGAACAAGCCGCATCTATCCAGGGGACGAAGTGCGAATCTACGTCGGGCCGAACTGATCTACTGATTGAGCTTGACGAGCGCCGGCGAACCCGGGCCGCCTCGCGGGTAGGCTGTTGACTTGGCTAGTCGCTACTCTCCCAGTACCGCCTTCGCATAACCGTTCCCGGGATCGATGCCGAGTGTGAGCAGATCGCCCACACGGCCAGGGCCGCGGTTGTAGGCCAGGAGGGCCAACCGCGTGTCACCGTTGTATTCCTCCAGCAAATAACGGAAATAGCGGAAACCCAGATGAAGGTTGGTTTCCGTATCGAACAGATCCTTGGTCTCCACTGCCGGGTCGAGCCAGCGAGCCGTACTCGGACGGATCTGCGTGAAGCCGATCGCGCCCGCCGTGCTGACCGCCGATCGCCGAAAGCCGCTCTCGACTCGCACGAGATTGAAGCCGAGATCCGGGTTGATTCCCTCTGCCAGTGCGATGTCGTAGATCTCCGTCGCACGGTCAGCCGGTATCGAGAACTGGCTCGAATACTGCTGAATCAGCTCCAGCCGCTCTACCGCCAACTGCTTCAACTCGATCTCACTTTGAAGATCGCGCACCTCCGCGCTCCGTAACGTCAGCACGCTGTGCAGCCGATCGGCTGGCGGATTGCTCGCTTGCGGCAGGTTGCCAACGGCGCTGAACGAAAGCAGCGTGAACCCCATAGCCGCAACCAGCCAGGCCGGCAACGGAATCCCTGATAACTTAGCGAGCATCGGCGGCCACTTGAGCTGTAGGCTATCGTCCTGCCAAGTCGTCGTGTACTGTCGCATGTTCTGTGTCCTCAAAGAATACCTCCTCCACCTCGCACCGGACGCCAACGCCTGCGTCCGGCCCCACCACTTCGCGGGCCCTATCAAACTACGCCTATACGACGCCACAGGTTTCCTGCGGGATTCGTCGGCGAAGAGGCCGGCTCCCAGAAGCGGTTTGACTGGGCAGTACCTCTCGCCGGGCCAAAGGCGGGCTGAAGATCGCACACGATCTTACAGGTTTGGCCCCAACCCGTCCCCGTCCTCCCAACCCATTCCGTGCGCGGCTGACCGCAACGTCAAGGCAGTCTGGCTACTCTGCGCCTTCCCGCCGCCAACTGCCACTCCGGCCGCCGCTCTTCTCGACGAGCCGGATCGCGCCGATTTCCATCCCTCGCTCAATGGCCTTGCACATATCGTAGACCGTGAGCAAGGCGGCGCTTGCGGCCACCAACGCCTCCATCTCCGCGCCGGTCCGCGCAGTAACCGCGGCCCGCGCCTGGACCCTCACACCCGGAAGGTCCGGATCCAGGGTCAAAGATACATCAATTTGGTCGATTTGAAGAGGGTGGCAAAGCGGCACCCAATCCGCCGTTCGTTTGCCCGCTGATATCCCGGCGATGCGGGCCACCGTGAGGACGTCACCCTTCTCGACATTGTTTTGCTGAATCGCCGCCAACGTCTCCGCTTGCATCCGAATCCAGCCCTCGGCTCGCGCCGCACGCTGCGTCAACGGCTTGTCTCCCACATCGACCATCCGAGCGGCGCCGGCCCGGGTTACGTGAGTCAGCTTACGTTTCTTTTCAGCCATGCTCGATCCTGATTCGCCCCAACTCGGCGCGGCCACCGACTGTTCTACGCCCCTGGGTGCAGGAAGTTCACCACGATCAACTGGGGATTCACATTGCGGTCTGCCATGTCCTGCGCCCGGTCGAGGCGCCGGAGCGCCTGGACGATGCAGGTTGTATCTGGCTCGAACTGGGTTCGGAGGTCGGCGATGATCTGGGGATCCAGGGGTGCCGCCCCCGCCGTATCAGCCAGCAGGTCGCGAAGGATAGAGCGGGCCTCGGTGAGTATGCGGCTGAACGACCCGCGGGCACCGAAAGCCCGAAATCGGTGAGCTGCGGCCAGGCGGGCGACGGAGCGGCCATCGAGCAGGGCGCGGACCAGTTCGCTGGCGCTGTCGCGAAGGTCCTCCCGGTCTTCTCCCAGTAGCCCCAGAGCCCGGCCGATCGAGCCGCCGCTGCGTGCGGCGACGTGTTTGGCTTCCGCGGCGGGCAGGTCCACCTGTGAAGTGAGGAACTCTGCGACCTGTGATTCCGCCAAGGCGGTGACGCGGACCGACTGGACGCGTGAGCGAATCGTTGGGAGCAAGGCTCCGGGCACATCACTTGTCAGGATGATCGTGGTATCGGCGGGCGGCTCTTCCAGCAATTTCAGCAGGGCATTCGCGGCCTCGGGGCTGCCCAGCTGGGACACCATCGCCTCCGCCTTCCCGATGACCAGAACCTTGGCTGGCCCCATAGCGGGAGCGGTTGTGGCCAAGCGGCGCATCGTTTGGACCGCGCCGACGTAGATCCCCGTCGCTCCCTCCTCTTCATCGAGGTAGAGCGCGTTGCCGCGCCGTTCCTCCAGAGCCGCCGCGCGGGCGTCCTCCAGTTTCTGTTTCAGTTGTTCGGGGCCGGAGGCACGTTTGGGGCGCGGGAGAGGAAAGAACCAATTGATATCGGGGTGCTCCAGCCGCCCGCTTAGTCGGCAGGCGTGGCAACGGCCGCAGGGCCGCGGCGAATCTCCGGTGCAGTTGAGGGCGGCAGCCGTCCAGACGGCAAGCCGTTGTTTGCCGACGCCCCGCGGTCCGTGAAAAAGCAGCGACTGCGGCAATCGTTGCTTTTCGACAGCCGAAGCCAGGCGGTTTTGCAGCTCGCTGTGCCCGAATACGTCCAGGTACAAGGGCTCAGTCACGCGCGCTCCGCCTCAGCCAGGGACCGGGATCGATCGCGCGGCCGCGCTCGCGAATCTGGAACTCCAGGTGCGCTCCTTCTGGTGTGTTGCTGCCGCCGACGCGTCCGATAACCTGTGCGGCGTTCACCGCATCGCCCTCAGCGACGTTGATCTCGGAGAGGTAGAGGTAAAGCGAGTAGTAGCCGCCGCCGTGGCTGATGATTACCGAAGGGCCGTAGGACACGTAGGGCTGGGCGAAGACGACGGTGCCGGGGCGCACGGCTTTGACGGGCGTGCCCTCGGCAGCGGCGATGCCCACACCGTTCCTGAGGATTACAGTGCCGTCGGGATTCCGCTGCTGCCCGAACGCGTACATCACGCGGCCGTCCACCGGCCAATCGAGAGCCCCGCGCACGGCGGGTGTCAGGGTCCCCCTGGTGGGTGCGGCGGCAGCCAACGCCTCTGCGGCTTCGCGCTCGCGCTCGAGACGCTCGAGCAGACCGTTGAGCTCCCGCTCATCGCGTTCGAGCTGTGCCAGGCGGCGCTGTGCCGTGTTCTTGAGGCCGCGCACGGCTTGTAAGCGCCGCCCGCGCGCATCTTCCAGGTTGTAGAGGTCCTGAATCTCCTTCACCTTTTCATCTCGCAATTGCTGCATGGCCTGCAGTTCGCGCCGCAGCTTGGAGTGCTGCTCCTCGAGGAGGCCCCTGAGCTCTTCGATCTGCCGGACGAGGAGTCGATCGTGGAGCGCGACAAGGTAGAGGTACCGGTACCGGTTGATGAGATCGGCAAAGCTATCGGCAGACAGCAAAATGTGCACGTTCGCCACAGGGCCGCGCTTGTAGAGGTCGCGGGCTCGTCGCGAGAACAGAACGCGCTTCTCAACTAGCTCGTCCTCCGTGCGCAGCAAATCGGACGTCGTGGCTTTGACTTGCTGATCGCGGAAGGCCAACTGGTTGTCCATCTCACGTAGCAGTGACTCCTGGTTCTGCGTCTGGAGGTTCAGGTTATCGAGCTCGGCCCGCACGTCGTGGATCTGCATTGAAAGCGCGTCCATCTCGGCGCGCAGGCGCTGTTTCTCGTCGCGGATCTGGTCGAGCCGACGCTTGCTGACTCCAATCTGCTCTTCCAGCGGGGCTATGGGATCCTTCTCTTGCCCGTCCGCCTGGGCCGGGCCCAGCAGCGCCACCAGACCAAGAACGAGGCCGATGGAGCCGACGCGGCTATTCATAGGTGACGAGATGGCGGCGTAGCGCCGCGCCGGAGGCGATGAGGCCCAGAAGCGCTCCCCCGAGGGTACCGGCGGCCACCCAGGTCACGGGCAGCCATTGTAGATCGATCAGGGAAACGTCGACGGCTCTGAATGCCCCGTACGTCAGCAGCAATGCGAGGACCGCGCCGACGAGTCCCGTCACGAAGCCCTCGAGCAGAAACGGCCGTCGGATGAATCCGTCGGTGGCGCCGACCAGCCGCATGATCACGATCTCCTCGCGCCGGGCCAGGACCGCCATGCGCACCGTAGTGCCGATAATCAGAATTGCGACGATGGCGAATGCAGCGCCCAGAATGGCGGCGACCGCTCCGCCCAGCCGACGTAGCTGATAGATCTTGTCGACCCATTCCCGTCCGTAACGCACGTCTTCGACGAATGGATAGATCTCGATCAGCTCGGCGACGCGGCCAACCGAGGTCGGGTCACGGTACTCCGGATTAAGCTGGATCTCGATTGACGCTGGCAGCGGATTGACGTCAAGGTCGGCAAAGACATCGCGGAATTCTTCCAGCTGCTGCATAGCATTGCGCATCGCCTCGAACTTGGAGACGTGAATCACGTCCTTCACCTCAGGAAAGGATCGCACGTCGTTTTGGAGGATCTCGAGCTGCGAGGCTGTGATGTCGTCGCGAAGGTAGGCCACGATCTCGACACGTCGCTCGACCGTGCTGAGTGTCACACTGACGTTATAGGCCACCAGGCCGAACGTTCCGACCACGAATAGGCTGAGTGCGATGCTCATTGCCGAGAGGGCGGCAAGCCCGGGCGCGCGACGCACGGCGCCGAGTGCTTCGCGTACGCTATGAATCGCCATTCGTCTCGTCTGAGTCGTAGACGATCGCACCTTCCGTCATCTCGATCACCCGGAACTGCGAATGCCGGCGAACCAGTTCCACGTCGTGGGTGGCCATGAGTACGGCGGTTCCCGCCGAGTTGATCTCACGGGTCAGCTCGAAGATACCTCGAGCAGCTCGCTCATCGAGGTTCCCCATCGGCTCGTCCGCGAGGAGTACGACCGGATCGTGAATCAGCGCCCGGGCCATTGCCACTCGTTGCTGTTCGCCGCCGGACAGCTCATCCGGGTAGGCTCCGGCACGAGCGGCCAATCCGACTTGGGCCAGCAATCGCTGGACCTTTGACTTGATCTCGCTGGAGCGCGTACCGGTGACTTCCAGCGCGAACGCGAGGTTCTCGGCTGCCGTGCGATCCCGCAGGAGGCGGAAGTTTTGAAACACCATGCCGACGCGCCTGCGAAGCTTCGGGATGTCGCGCCTGCGGATTCGCTCTGAAGAGAACCCGGAGACTCGTACCTCGCCGTCGGTCGGCATCTCGGCCATGTGGACGAGCCGCAGCACCGTGCTCTTGCCGGCGCCTGAGGGCCCCGTCAGGAACGCGAATTCACCCTTCTTCAGATGGAACGTGACGTTCTTCAAGGCGAGCCCCGAGCGCGGGTACTCCTTGTACACGTTGATGAGCTTGATCACGGGACTCGGTCCCCAGGTGCGGAGCGGCAGGCGAGGGCGAATGGCCTCATTCGTCGCGCAATTTACTGGTATTGGGCTTGATCGTCAAAGCACGCTCGGCAAACCGCACCGCGGCCTCGAGCGCGGCCCTCATCGACGTTGGATCGGCGCGACCCGTACCGGCGATATCGAAGGCTGTCCCATGGTCCGGCGACGTGCGCGGGAACGGCAGGCCCAGCGTGACGTTGACGGCCGCACCGAAGGCAGCGGTCTTGATGGCCGTCATCCCCACGTCGTGGTAGGGTGCGAGCACGGCATCCGCTTCGCCGCGCATGGCCCGGACAAAGACGGTGTCGGCGGGGTAGGGACCATGGATTGCCACGCCTTCCTCCCGCAGACGGCTGATGGCTGGTTCACAGATGCGCGCTTCCTCATCGCCGAACAAGCCGTCATCTGATGCGTGTGGATTCACGGCGCAAACCGCGAGCCGCGGTTGCACCATGCCCCACCAGCGCTCCAGCGCTCCCCGAGTCAGGCGGCCGACCCGAATCAGGAGATCGACCGTGTATGCCTCGGGCACCCGGCGAAGCGGAATGTGCCCGGTAACCAGAACGACCCGCAGCGGCGAACCAAAGGGTGTCTCTTCGGCAGCGAGGCAGAGGGCCGTCGCCGGCACGCCAGTCAGGTCACGTAGCATCTCGGTATGTCCGGGCCAGCCATAGCCCGCAGCCGCCAGCGCGGACTTCGAGATTGGGGCGGTGACGACGGCGTCGGCGCTGCCTCCCTCAACCAACGAAACCGCACGCTCGATGGCCCGAAAGGATACGCGCCCGGCATCTTGTGCGCTGAGCCCGGAGTGCCAGTGACCTACGGCTTCAAGCTCCAGCCCTTCCAGCCCCGCAAGCCCTTCGGGACCCACGATGCGCACATCCGCGGCGAGAGGTTCGCGAAGCGCCCGCGCCACGACCTCGGGGCCGATGCCGCGAGGGTCGCCAAGGGTTACGGCGATTCGCGGGCGGCGCGGAGAAGCCGCCCCGCCGTTGTCTTGCCTGCTAGCGTACGACAGGGAGTGCCTCGATGTTGCGAAGTTCGATGAAAGTCGCCTGACGCAAATCTTCGACGACTTTCCTCAGCATCCTTTCTTGCTGCAGCGATGCACGCAGTGGCTCGCGTACGTCGTCGAGTGACCACTCACCCCCGGGACTCAGATCTACGAGTAATCCGGCAATCCAGTATCCACCACCGGGCACGCCCGGCGCCGCGACCTGGAATGGGCCGATGACATCACCCGTCTTTGCCTGAGCGATCGCTTCCTGGTACTGCGGAGGAAGCTGGTCCTGAGGGTAATTCGTCAGAGTGCTCTGCTGGGAGGGATCACCGTAAAGGTGGATCAGTGAGTCTGCATCCGCTCCTGCCTGGAGAGCGGCGATCGCCGAGTCTGCGAGCTGCTGCGCCCGCTCGATATCCTCTTCGTTGATTACGGGTCGAACGAGAATGTGACGGGCAAAGCGGTCCCCGCCGCGGATGCGGTCGAGCTTGATGATATGGAAGCCGACAACGGTTTCGACGACCTCACTGATCTCGCCGACGCGCATGCTGAACAGCTCTTCCTCGAACTGAGGTAGCAGCTGTCCCTTGCGCACCCAACCGAGTTCGCCACCCTTGTCCCGCGAAACGGGATCTTCCGAGTACTCGCGGGCCAGCCGCGCGAAGTCTTCGCCGGCGCGCGCACGTGATAGCG
>JBFJOD010000043.1:0-22507 GCA_041617795.1 Gemmatimonadota bacterium | reverse complement strand
TCTGGCGAATCGACGTTGACGATTCACGACGCATCACGGAGTTCAATGCTTTCGCACTCAATTGGAAGCTCGGCGAACAGAAAGTCATCCAGTGGCAGTCTCTCGACGGGCTGAGCGTCGAAGGCCTGCTGATCTATCCGGCGAACTACGAGGAGGGTCGCGCCTTCCCGTTGCTCGTCAACCCGAATGGCGGCCCGGCGCGACGCGTACGCCACGTCCTGGATCAACCCAACGCTTTCCAACTTTTCGCCGCACACGGTTATGCCGTGTTAGCCGTTAACCCACGTGGCAGCCACGGCTACGGCGAAAGCTTTGCACGTGCCAAACGGACCGACTTGGCGGGCGGTGACCTCGTGGATGTCATGGCAGGTATCGATCATGTCACCGGGCTTGGTGTCGCTGATCCTCAGCGGCTCGCCGTTTACGGCGAAGGTTACGGTGCTTTGTTGAGCAGCTGGGCGATAACGCAAACGCAACGCTTCCGTGCGGCCATCGCTATCTACGGAGAGCTGGATTCTGAAGATTCGCTCTCGATTTATCAACGATCGGTCTTCCAACCCACCGGCTTGAACGGCAACGCCTGGGCGACATTCGAAAGCGAACGGCCACCAAGCGGCGCTTTGAGCACGTCCCGGACTCCGCTGCTCATCATTTCCACAGCGCGACCTGGTGGTGAATCCGCTTCACGAGCTCGCGAGTTGTATCGATCGCTGAACAGCTCTGAGCAAACTGTCGAGTACCTGGAGTTGCCGACCGCAGATTCCCGGCGGCCTGACCCGCGGACTTACAGCGAGCTTTTCTACCGAGAGCTTCGCTGGTTCGATAAGTACCTTAAGTTCGACGGCCAAGACCTCTTCGATTTCCATTTGGTTGGCGAATGGGCGGCGGGGCTGCGGGGCTGGGAGATGCAGGTGGCGCGGGCCGAGCCGCGTGCCGCCTATTCAGGCCTGCTGCCCGAGTCACATCGTTATCTCGAAGTCACCCTGACCTTTCGGCCACTGACCGGTGCCGGGAGCGCGGGAGATGTCGATACGCTCGAGCTCATGCCGGCGACAGCGATAAAACTGATCGGGCCAAGCGGCACCACCCAACCATTCGCTGGAATCGTGACGGAGATCTTTGGCCGTGAAACACTGGCACATGACAGTGCTAGCGTCATCCGGGTCGCTGCACCTGGCGCGGGCGCCCGGGTTGCCCTCAGCTTGCGTCTTGCCTTCAAGATCCCCTGGCAGGCGGCCGAATATCGCTTGCTTGTAAGCGAATTCGGCCCGGTGCGGATCTGGGCACGAGCGCGCGACTAGTTCAGTCTAATAAGCGTAACTGGGAGAGATGACTTGAACAGACGACGGATGATGCTGCTGGTCAGCGCGCTACTCCTCATTGGAGCGATCGCCGTCACCGGACGAATCCCGCAGCAGGGAGACCATTACGGTTTCTGGTCGGTTCTTCCACCTGCCGTCGCCATCATACTCGCCTTCGCCACTAGGGAGGTCGTGAGCTCGTTGTTCATCGGTGTCGCGCTGGGCGGCGTCATTAGTGGTAAAATCAACATCGTTCAGGAATTCCTCATCCCGTCGATCGGCAGCCCGGAATACGGACTCATCCTTCTGGTCTACTTATGGGCGTTGGGCGGCTTGATCGGACTGTGGACACGAACAGGAGGTGCTCAGGCGTTCGCGGAATGGGCCGGCCGACTGATCGTGGTCGGGCCGCGCTCGGCCAAGTTCTTCGCCTGGTTCATGGGGATCATCTTTCACCAGGGCGGCACGATCAGCACGGTGCTCACCGGAACCACCGTGCGGCCGGTGAACGATCGGCATCGGGTTTCGCATGAAGAGCTGTCTTACATCGTCGACTCCACCGCGTCGCCGGCGGCCACCTTGATCCCGTTCAACGTCTGGCCGATCTACGTCGCCGGGCTCGTGGCCGGAACCGTGCCAATCTTAGGCACGCAGGGGCAGGGCATGCAGTTCTTCTTCCAAGCTCTACCCTTCAATTTCTATGCGGTCTTCGCGATACTGTTCACGCTGCTATTCTCGATCGAGCTCATGCCTTTCATGCCGGGCCGGCTGTGGGGTCACCTGCCACTTGTCGTCGGCCGCAAGATGTCGAACGCCATCCGCCGCGCACGCGAGACGGGAGCGCTCGACCGACCCGGATCTGATCCGCTCACTTCTGAAGAACTCACCAACGTCCGCATCGTCGAGGGTTACCGCCCCGGATTGATCGGCTTCTTCGGACCGATGGGCGTGCTGTTGGGCGTCGCGGTCCTGCCTTACTCGTACGCATTCTTCATCAAAGGCTCGGACCAACCACCGCTCTACATCGCGGAGGCCTTTCTGCTTGCCGTGTTAGCCGGCGTGGTGATCGCCCTGATCAAGGGGATGGCCCTGAAAACTGTGGTGGAGGCCATCGTGGATGGTTGTAAGGGCGTCACCATCGGCGCGATCGTCCTGGCCCTGGCCGTCACCCTAAAGGGTGTCGCCGGCGCCGTCGGCACCGCCCCCTACATCATCGAGGTAGCGGGGGGGTTGCTCAGCCCTGTGATCGTTCCGGCCCTCTTCTTGGTGCTCTGCATGGTCATCGCTTTTTCCACAGGGACGTCGTGGGGAACCTATGCCGTGGTCTTTCCCGTCGCGATTCCCCTGGCGTGGGCGATCCATCCAGATCCCACCTACCTCAAGCTTTGCTTCGGCGCCGTCCTGGGCGGCAGCGTCTTCGGGGATCAGTGCTCGCCGATCTCCGATACAACCATCCTGTCCTCGCTGGCCACCGGATCCGACCTGATGGACCACGTGTACACTCAGATACCCCTGGCGCTCACCGCCGCCGGTTTAGCAGGCGTACTCTACACGATCATCGCCGCTTTTATCATCTAGCACTCGGTTAGCACTCGGTCGAGCAAAAGCGGGACTGCCCGTGCAGGTCTCCGGCGATTGCCCGGAGACCGCGACGACCCTATCGTCTACTGGTTCGCAGGTCTCCCCCGTGCAACTCCTAAGATAAGCCCCGCCAGAGCCCCCGACGTCCAGTTTTGATGGCTCTCTTCAGAACGTTGCGCGACCACTTTCCAAGCCGCCGGCAGCTCGTCCGCGGCCTGCCCGGCTATCTTGCCGCACTCCTGATGATCTCGGTCACCGCGCTCTGGGTTTTCTGGAGTTTCGGCGAGCTGTACTGGGAGGGTTGGTGGGGGCCCTGGTACATTCGCCTGGCCTATCTGATTCCCGGCGGCGCTTGCCTCTTGTTGACGCTGGTCGCGTTCAAGTGGCCGCGCCTCGGTGGTTGGCTGATCATCCTAATTGGCGGCGCCTTCACCATCTGGTGGTCCAACGGCGAATTGCGCCGGCTGATCCAGCTCTTCCCGGTCAGCGGCGTGCTTGTGGTCATCGGCGTCTTGTTCCTGCTGGAAGCGCGCCATCGCCGACTGCTCCGCCAGAGTGGCTGGGTGCCTCCCGACCTTTGGCTGCTTCGCAACGCGCGCTATATCCTGGCGATCGGACTGCCGGCAATCATCGCGATCAGCTGGTCGGTTTATTGGTTGCCAATCGTGCTGACTCGCTTCGATGATGGGGATCGGGGAGCCCGGCTGATCAAGGGCAATTCGCTAGAGCTGGTCTGGGCGCCCGAGGGCCCGGGCTGGAACTGGAAGCAAGAATGGGGCGGCTATCCATCGTGGAGCCGGCTGGCCCTCTACGGATCGCCGCCACTGGGCTTTGAAGACAAGCCAGGCCTCAAGAACCCTGACGCAACAAGCGCCGACATGACCTTAACCGGCTTGTGCCGATACTTGAGCGCCGACGGAACGACCCTAAAGGCCCAACCACAAAATGTCTGGCGAATGCCCACGATCGAGGAGATCATCCGCTCCCTGACGCGCGATGGCGAGAATGCCGGCTGCGTCCCTCAGGCGGCGGATGATTCTGGTCGTAGGCGCTCCGACTGCAGCCGGACTGCCGACAAGGAAACCCCGCTTTGGGCGCCGGATCAGTCACCGATCTACTACTGGGCAGCTGAAGAGCACGATGCAGAACGGGCATATTATGTTGGGTACAACGGAGCGGTTAACCACCAGCCCAAGTCGTGGGGAAACCCGCGGCACAGCCACCGCTGTGTGAAAGCACCCTGAGCGCTTGTGCGAGGAGTTGCATTCAAGCAGCTTGTCCCGTGACTCGTTAGGCGGCACGTCCTTATCCTTATGTCACTCCTCCAGAACAGGAGAACCCATGTCCGTTGCTCGTGTTACCGAAATCAAGTCCTCATCGAAGAAGAGCTTTGACGACGCGGTGCGCTCAGGCATCGAGCGCGCCCATAAGACGCTGGACAACGTGAAAGGCGCTTGGATTGCCGAGCAGGAAGTGCTGGTAAACAACGGAAAGGTCGAAGAATTCCGTGTACTTATGAAGGTGACGTTCATCCTGAAGGACTAGCGTTAACCGCGTGTCGCCTAACGACGCCAACGATTATCTAGCCATTGGTGCTTCGTAGCAGAGTTCGCGTGCGGGCGCCGCTGGAGTCCGTCTAGGTTCGGAAAACCCACCGGTCAGCCACACCCGGAGACGCTGAGGGAAGTGGCTGAGGGCTCGAGACACGCTTAACTCCCGCTATCGAGCCCGTCACCCCAGACTTATTCTTACTTCATGTCCCGCGTCAGCCTTCGCAATCTAAGTAAGGCCTTTGATGAGACCGTCGCAGTCGCCGACCTGAGCTTGGAAATCGGCGACGGTGAGTTCATGGTGCTGGTCGGACCGTCAGGCTCCGGAAAGACGACGGCGCTTCGCCTGATCGCCGGTTTGGAGAGACCGAGCGGCGGCGCAATTCTCATTGACGATCGCGACGTCACCGATGTGCCGCCCAAGGACCGCGACATCGCCATGGTCTTCCAGAACTACGCCTTGTATCCCCACATGTCGGTGTTCGACAACATGGCGTTCGGCCTGCAGGTACGTGGCTTCGGCAAAGCGGCGATCGACCAGCGTGTGCGCGAGGCCGCGGAAATCTTGGGAATTGAAGGGCTACTACACCGTAAGCCCGCACAGCTGTCCGGTGGACAGCGCCAACGTACGGCCCTCGGCCGTTCCATCGTCCGTCACCCGCAGGTCTTTCTCTTTGATGAACCACTCTCCAACCTCGATGCCAGCTTGCGCGTCGAGATGCGCGCCGAGCTTTCCCAGCTTCATCGGCGTCTCAACGCCACCATCATCTACGTCACACATGACCAGGTCGAAGCGATGACGATGGGTCAGCGGATCGCGGTGCTGAACGATGCGCGGCTTCAGCAATGCGCTGCGCCGCTAGAGGTTTATCGCAGGCCCGCCAATCTTTTCGTGGCCCGCTTCATCGGTTCACCCGCTATCAACTGTTTCGAGGGTGCGCTGCGATCCGTAGACGGCAAGCCGACGTTCGCCGGAAGATCGTTCGAGCTCTCAATCGGAGAACCGGACTCAAGTCTTGCGGGAGCCGTGACGCTCGGTGTGCGGCCAGAGGATCTGCGACTAGCCAGTGCTGGCACATTCACCGCACTCGTCCGCGTTATCGAGCCTATTGGCAGCGAGCAGTACGTCCATCTGGACACCGTCGACGGCACCCGTGTCATCGCACGCGTGGCGGCTGACGTGCGGGTGGCGGTGGACGCCAATGTCGGAGTAGAAATCCCGCCGGCCAAGGTTCATCTGTTCCGTCAGCCCAACGGCGAGCGGATCGGACCATGAGATCCGTCGCACCGTGGTTCGTACTGTGCGTCTGGATACCCGTGGTCGTGCTGGGTTGTGCAAGCGATCGGGAAGGTGCGACGGTCCTCAGGGTCATGGCGTGGGCCGGTCCCGAGGAACGCGCCATCGAGCAGCGCATCCTCGACCAGTTTCTCGAGCGCTACCCAAACATCCGAATCGAGTATGAATCGATCTCTGCCAACTACCGCGAGCGTTTATTGACATCGATCGTCGCCGGTAAGCCGCCGGACGTGGCGCTGCTCGACAACGGCTCCTATGGCGCCGCCCCGTTCATCGCGCGCGAACTGCTGGTCAACGTAGCACCCTATCTGGACCGAATCGGCGTCGATACCAGCGCTTACTACCAGCAGGTGTTGGAGACCTTCCGGCGACCGCGCGGCCTCTACGCCTTCCCCAAGGATTTCAATCCCATCGTCGTTTACTGCAACGTCCAACTAGTCGAAGACTCCGGCGTCGAGTTGCCGACGCCCGACTGGACGTGGGACGACTTCCTATCGATCTCTCAACGGCTGACTCGTGACATCGACGGCGATGGCCGTTTTGACAGCTACGGAACCCTGGTACGACGGGCTTTTTACTTGTGGCAGCCGTGGGTCTGGGCAGTCGGCGGCGACGTGTTGAGTCCTGACGGTCGCCGAGCCAGCGGCTATTTGGACAGCCCGCAAACCCAGGCCGCGATTCAATTCCTCACCGATCTCGTGACCGTCCATCGCGTCGTGCCGGCTGTCGACGTGCAGCGCCAAGCACAGGGATGGGAGCGCAACATGTTTCTAACGGGCCGCATCGGGATGGTGACCAGCGGTCACTGGTGGTTGCCCAGCATTCGCCACTACATCGACGAGGGCAGAGTGCGGGTAGCCGTTGTACCGCTACCTCGCTTCCAGAACCGCGATCCCGTTACCGTGCTGTACGCCGCTGGTTGGGCTGTCCCTCACAACACGCGCCATAAGAAACTCGCCGTCGAGTTGGCGGCCCATCTGTCAGCGGCGGACGCCCAGCGACAGCGCGCAGAGTTCGGATTGGCGATACCGTCTTTGCGCAGCGTTCACGAACAAGTCGTGGCTGCCGATCGCTATGGCCTGGAAGGCACCTTTTTCAAGGCTGCGCAGACCGGTCGCATGTCGTGGGGTTCGACGGTAGAGAAGTGGGCCCAAGTCGAGGTCCAGTTTCCGGACATCTTTGACCGGGTGATCTTTGCCGGCGAACCGCTGGCCGTGGTCACAGCAGATGTCGCACGCCGAATCGATCAGATCCTGGCAACGCCCGGCAGCTGAAACCGTGACCGACCGCTTGCGCCAGGCCTTCTTCCTCCTCGTCGCCGTACCGACCGTCATTCTGGTCGCAGGCGGCCTTTACATCGCTAGCCACAGTCGCGCGGCGCTGACCCCGGAGATCGATCGGTTCGCCGCGCAACGAGCCGTCCAATACTTCAGCCATCAGCGCGATTCATTCTTGCAAGAACTGTCGGCTTCGCCGGCCTATCCGCTGAACCCATCGCGCCTTGGCGTGCAACAGCAGACGCTCTATGACAGCAGCGGCGAGGTGATCGCCAGTCAGCCGCCGGGCCTGGCCCCTTTGCCTCTGAGCCCGGGCGGCGCCCGCACCCGCACCCTGTTTGAGGCTGCGCGCCGTGGCGCACCCGTACTGGACGTCGCCGCGATTGACGGACGCAGCGTCTGGATCGCCTATCTGCCGATCGACGGACACATCAACGTCGCTCTGTTGCGACTGGATGCGGCTCCGCTCGAGAATCTGCGCCGGGCGCTTGGCTACGATGTCGCGGTCTACCTCGACACCGGGCGCGCCGTCAGCGTTGGCGATGGCTGGTCAACCTCGATCTCGCAGGCACTTCTCGACTCGCTGGCCAGTTTCGATCGCCCGATCAGCTCGTTTCTCGACGGTACTTCTGTGGCCGCGATACCTCTCAAAGATTTCGATGACTGGGAGATGATGGGCGCCATCCTGGTCAGGGCAACCGATTCGGCGCCTGCACTTCCCGGTTCGCCGGCCTGGCCCCTGGCAGGCCTGGTTCTAGCCGGTGTCCTGACAATCGTCCTGTCCTGGCGGTCGCAGATGCGCCAGACCCGGTCCGCTCTCCGGCGCTCACGCCTGGGTTTGGCCCTGCTGCCTCCAATGATCGCAGCTGCCTGGCTCGCGGCGACTGACGCACACGTTTCCAGCGCGGCCAGCGATGCTCTACTGGAGATGGGCGCTCGCATGGCGGTCAGTCTCGTTGAACCTTACGGCGTTGCGCCCGCTGAGTTGGCAGCGCTCGTGGGCAGCGACGTCGTGGTTCAGCGAGCCGATTCCCTGATCGCGTCTAGCAGCGATGCTCTCTCTGCTTTCCCCGCCGCGAGGGAGGCGGGGCGGATCGGCCTGGCCGGTCGGCGCTGGGCGTATCGCGTCGCCGACACCGCCGCGCTGGACCGGATCGTCTTGTTACGACCGCCGCTCGAGGACTCGCGCAAAACGGTGCTGTTCTGGCTAGCCGGACTTTACAGCCTTCTGGCGGTGGGCGTTCTGGTGTTCGGAAGCTTGCGGGCGGCTTCGCGCAGCGGGTTGGAGCTACGGGAAGCGATCGGCGCCTGGTCGTTCATCGCGCCGTCATTGATCCTGCTGCTGGTGTTCTCTGCCGCGCCGCTGATCTTCGCCTTCTACCTGAGTTTCCACGAATGGAACCTTCTCGAGCCCGCCAAACCGTTCGTCGGCTTGCGGCACTACCGCGAGTTGACCGGAGACGGGCTCTTCTGGACTGCAGCGAAGAACACTGCGGTCTACTCACTGTACGTGCCAGCGACGATGGCGTTGGCGCTGGGTGTCGCGATACTGCTCAACCGTTCGATCAGGGGCGTGGCACTCCTGCGCGCAGTGTTCTTCCTACCCTACATTACAAGTTTCGTCGCTATCTCCATCGTCTGGCAGTGGATGTACGACCCGGACTTCGGGCTGTTCAATTGGGTGCTCGGCTCGATTGGCTTGGGGCCGTTTCCCTGGCTCAACAGTCCGTCCACCGCTTTGCTCGCGCTGATGCTCATGGCCATCTGGATTCACATCGGCTTCCAGATGGTCATATTTCTGGCCGGCTTACAGGCCATTCCCAACGAGCTATACGAAGCGGCGATTATCGATGGTGCAGGGCCGTGGCGCCGGTTCCAGAGGATCACTCTGCCGTTGTTGCGTCCGACGACGTTCTTCGTGCTCGTGACTTCGGTGATCGGATCGTTTCAGGTCTTTACCTTCGTCTACGTCATGACCGAAGGTGGTCCGCTGCACGCAACCGATGTCATCGTCTACCATATCTATCAAAACGCTTGGCAGTTCCTGCGGATGGGCTACGCATCTGCGATGAGCTGGGTGCTGTTCGCCGTAATCTTCGCGATCACGCTTCTGCAGTTCCGGCTGCTAGGTCGAAAGATGACGCCAAGCTGATGGAGCGAAGTAGCGTCAACCGGCCAGGTCGCGATCTGCCGACCCAAGCTGCCCGGCGAGTAGACGGCGGCAACTTCTTCATCTACGCACTGGCCATCGCCCTCGGCATCACAATGCTCCTGCCATTTCTCTGGATGATCTCGACCTCACTCATGGACGAATTCGAGGTCTACAAGTTCCCGCCGCGGCTTCTGCCGGCTGAACCTTTGTGGCGCAACTACCCCGACGCGCTCAGCGCAGCGCCGTTCGCCCGTTTCTTCCTCAACTCGGCGATCATCTCGCTGTTCATCGTGATTGGGCAGGTTTTCACCGCCGCCACTGCCGGCTACGCCTTTGCGCGACTACGTTTCCCCGGACGCGATAAAGTGTTTATCCTGTTCCTGGCGAACTTGATGGTGCCGGTCATCGTCCTACTCATCCCTCGCTTCCTCATCGTCGGCGCGCTGGGTTGGGTGGACACTTACGCCGGCCTCATCGTCACGGAACTGATCGGAGTCTGGGGAATCTTCCTGATGCGCCAATACTTTCTTTCACTGCCGCGCGAACTGGAAGATGCCGCCCGTATCGACGGGGCAAACGAGTGGCAGGTATTCTGGAAGGTGGCGCTGCCGCTGGCCAAGCCAGCCGTGGCCACAGTCGCGCTCTTCTCGTTCGTCGAGACCTGGAAGAGCTTCTTATGGCCGCTAATCGTGACGCGGTCGATGGGAATGCGGCCGGTGGAAGTCGGGATTGCCGCGTTCCACAGCCTTTACTTCACCAATTGGCCCTATCAGATGGCGGCGGCGGTGACAGCGGTCGTACCAATTCTCCTATTGTTCCTATTCACTCAACGCTACTTCGTGCAGGGAATCCAGCTTGCCGGGCTCAAGTACTGACGGTCAACAGAAAGGTCAGGTCCAGACTTTCGCGGCGCGCTCGCTGAAACCGGGCATGGCGGAGGAATGGCGACCGCGTGTCGCACTCTGGGCGTTCTTCGCTTTGCTCGCGGTGCTTATAGTACTAGCAAGCCTGTACAAGAAACTGGACCACGATGAGAACCAGTTCATCGCCAGCGCCTACGTGTTAGCGAAACACGGTCTGCTACCATACGTCGACTATCCTTACTTCCACGTACCCTACCTGATTGCGCCGTACGCCGCTCTCTTCCTGTTGACTGATCACCTGCTGATGAGCGCCCGGCTATTCTCAGCCGCCTGCAGCATCAGCTTGCTGGCGTTGATTGCCTGGTACGCCTCGCGACTCTTCGCCGACGACACGACCCGCACACGCCTCGCCGTCGCGGCCGGATCGATGATCTTGCTGGCGGCCAACCCCCTATTCACCTACACGAGTGGACTGGCGTGGAACCACGATGCGTCGGTCCTGTTCAGTCTGGCAGCCGCCGTGGCTTTTCTGCTCGGGAATTCAGCCGCGCCACGCAAAGGGATCATGTTCATTGCCGGTCTGCTGTTAGGCCTGGCGATCGGCACGCGCCTAACGGCTTTACCACTGGTTCTGCCCTTCTTGGCCGGCGGCTTATTCCTTTACCCGGACGCAGGCAAGCAGCAGGCGTTCGTCAGCACTGCCTGGTTCGCGGCCGGCATCGCGCTGGCCCTCCTACCGCTTTTGCTGTTCTTTGCCGCAGCGCCCGACGGGTTTCTGTTCGGGAACCTTCTATACCCTGGGTTGAACACGGCGTACCGACAAGCCAGCGGCTTCACTCGCGCTATGTCGCCACTCGGAAAGCTGCTCTACTTTCTAGAGCGCGTGGCTGATCCCGGTAACTTGCTCATCTTCGTCCTGCTTGGCTTTGTGACCGTCAAGATTGGCGTAAGGAACCTCTGGATCTCCTCCCACCGCCCGCTAGCGTTCGCGCTCGCGCTGATCGGCTTCGCCTTCGCCGGTTCTCTGGCACCTACGCCGGCCTTCCGGCAGTACTTCTACGCACTGATCCCGTTCAGCCTACTAGCGGTGCTGATCGGGATCGACCGGCTCCGCCTGCGACACGACCGCCGGCCGATGCTCCGGCTGTTCGCGGTTGCCGTGATCATCTGCGCGCTGCGCGCGATACCATCGTATTGGACAGTCTTTCGTCCGGGTTCATCCGAACCGGCGGTGGCAGCGGAAGTCCACCGCCTCGGCCGCGACATCCGCACCGCCGTTGGCACCGCCAAAGTCTTGACCTTGGGCCCCATTCTACCGCTGGAAGGCGGCGCTGAGATCTACAGCCAGCTCGTCACCAGCCCGTTTGTCTGGCGGACCGCACACTTGCTGTCCCCGGAACAGCGAGCGCGCCTCGGGATAGTCTCGCAGACCGAGCTTGCCGCTCTGTTGGCGAAGGAACCACCGGCCGGCGTTCTCGTTGGGCTCGAACCCAGCAGTCTAGAAGAACCGTTCGTACAGTACGCCGCTGAAAACGGCTTTCGTCCCCTGAAGCTCACAGATGCGATCACTATCTGGCTACCTGCAAAGGCTGCCAACTGATCGCAAGCTCGTCTCCGTCACTTGCGCGCCTCCGCAGGGACTGGTAGCATGCTCGCTTGTATAGGCGCCAAGTGGCGCTGCGCAGCAAACCGCCTAAAATGAACACGACCCTACTTGACCCGAATTCCGGCATGACAGTGCCAGTGGTGCCGCTAACCGTTCATCGAGCGGTCTGGTGCGCTTATTCTATCTGAACTCGGCCAGAGGTTGGGCCGGGGCTGAGAACTGGTCCTTTGAATTGTGTACGGGCCTGGCCGACCGGGGCCACGACATCACCGTCGCTTGTCACCCGAAAGGCAGTCTTGATGAGCGACTTCGGGGAGACGGGCGACTTAGTACCGTGCCGATCCGGATTGGTGGAGACTTTGATCCTCTGCGGATTGCACGGTTGGCCTCGATCCTATTAAACGCTCGACCGAACCTGGTGATCGCATACCGAACAAAAGACATTAAACTTGCTGTGCCCGCCTGCTGGCTTGCAGGTCGACTGCCTCTCGTTCATGCTCATAAGGCCCCCGGTCCTCTAAAGAACTCGCCACACTATCGCTTTCTTTGGACACGCGGCGTACGCGCTCTTGCCGTACCATCGAACGTGATGCGGACTCTGCTCCTGCAAGAGTCTCGCTGGTTGGAAAAGAAGCCAATCACTGTGATTCCGAACGGGGTCGATTCGGTTCGCTATCGACCGCGACCGGAGCTTCGCGGTCAGCTACGTCGTGAGTTGCGCATCCCAGAAGATGCTTTCGTTGTAAGCTACCACGGAAAGACTGAATACCGCAAAAACCTTGACTTGTTGATACGCGGTGTGGCAGCCGCCAACACGCGTCTCCGCGTACACGCCCTGATTATCGGAGACGGTCCCAGAACCGACGAACTGCAGCAATTGGCGTCTGCACTGGAAATTCCAACTACCTTTGCCGGTTTCCGCACCGACATACCGGACATCTTAAGCGCTGCGGATGCTGCAGCTCATCTTTCCACCGCCGAGGGCATGCCGAACTCGGTCCTCGAGGCGATGGCTTGCGCTTTGCCTGTGATAGCCAGCAACGCGACGAGCCATGCCGAGCAAATTACCGATGGAGAGCACGGATATCTCGTGCGACCGGGAGACGTCGAGAGCGTAGCTGAGGCGATCCTTAAGCTTGCAAGCGCACCGGAAGACCTCGCACGAATGGGCCGGGCCGCTCAAAAGCGCGCTGTTGAAGATTTCAGCCGTGACACAATGATTGAGCGCTACGAGCACTTTTTCGCCCAACACGCCAGCCCCGGGATTGAAACAGCAAGCAGTCCGAGCCAAGGTTAAGCCAGTCGATCGGCGAAGCGCCCTTAGTCCCGGCCGGCAGCTATGATCGCGCCACGATGATGGGAACACTATCGGACTGAGATGCGAATCGTCTTCGTAAACTCCGCCCGGGGCTGGGGTGGTGGCCTGACTTCCGCCGCCGAGGTCGGAATCGGCCTTGCCGACAAAGGTCACGACGTTACACTCGCCTGTCATCCGAACAGCGCCATCTACGAACGGTTGCGGGATGAAACCAGACTGACGCTCGCACCTATCGCATTGAAAGCTGAGCTCAATCCCTACCGCGTTTATCAGCTCGCGCGACTCAACCGCACGGTCAGTCCGGATATCGTCCTCGCCGACAAGCGCAAAGATGTGAAGCTCAGCGCCGCCGCCCGCTGGCTGAGCGGAGGTTTTCCCATTGTGCACAGGCACGGCGCGCCCAGCCCACTCAAGGACAGTTATATCTATCGCCACTTTTGGGGTCGCGAGGTGCAAGCGCTCATCGTGAACTCGCAGGTGATGCGCAAGCGTATATTGCAGACTGCACCGTGGCTCGAGCAGACAACCATCCAAGTGATCCACAACGGCAAGGACACCCAGCGCTACCGGCCTTTGCCACAACAACGAGATCGTATGCGGACAGAGCTCGGCATCCCAGCGGACGCGTTCGTCGTCAGCTTTCACGGCATGGTCCAACCACGCAAGAATGTCGAGTTGCTGGTGAAAGCAGTCACCGAATTGCCACGTGACCTGCGCGTACATGCCCTTATCGTTGGTGGTGGACCCACGTTGGCGGACCTGCGACGCCTGGCTACAGAACTGCGCGCCCCCACTATCTTCACCGGGATCCGCGAGGACATCCCCGAGGTATTGAGCGCCGCCGACGCCGCCGCTCACCTCTCCACAGCCGAAGGATTCTCAAACTCGGTCATCGAGTCGATGGCCTGCGGACTCCCGCTCATCCTCAGCGATGCCACAAGTCACCCGGAGCAGGTCGAGGACGGCCTACAGGGCGTTTTGGTGCCAGCCAACCGTTGGGAGCGCGTCGCCGACGCGATTCGCTGGCTGGCCACGGACCTCGAGGGACGAAGACGCATGGCTAGGGCAGCACGGCTGCGCGCGACCACTGAATTCAGCCAGGAGCGAATGATCGAGCGCTATGACGCCGTATTGCGTCGGACGGTGGATACGTTCGCGGCTAGAAAGCAAAGCTGAGTCGCCGAGCGGCACTATGGGCGGTTCGCCCTTCTATTCTGCCGGGATCCGCTAAGCATTGCGTAAGACCGCTCAAGGCTGCAAACTTTACGCGCCACGAGGCGGATGAGATCCCCCCCTCCCCCCTGTTTGACTCGAATGTTGTTGCGCACGACATGACCGAATTGGCCTTCAGTGCCGCGGGCAAGAGCCTAACCACCTGTCGCCCTTCCATTCCATACGGGTTGCTGGCCGGACTGGTGATCTTGCTGTTGTCGCCGGCCCTCTTGCACGGCCAGGGAGCGGGGATCGATGTCGCCTGGCGCTGGGTTCCCTATACGAAGGACACCGGGCTGCCCTCGAACCAGAGCTTAGATCTCGTCGAGACGACGACCGGGACCCTCTGGGTCACGACCGGAACCGGGCTCGCCTGGTATGATGACTTCCGCTGGCATCCGGTCGCGCTGCCCGGCGGAATGGGTTGGCCATCACAGAATCACCTGGCGGCCGATCTCGAAGGCGGCGTTCTGCTGACTGCTAGCGGAAGGCTCTTCCGAGCCACGCGGCGGAGCATCGAACTCATACCGATACGAGAGTCCAACAATCCGCTGCAAATCCACGAGGCGATCCCCTTCGACGAGGACCACCTACTACTTCTCGCCGAAGACAAGCTCTGGCTCTTCGCCTCCAACAGTCTGACCACCATCCCGATTCCGCCTGAATTCGAGATGGATGAGACCGTCCATATCCGTCGGACGGCAGCGGGCACGCTCTGGTTGACGGGTGAAGGCGGGACCTTCGAATGGTCCGGTGTTTCCTGGCGAAAGGTGCTCGATTCGAACTCTGTAGACATTCAGGAGGATGACCTCGGGACGACTTTCTTTCATGCCGGGAACGATCTTTGGCAGCGAAGACCCGGCTCAGCGCCCGAGAAGGTGAGGCGGGAGGGCAGTGGCTACGTGATGGCGATGGCGGTAGGCCGGGCCGGGCAGGCGCTGGTCACCGATCATTTCGGTCTGGTCCAGATGCTGAGCGAGGGGGTCTGGCAGTCGATCGAACGGGTGCCGTCCGAGCTTCTCAGTCCACGGTTCTTGCGGTACGACTCCCAAGGCGACCTCTGGGTCGGAAGCGACCGCGGGCTCTTTCTGCACCCCTCGCGTCCTATCTGGAATAGACAGCGACTCGGTACTACGCTGTCCGCCAACCAGGTTAACGCGATACTGCACACCTCGACCGGCGACATCTGGCTCGGAACCAACCAAGGAATCGCGATCCGCCGCGTCGATGGCTCCGTTGAGCGGATCACTTCGATCGGCAATCAAAGCCTCGCGGTCATCACTGGACTCGCCCAAGACCGCGACGGTGCCATCTGGGTCACGAGCGGTCGCGACTATCCGGGCGCTTTCCGCTGGGACGGCAGGCGTTGGCGGCAATATGGCGCCGCCCAAGGACTCACCGCCGATCGGGTGCACCGGGTTAAATCTGACAGCCAGGGGCGTCTCTGGTTTCTCGGGCTCGGCCTTACTGGCAGCCCCGAACCCGGGGCGTTCGTCTTTGATGGCACCCGCTTCGAACGCTGGGGGACCTCGGAAGGCCTGCTGAACGGCCGCGTCTACGAGTTCGCCGAAGGCCGCGATGGTGAACTCTGGTTCGCAACGCTTGGCGGGATCAGCCGCTGGCGGGATGGCGAATGGCGGCACTGGACACCAGCCGACGGACTGGGACACCCTCGCGTCTTCACCCTCGCCGTCGGGAAGGACGGCCGCATTTGGTTCGGTCACCAAGTCGGGGGCCTCGGATTGGGGTACCTGGATATCCAGGGACAACCGCAGTACCTGACCGTAGAGGAAGGCATGGTGCACGGCGATGTGTCGGACATCGCGGTCAGCGAGGATGGCGCGGTTTGGATCGCAACCTACGGTGGCCTGACTCGATATCGGCTCGGGACCCTCACATCGTTCCATACCGGTACCGGTTTGGACAATACTCGGCTCTGGCCGGTTCTCGTGACCGACGACAGCGTCTATGTCGGCACCGTCGGCAGCGGCCTCTACTCGCTTGGCCTGGATAGAGCCGCGACACCACCGCCGATCCTCGAAATCCGTCCACCCACCATCGACGCGGAAACAACGCTGTTTCACTGGCACGCTTTCGCCTATCGTGGGGAATTGCTCCCCTCGGCAATCGAGACACGCTACCGTATCGATGAGGGCGTCTGGTCCGATTGGAGCACAGCTCGCGAGGTCTCGGTGCCCAAGCTTGCCCCCGGAGATCATACCTTGGCCGTCCAAGCGAAGAGCTTGCTCGGTACGCAATCCACCCCAGCCACGTTGACTTACCATGTCCCACCGCCGTTCTATCGGCACCCGGCATTATTGACGGCCCTGGCGCTGTGGTTCCTGACGATGCTGGCGCTCGGCACACAGTACTGGCGGCGTCGGCACAGCCAGCGCAAGCTGCTGCAGGCCAGCGAGCAACGTCATCGTTCTTTGGCCGAACGACACGAAGCACTACTCAAGGCTGTTCCCGACAACATCTTCCGAATCAGGGCCGATGGCACGATCCTCGACTACTCAGCGGCCGGTGGATTCCCTACCTACGTGGAACCGGAGGAATTCCTTGGCGGCAACATCGCAGATACACTGCCAGCGGACGTAGCCCAACGCTCGCTCAAGGCGATCAGGCGAGCAATCGAGACCGGCGCCGATCAGATATTTGAGTATGAGCTACCGGGAGATGAACGCGGTGGCCATTTCGAGGCGCGCATCGTGCGCAGTGGTGACAACGAGGTTGTCGCCACCGTTCGCGATATCACAACGCAGCGCGCCAACGAAGAGCAACTCCGCCAGGCCCAGAAGATGGAAGCCTTGGGGCATCTGTCAGGTGGGCTGGCTCACGAGTTCAACAACCTTTTGACGGTGATCCAGGCAAACGCCGAACTGGTAGCTCGCGAGCTGCCGCCCCAGGAGCTGAAGTTGCAGAGTGAGCTGACGCACCTGCAAGCAGCCGTCGCCCGCGGCGCCACACTGATCCGCAAGTTGCTGGCCTTCAGCCGACACGAGATGCTCGCCCTGAAACCAATAGTCCTGTCACAGCTGGTACAAGCGTTCTCCGTGACTCTGCGCCGGCTGCTGCCTGAGAATATCGAGCTGGATGTCGTGGCAAGTGAACCTGCGCCTGAGGTGATGGTCGATCCCGTCGCGATCGAACAGATCTTGATCAATCTGGCCACGAACGCCAGCCACGCGATGCCTGCGGGTGGCAAGCTCCGCATCGAGATTACCGGCGGCCAGCTCGACGAGCAGCACCGTGCCGATCGCGGTTGGGGAGAACCCGGAGACTACGTCGTTCTCACGGTCAGCGACTCCGGTCAGGGAATGGACGAGGCGACGCTACAGCACATCTTCGATCCCTTCTTCACCACCAAGCCAGTCGGCATGGGAACGGGTCTCGGCTTGCCGATGACTTACGGGCTTATCAAGCAACACAACGGGTTCGTTGACGTCGAAAGCGTACTCGGTGGTGGAACAACCGTAAGTCTCTATTTTCCGCCTTACACCGGTGCGCGGCCCGCGGATGATCAATCGCGCTCCAGCGGGACCGTCGGTGGCGGAGAGACCGTATTGCTTGTGGAGGACGAAGACGCGGTGCGGAGAACGGCCCGGCGCGTCCTGGAAAGAAATGGTTATCACGTTCTCGAGGCCGGCAATGGCCAAGAAGCTCTCGAGATCCTAAGAGAACTGGGCACCAAGATCGCCGTGGTCATCTCAGACGTCGTAATGCCCAAGATGTCGGGCACGGACCTCTTCGAGATCGCCCGGCGCGAGCTGCCGGATGTCCGCTTCGTCCTAATGAGCGGATACCCGGCCAAAGACGTATCGAGCGGGCCCAACCGCTATCCCGCTGTTCCCTTCCTTCACAAACCCTGGACGACCAGCGAGCTGCTCGACAGCATCCGCTCCCAACTCGACCAGAAACACGTCAGTTAGGTCGCGGGCTTCGAGATACCCCCGCCGCCGGCAACGTATCGGTTCGCCGCCAGTTCGATCTTGCTAAGCACCATCTCTACGCTGATTCGCTCCATTCCGTCACTCCGGTAGTCCATGCTGACAGGGTATTCCTCCCCCGAATAGCGCGCGTAGCCGTCGACTATCAGCTCGCTGTACTTTTGATAGGGGCCGCTGCGCTTCGGGTTGGTGTATCCATAGAGCCCAATTACCGGCGTTTCGAGAGCACGAGCGATGTGCAGGGGCCCCGTGTCCGGGCTCACCAGAAGGCTGCAGCCATCCACGATGTACACCAGGCGACGCAAGTCGTCACCTAATTCGTCCAGCGGCTCGGCCGGCGTCAGTCGCTTCACCTCCGCGGCCGTGGCACGCTCTCGCGCTGACGGGCCGCCGATCAACACGGTCTGATAGTGGAACTCGGCTTCGATGATCTCGAGCAATCGAGCGTAGCGCTCCGCCGGCCAGTCTTTCTTGGCCTTGCTACTGCCGACGACAACGGCACAGACCGGCTTGTCGATCGCAGCAAAGAACCGTCGCTGAGCCTCCCGCTCCTCCGGAGTTATTGCGATGTTCCATTCGATCGGTTCCGGATCGATGCCCAGGTAAGAAAGAAACTCGAAATACTGATCCTGGACGTGCTGGTCCGCGTGTCCCGGGATACGACGGGTCGTGAACAGCCAGTTGAGATCGCGGGCGCGTCGCCGATCGAAGCCCAACTTCATCGCCGAGCGCGTAAACCACGTGAGCAATCCAGCCTTGAAGTAGACTTGCAGGTCGATCACCAGATCGAACTCCCGTTGCCTTAACTCGCGCCGCATCCGTGCGAACTCACCGACCGCACTCATGCCGCGACGCCGGCGAAAGATGATGAACTCATCGATTGCCGGGTGATTCCGAACCAGAATATGAGGTAGGGGCTGGATCACCCATGTGAGATGCATCGTCGGCACGGCCCGCCGCAGGGCGTTGGCCACGGGCAGCACGTGCACCGCATCACCGATGGCGCTCAGCATGACGATGGCGACCCGGGGGTTCGGCCGCTGTAGTTCGGCGATCATGGCAATACTGCGTCAGCGCGCCGGTCCGCGGGCGCTGAGGTAGCGACCGACGGCGGTTTGCACTCTATCCAATACGTCGTCGGGATCGATCAGCTCCATTCGGCCAGGGCGCGCCCCGGGCCGGGCCGGGTGTTGCCGTTCCACCGGCCCTTCGTAAGGCCGGCCGTCGCCTTCATAGTTGTACCGATCGACGATCAATTCCCCGAAGGCGCGATAGGGCCCGGCGCGACGTGGGTCGGTGTGCCCGTACAGCCCGATGACCGGGGTATCCAGCGCCCGGGCGATGTGCAGAGGACCCGTATCGGGAGCGATTACCAGATCGCAGCGCTCCAGCAGCCAAACTAGCCGCCGCAGTTCGCGGCCCAACGCCCACACTGTCTGCGCCTCACTGGCCCGCGCTACCGCTCGAGCACGGGTCTGCTCGCGCTCACCCGGTCCTCCCAACAACACGACTCGGAATCCGAAGTCGCGTTCTAGCGCAGTCGCGACCCTGGAGAACCGATCCGTCGGCCAGTCCTTCGAGTCCATGGCCGACGTCGTGACGATGCCAGCCACCCGCTCCGCGGCGAGACCCTCGTAAAAACGCGACTGCTCTACCCGCTCTTCTTCGGTAATCGTCAGCCGCCATTCCAACGGGTCCCGTTCGATACCTAGCAAGTCAAGAAACTCGAGGTACATGTCCTGACGGTGACCCGGACCGCGGGGTGGCAGGCGATGATTGGCAAACAGCCAGACCAGGTCGTTTGCCCGGTCGCGTCCATACGCCGCCTTATGGATAGCCGGAGCGAAGAAGGCAGGTATCGCTGACTTGAAGTAAATGCCGCAGTTGATGACGAGATCGAAACGCCGGGTCTTTAGTTGGCGACGCAACGCCCGAACCTCGGACAGACCACGGACACGGTCGAACAGAACGACATCATCCACCGCAGGGTGTGGGCGCAGAAGCGGTGACGGCGACCGCTCCACCACCCAGGTGATGTGGCGATCCTTGTCGTCGCGCTTCAGCGCGTTGACCAGGGGCAGACCGTGGACCACATCGCCGATGCCGCTCAGCAGCACCAGGGCGATGCGGCGGCTCGGAAAGTCAACCAGGCTGATTCACCTCGCGAAACCAAGCCACGAAGCGCCGCAGCCCCTCCTCGATCGGTACCTGCGGCTCATACCCAAGCAGGTCACGAGCATGCGAGATATCCGCCCAGGTACGCGGTACATCGCCCGGTTGAACAGGCAAACGCTTGATGCTGGGTTCCACACCGAGAGTCCCCACCAGCAGATGGACCAACTCGTTCACAGAGATCGTCCGACCGGCTCCCACATTAACGATCTCGAACAAAGCACCTTTTTCCAGATCCATGACTTTGGAAAGCGCCCGGCGTACGCCCTCGACCGTGTCAGCCACATAGGTGTAGTCGCGCAACGCGCCGCCGTCGCCATAGATGCTCACCGGCTCGCCGCTGGCCAGTGCCCGTGTGAACTTATGGATGGCAAGGTCAGGTCGCTGGCGCGGGCCGTAGACGGTGAAGAAGCGCAGGCAACAGCAGGATAGACCCTCGAGTCGATAGGAAGTGTGGCACATCAACTCGCCCGTGCGCTTCGTCGCCGCATAGGGAGATATCGGCTGGTCCGCGTCATCATCTTCACAAAACGGCAGGTCGTCGTCTCGAGATCCGTAAACGGAGGACGATGAGCCGAAAACCAGCGACCGCACGCCCGACTTTGACATCGCCTTAAGTAGATGCATCGTGCCCATCACGTTGGTCTCGTAATAGGCCTCGGGCTCCTTGATCGACGGTCGCACGCCTGCCTTTGCGGCCAGGTGCACCACCGCTTCCGGCCGGCCATCCTCGAATACGCCTTTCAAAAACGCCGGGTCGCGCAGATCGCCCTCTCGGAACTCGAATTGTGGGTGCCGGCGCGCATTTTCGAGATTCGTTTCCTTGATCGCGCGCGAGTAGAAAGGGTCGAAATTGTCCACACCCAGAACGGAAAAGCCATCTTCCAGGAGGCGCTCGACGACATGTGAACCGATAAAGCCTGCGGCACCGGTAACCAGTACACGAATCGGTCGATGCTCGTTAGTCATTAAGGCTCCACACCCTGCGGTTAACGGTGTCGGGGCGACGGCCGCCTCACCCCGGGGCAACCGGCACCAAAAGATTGCGAGATTCGGCTCCGACCGACAGACCCCGGTCCCAAGACTGTCGAACCTGCGGCTGGCGCTATATAATGCGCGAGTATTTTCGACAACCCTCACCCTAACCGCCAGGTCCCGAGATTGACGACGAGCGGACGACCCCCCATCGCAGAGCTGGAGCGCATCGCCCGGACTCTGCGGCGCCATATCATCGAAACCACGACCCTAGCCGGCTCTGGGCACCCCTCCAGCTCCGTTTCAATGGTGGAAATACTCACCGCACTCTTCTTTGGCCGTGTGCTACGTCACAACCCGGAGAAGCCCGGTTGGCCCGATCGCGACCGCTTTATTCTCAGCAAGGGTCACGGTTGCCCCGGCCTCTACGCCGTGCTGGCCGAACGTGGCTACTTCCCGGTTAGCTGGCTCAAGGACCTCCGTCAGATCGGTAGCCCGCTGGAGGGCCACCCCAACATGACGCGCCTGCCAGGCATCGAAGCCTCCACCGGCTCGCTGGGCCAGGGCCTCTCAATCGGGATAGGCCACGCGCTGGCCGCGCGTCTCGACGACCGCGACTATCGGACCTACGTGATGATTGGTGACGGCGAGGCACAACAGGGCCAAGTCTGGGAAGCGGCGATGACGGCCGGCAAGTACGGCCTCGATAACCTCACGGCCATCCTCGATCTCAACCGCTTTCAACAAACCGGCCGGCTGGAGGATGTCATGCCGGCGCTCGAGCCGGTGAAGGCCAAATGGGAGGCTTTCGGCTGGTACGTCATGGAGATCGACGGCCACAACTTCAGCCAGGTATTTGCCGCGCTGGAAAAGGTCCGCAGCGTCAAGGTCAAGCCGCAGATCATCGTCGCGCGTACGGTTAAAGGCAAGGGCATACGCATCATCGAGGAGGAGACAGCCGGCAACCGGAAGCACGGTGTACCGTTAACAGGAGAAGAGGCGAAAATCGCGTTAGCAGAACTGGCGCGTGAGTGAATCACGACTCGACACGAATCTGTTCGAAGAACTGAAAAGCGATCAATCGACGGAGTCACTGACCGGATGCGTGCAAAGACAAGTGCTGATGTGGAGCGTAAGCTATCCTTCGAGATGGGACCGGCGACCCGCGATGCGTTCGGCAAGACGCTGGCGGCACTCGGGCACAAGGATCCAAACATGGTGGTCGTCGACGCTGACGTCTCGAATTCCACGCG